>JASFUX010000008.1:0-33002 GCA_050050115.1 Maricaulaceae bacterium | reverse complement strand
GCGTCACCGGCCTGTGGCAGGTCAGCGGACGTAACGATCTGCCCTACCCCAAGCGGGTGCGCCTCGACGCGCTTTATGCGCGCAAATGGTCGATCGGCTTCGATCTGATGATCCTGCTGAAGACCATCCCGGCGGTGCTGCTGCGCAAGGGCGCCTACTAGAGCGTTTCCAGGAAAAGTGGACGCCGGTTTTCCGTTCGAAAACGCGACCAATCATAGACCTAGAGCAATTCCGCGTTTCCCCTGAAACCGGATTTGCTCTAGGCGCGCCCTCACGCCGCGGCGCGCCGGGAAAGAGCTTCTCGATAAAGATTGATCAGCGCCCGGACGTGGCCGTGGCGCGACAGCTCCAGCGGCGCGCCAAGCTCGCGGGCCCGCGCCGACATCGCCTTGATGCGCGCGTCGTCCGCCATCGCTTCGCTGAGCGCCGCCGCCAGGGCCTGTTCGTCGCCCCGCGGGATCACCCAGCCGGTCTCGCCGTGGCGGACGTATTCGGCCGCACCGGTGTCCGCCGAGACGATCACCGGCAGCCCCGCGCCGAGCGCTTCGAGCACGACCAGGCCGAACGTCTCGTACCAGAGCGAGGGCAGCACCAGCACCCGCGCGCCCGCAAACGCCGCGTCGACGCCGTCCGCGCCGCGCCAGCCGAGGAACTCATGCTCGGGGTAGTCGGCCTCGAGCTCGGCCCGCATCGGACCGTCGCCGAGGAGCTGCGCCTTGACCCCCGCCGTCCGTGCGGCCTCGGCGAAGAGGCCGCAGCCCTTCTCCGCAGTGATCCGTCCGCAGTAAAGCGCCGTGCCCGAGCGCCAGGGCTCGACCGGCTCGATCCGCTGCGGCGGGGCGAAATTGGGCACGGTCGCATGGGCCGCCGGCACGGCGGTCAGCGGCTCGGCCACCGACCTCGAAAACTCCGAAACATGGACCATGGTCAGGTCGTCGAGCCGGGCCAGATGCCGGGTGAGCAGCGCATGCCGCGCCACGCGAACGGCCTTGTGCTTGGCCGAGATCCGGTCGCAGCCGGTGATCAGGCAGCCCGAGGACATCGGCTTCTTCGTGCAAGGCGCGTTCGCGCCGTAAAGGAAATAGGCGCCGTTCGGGCACACCGCGAAATAGTCGTGACCGCTCAGGAACACCGGCCGGCCGACGTCCCGGGCCGCGGCGAAGACGGCGGGGCTGAAGCCTTTCGACCACTGATGAACATGGATCACGCTGTTGGGCGTCGCGAAGGCGGAGAAGATCCGCGACAGCTCGCGCCGCGCCGGCTCGTTCCAGATCGCCGATCGCGCCGCCTCGAAGGCGCTCGAGACGGTCCAGACGTCCTCGACCTCGGCGTGCACGCATTCGACGGTCGAGTCGGTCAGGGCCTCGTCCTGCGGGCCGACGCCGTAGATGAAGACCACCTCGCAGCCCTCTTCGGCCAGCGCCAGCGCACTGTCGATCGCGACCTTCGCCGCACCGCCGTTCACGTGGCCGTAATCGGAAACGATCAGAATGCGCATGACGCGGCACGTTTCTCGCAAGCTTTGAGCACGTCGAACCCCGACGTCTTAACGGATTAGCCCGCCTATGGCCGACACTCCTCGCAAGAACCGCGCCGCCCCCGGTCAAGACGGCGATGCGCCGACGGTCTCGGCGGTAACCATTTGCTTTAACGCAAAGTCGTCCATAGCGCGCACCATCGCCTCGGTGCAGGCCCAGACCCACCCTTCCGTCGAGCACGTCATCGTCGACGGCGGCTCGACCGACGGCACGGTCGAGCTCGCCCGCGGACTGCTGCGGCCGGGCGACCGCATCGTCTCCGAGGCCGACGAAGGCATCTCGGACGCCTTGAACAAAGGCGTCGCCCTCGCGCGGGGCCGCTATGTGCACTTCATCCATGCCGACGACCATCTGACGGCGGAGTTCTACGACGTCGCGGTCAATGCGCTCGAAGAAACCGGCGCGCCGTTCGTCTTCGGCGATCTCGTCATGGAGCGCGGCGGCAAGCCGGCTTACACCATGGTCGGCGAGCCGCTCTACGCCTCGATCATCCCGCGGCGGATGCCGAACCTCAACCATCCCACCTGCGTGGTGCGTAAAGAGATCTACGACCAGGTCGGCGGCTTTGACCTCAAGTACCGCTGCGCGATGGACTACGACTGGTTCCTGCGCGCCGCCAAGCTTGGGCTCTACGGCCGCTACGAGCCGCATCTGGTGGCGCACATGAACGTCGACGGCGTGTCGAACAACCGCTTCGGACGGACCATCGCCGAAGTGCGCCGGATCGCGGTCAGCCATGGACGTCCGCCGCTTCTGGCCTGGCCGGAATGGGCTTATCGGATCACCAAGTCTTCGATCGGCCGGGTGGTGCGCGAACGGGCCGAGCCGCTCTATCTCGCCATACGGAAGATCATCAACCCGACGATCCAGGAACGCACGCAAGGCCGATAAGGGCCTTTCGCCTTCCAGACCGCCTCAGGCCTTGAGCCGCGCGTCGTGGTCGTCCGATCCGGCTTCTTCTTCGCCCGCGCCGGCGCTTTTCGCCGGTTGATCGGCGCGCTCTTGAAGCAGATCCGCGTAAAGCGCCTCGACCTTGTCGGTCATCACCGAGAGATGAAAACCGGCCGACTTGCGCGCCGAGGCGGCCGCGAACCGCTCCCGCAGAGCGGCGTCGCGCGTCACTTCGATGATCTTCTCGGCGAACGCTTCATCCTCGCCGACGCGAACGATGAAGCCGTTCTCGCCGTTCTCGACGGTCTCGTCGGTTCCGCCCACCCAGGTGGAGACGATCGGCAGGCCGGCGAACAGCGCTTCGATGTAGACGTAAGGCATCGCCTCATAGTCGCTCGAGACGACAAAGAGATCGAAAGCCCGCATCCACGGCTCGCCCGGCTGGTTCTCGACGACGTGAACGCGGTCGGCGATACCATGCGTCTCGATCAACTCATGGACGTGATCGCGCATCGCGCCGCCGCCGACGATCACCGCCTTGGCCCGAGGCTCGGCGGCGAGCGCCTTGGCCAGCGCGGCGACCAGACGGTCGGGATTCTTCTGCGGCGCAAACCTGCCGACCGTCCCGATGCAGATGTCGTCCTCGCCGAGCCCGGCCGCGGCGCGCAGCTCGGCGCGCCGATCGTCCGACGGCGGCAGCGCACCGTTGGCAATGAGGCGAACGGTCCTTGGACGAACATCGAGCTCCTCGGCGTGTTGACGCTCGAACAGCGAGCCGCAGATGATCGCGTCGGTGAGCCCCGCGAGCCCTCGCTCCATGGCGGCGTAGAAGGCGCTGAGCGGCCCGGGAACCTTCGGATCCATCGTCCGGAAGGCGTGCGGCGTATAGACCTTGCGCGCCCGCCCGGCCGGCAGCAGCCGCACCGCCGCGCCGGCTTTGGAGCTGTGCCCGTGCACGATGTCGAACGGCCCCAACCGCTTGACGATCCGCCACAGCTCGAAGAGCGCCAGGGCGTCGGACGGATGCACCGCGCGGCGCATGTTGAAACGCGCCGTGGCGATGTTCGGATTGGATTCGAGCCGCTCGACGAAAGACGCATTCGCCCGCAGCGGCGAATAGGCCACGGTGACGTCGCGGCCGCGCCGAGCCAGTTCTTCGGCCAGATCGACGACGTGCCGGCCCGATCCTCCGTCGAGGGATTCGATCGCCAGCAAAACCCGCGGCGGGCGAAGACCGGCGTTGGCGTAGGGATTGCACTCTGACATGGGCGGCATCGATCGTTAACGCAACAAGGTGGTGAGCTGCTCGTGACCTCCGTCATGCAAGAGACGCGCCCCGAGACGCCCCGGTTCGAGCCACTCGAAACGGGCCCGGCCGGCTCCGAGCCTCAGGCCGAAGGGCGGCGCACCTTCGACATCGCCTACCTGTGCTTCAGATCGCCCGACGACATGAGCTACTGGTCGTCGATCCCCTATTGGACCGTCCGCAAGCTGCGCGCCCGCGGCCACAAGGTGACGCCCTACGTCTTCGACAAGCGCCTGCTGCGCGCGCCGCTGTGGCCGATCGAGAAAGCCTTGAGCGCGATGGGACGCATCTGGATGCCTGAGCGCTCGGCCCTCTTCGCCGCCGCGCTGCGGACCTGGATCGCCGCAACCCTGCCGCAAGACAAGCACGACCTGATCTTCTGCGAGAGCTCGATCCAGGCGGCCTGCACGCCGCCGGGCAAGCCGGTGTTCTTCTGGACCGACGCCGAGATCGACACTTATCTGCAGACCTACTGGCCCGCCGAGAAGCGCGCCCGGGTCGTCAACCTCAAGAGCGCCATGGCGCTCGAGCAGCGCGGCTTCGACCGGGCGAGCGCGGCCTTCTACGCTTCGAAGTGGGCGATCGCGAACGTGACCGAGCGCTACGAGGTTCCCGCCGAGAAGCTGGTCCTCGCGCCGTTCGCCGAGAACATGACGATCGACATCACCGACGAGGCGGTCCAGGCGGCGGCGCAGGAACGTGGAACCGCGCGCTGCGATCTGTTGTTCATCGGCGTCGACTGGAAGCGCAAAGGCGGCGACGCGGCCCTGGCGATCGCCCGCGGCCTCAACGCCCGCGGCGTCTCCTCGACCTTGCACGTTGTCGGCTGCACCGAGTTCGCGGAAAACGACGCGCCGCCCGAGGTCCGCCAGCACGGCTTTTTGAACAAGTCCGATCCGGCCGAGCTCGCCAAGCTCGAACGGCTCTTCGCCGATTGCCACTTCCTGGTGCTCGCCAGCGAGGCCGAGGCGCTCGGCATCGTCTTGCTCGAAGCGAACGCACACGGACTTCCGGACATCGCCACGCGCGTCGGCGGCATTCCCACCGCGGTCGAAGACGGGGTCAACGGCCTGTTGTTCGACCTCGGCTCGGACCCGGACGCGGTCGCCGGCCGCGTCGCGGACCTGATGGCCGAACCCGGCCGCTACCTCGAAATGAGCCGCGCCTCGCGCCGCCGCTTCGTCGAGGAGTTCTCCTGGGACCGCCGGGTCGCCCAGTTCGAGGACGTCTTCGCCCAGTTCGCCGGCTGATCGACCGCGCCGGCGGCGCGCAGCTCCCTTCCATTGATGCGACAAGCGCCTGAAGCCCCGCTCTCGCGAGGGACGGCGCACGACGAAGCGGGCGGGCGTCAACTCGTGTCGAACGCGGGGACGGCTTCGCGGGCGTGCGTTAGCGCATGGCCGTAGGCCCATCGCCCGAGGGTCTCCGCTTCGGACCCGCGCTCGGGCTGGATGATCGCCGCCGCGCGCTGGGGCTCGCCTCGAAGACAGCGCGCCAGCCGCAGCGCATAAGGCGCGGGATCGTTGAGCACGCGACGCGCCGCTTCGATCCGCTCGGCCAAAGGCCAGGCGCTCCTGAGGCTCACGCCTTGAAGCGGATCGACCGCCTCTCTGCTCCCCCACGGGGGAGCTGGATCGCCGGGCGGAGCCCGGCGAGACTGAGGGGGATTGCCCGAAGCTTCGAAAGCTGACGATCCGGACGACGCCGCGAACCCGCCAGCCGCGAGGCAATCCCCCTCAGTCGCGCATGCGCGCGACAGCTCCCCCGTAGGGGAGCAAAGCTTGTCGCGACCGCTGTTGCGCGCCATCGGGACGCGGAAGCTGACGCGCCATTGGCTCGGGTTTTCGGGATCCCGCTCGATGCGCTTGCTCTCGCGTGGCGCTGTCCGCGGGGTTGAAGGCGGAGCCGTGCGTTTGACGATCGCCGGCAGCATTCCCACCAGCTTGCTCGCCTCGACGACCAGCAGCCTGCGCGCAATGCGCTCCACTGCAGCGAGCCAGCTTGAGATCTCGCGGTGCTCCTTCGCCGTCAAAGGCCCCATAGCGACGATGTCGACCGGTCGCCCATAGGCGGCGAACAGCCAGCGCATGAGGTCCTTCGCCGCCTCCCAGAGGCCGGCGGGGCTGGAGTCTTCGAGGTCGCGGTCGTCAGACATGCGCGCAGTGTACGGCGCACACTGAAGGGAGCGGATAAGTCGAATCTATCCCCGGGTGAGATGCTCACCGATATCCCGCTCGCACGCATGCTCGCACTGCTCGTTTGCATGCTCGGGTCGGTCAGAGATGCTCAAGACGCTCCCTTCCCCACAAGGGGGAGGGGCAGGGTCCAGCATCAACGTTTTCGAAGATCGCCGCCCGCCTCGCGAACTATTCGCCGGCCTGCGGAAGCTGGGCGAGCGGGGCTTGCGGGGCTTCGCGGACGGGGGCGCGCGCGGGTCTGGCGGCGGGCAGCGGCGCGATGTTGAGTGCGATCAAGCAGCCGACCCAGGCCCACATGATCACGCTCTGCAGCTCGCCGCCGACCAGGATCGATCCGGCGATGATGCCGCCGAAGCCGGTGACCAGAGCGAACGACTTGCGTGCGTAGATCCGATTGACCAGACGTCCGCGCAGCATCGCGCGCCAGGCGATCTCGAAGAAGAAGTAGGCCATCAGCGCAAAGCCGATCACGCCCGTGCCCGACAGCAGCGCGAGCACGATCGAGCTGGCGCGGTGGTTGCCCATGCCGACGCCGACCCCATAGGTCTGAAGGAAGATATCGAACGCCAGATCGTTGGCGTACCCGCGCTGGCGCCCCGAGATGGAGGTCGACTTCTCGAGGATCTGCTCGCGAATGATGGTCTGGGCGACGTCGGGATCGATCAGGAACACCCAGACGGCGACGGCGCCGACGACCGTCAGAGCACAGAAAGCAGCGAACGCCTTGAGATCACGCACGAGGATGCGCCCGCCCGTGGCGAACGCCGCGACGCCGCCAAGCCCGCGTACGGCCACCCAGGTGACGAACATCGCGATGCCGGCGAACGCGGTCGAGGAGGTCGAGAAGAACAGCGCGCCGAGCGCGACGAAGATCGCCAGCAGCCACGCCCGCCGCTTCGTCGCCAGGTAGTATTCGAAGTAGTAGAACGGAAACGGCAGGAAGAAGCCCGCCACCGAGGAGGGCTCGGGCATCGAGCCCGAGGGCCGCTGGATGCCGCCCAGGTACTGGTTCCAGGCGAAGCTGTGCGGATCATTATGCAGAAGCGCGCCGGGGAACGGCACGCCCAAGCGGATCGAGGCGATGTGCCAGTAGACCCAGAAGGCCGCTCCGACGAACAACCCGGTTATGAGATAGTTGATCCGCCGCATCATGTGCTGGGGCTCGCGCGCCAGCGTCACCGCGATGACGCAGGTCAGCACGATGCAGACGAGCAGATAGACCTGCTGGTTGAAGCTTTCGCCTTGCGAGGCGAGCGGCACCGAGAGCCGGGGATCGAAGTTCGACGAGCCCGGCATGGTCTCGCCGATGTAGGAGAAGACGTACGGCGCGAACATGATCAGCGCCGCGTTCCAGAACCAGAAGATGATCACCGGCAAGACGCGGTTGACCGCGCGCGCGGCGAGATACGTCGGCGGCGGGGAGGTGTGAATCTGGATCGCGAACCAGCCGATGATGACCAGCGCCATCGCCCAGTTGACGTTGATCGAGAAGCCTATGTTGACGGCGGCGGCGTCCGACAGGCTCGCCGCAAGGCCGAGCGCGGCCAGCCGCCAGGTGGTCCCCTTGAACAGGGCCAGCCACAGCAAAGGGAGTATAAGGAGGATCGAGAGCGTCACCCGTCTCTCCGCTGCACGAACCGCGGCTCGCGTTAACCATCAGGCCGCCCGATATCCGGATGCACGGGCGCCCTGCTCGAAGTCGTGGTCGAACGAATGCAATGGCCGGGCCGGCCCGCAGTCTTCGCCCGCACAGCGTTAACGCCTCTTTACCGCCGGACATGCGAGCTACAGCGGGACCCGCCAGGTCAGGTCAGCGTGGCGGAAGAGTTGCATGCCGATCAAAGGCGCGCAGCAGATCGCGCCGTTGCGGCGCCGGCGCGCCCTCGCGAAGCCCGTTGGAGCTTGTCCGTCATGGCGTCCCCGGAAGGATCTCTGCCTGAGAGCTCGCGCCCCAAAAACGCGAGCGGCGGGCCGCACGGCGGCGACCGCCCGCTCGGCGTGCGCGTGCTCAAGGCCGGCGCCTGGTCCTACGGCTACAACATCACCTTTCAGATCCTGCGGTTCGTGGTCTTCACCATCCTGGCGCGCCTGCTCGGCCCGGACACCTACGGCGTCGTCTCGATGGCGATGCTGACCGTGGCCTTCGCCGAGGTGGTCGTCGGCCCGACCGTCACCGATCCGATCATCCAGCGCGAGAACCTCGAGCAAGGCCATGTTGACGCAGTGTTCGCGCTGCAGCTGTTCGCCGGGCTGGTCTACGCCGGGATCTGCTGGGCGCTCGCCGGGCGGATCGCGGCGGCCTTCAACGAACCGCTTGTCGCCGAGATGATCCCCTGGTTCGGCCTCGCCATCGTCCTTGCTGGCGCGGCCGCCGCGCCCGGCGCCCTGCTCCACCGCGAGCTGCGCTACGACCTGCTGGCGCTGCGCGGCCTGACGGGGCTGGTCGTGGGCGCGAGCGTCGGTCTCTACATGGCGTTCAACGGCTACGGCGCCTGGAGCCTGGTCGGGCAGCAACTGGCGATGCTCTCCACCGACGTGATCGTGCTTTACGCGCTGAGCGCCTGGCGGCCGAAAGGCGCCTGCCGCAAGCGGCACTTCAAGGAAGTGATCGGCGCGATCGGACGGATGTCCGGCAGCTCGGCGATGGGGCTGCTCGAGGTCAATATCCCGCGGATCCTCCTTGGGATCAGCGGCGGGGCTCTGGCGATCGGCTACTTTTCGGTCGGCATGCGGATCGTCGAGACGCTGCGCGTGTCGCTGATCATGCCGCTGATGAACGTATGGTTCCCGGTGATCGCCAAGGTTCAGGGCGACGCGGCCAAGCTCGCCGAGGCGACGCGGCGCGGGGTGGAGATCACCTCGTTCCTCGGCGCGCCGGCGTTCGCCGGCATCGCCGCGATCGCGCCGACGCTGATCCCGTTCGCGTTCGGCGAGGACTGGGCGCCGGGCGCGCCGGCGCTGCAGGCGCTTTGCGCCCTGGGGGTGTTCTGGGCGCTGATGGGGGTGAACATCTCGATCCTGCGCGGTCTGGGTCGCCAGGACCTCGTGTTCTACCGCTCGATCGCGCGGCTCGCGCTGACGGCGTTGTTCCTCTACGCCTTCGGGCGCTTCGGCGCGGTCCAGTCGGCGCTCGCCCTGACGCTGACGATGGCGCTCAACTGGGCGTGGGACGCGCGGTTGATCTCGAAGCTGACCCCGATCTCGCTTCTCGGCCTTACCAGGATCTGGGCGACGCCGCTGCTCGGCTCGGCGGCGATGTTCGCCCTCGTGTCGATGCTCCGCCGCGCGCTCGAGGCCGCCGGCGTGAGTGATCTGATCATCCTGATCGCCTGCGTGCCGGTCGGCGTCGCCGTCTACGGCGCGATCGTCGCCCTCTTCGCCCGCAAGCTGCTGGCCGACGCGCTCGCCCGCCTCAAAGGCATGCTCGGCGCGCAGGCGGGAGCCTAGCGCAGCCGCGCGGCGATGCCGGTTAGCGTATCGTTGAGCGCTGTCGCACGGTTCGCCGCAACGGTGTCCTGATCGCCCAAGTCCAACCGCTCCGTGAACCCGGCCAGCTCCGTTGCGAGCGCCGGGTCGGGCCCGCCGGCGCGCAACGCCGTTTCGGCGCGGTCGAGCGCCCCGGTCAGGTCGGCGACCACGTCGTCGGGCGCTGATCCGTCGCGCGCGAGCTGATCGACATAGGCCTGGGCGACGACCGGCTCGGCCGGCCACGTCACGCTAAGCTGCCGCTGCGGGTTGAACACCTCACCCTGGTCGGCGAGCACCGCCGCGGCGATCTCGCTTTCGCTCAGATAGTCGCTCGGCAGAAGCTCGAACACGTCGAGGCCGCGCACGATCTCGGTGCCGTAGATCTTGCCGCCGTACCAATAGGCCGACCAGTAGCCGCCGGTGACCAGGCGGCCTTCATGGATCGGACCGCGATCGAAAAAGGCGATCTCGACCGGGTTTTGCGAGTCGGTGAAGTCGATCACCGACAGCCCGCCCTGATACCAGGCCTGCACGAAGATATCGCGTCCCGGAACCGGCACGATCGAGCCGTTGTGGGCGACGCAGTTCTCCTCTTCGGTCTGCGGCGCGGGAAGCTTGAAGTGGTTGCGGAACTCCAGCTGTCCGTCGACGATGTCGTAGAAGGCGTCCGCGCCCCAGTCGCGCCTGTCCGAGGCGCGGCACCGCGGCCGGCCGCCGCCGCCCCATTCGTCCGTAAAGATCACTTTCGTGCCGTCGTTGTTGAAGGTCGCCGAGTGCCAATAGGCGAAGCCGACGTCGACCACGTCGTCGATGCGGCGCGGCGCGCGCGGATCGGAGATGTCGAAGATCACCCCATTACCCGAGCAGGCGCCCGCCGCGATCTGGGCGTCGGGAAACACCGTGATGTCGTGGCACTGGTCGGTGCGACTGGTGCGCTGGGTCGCATCGCCATGATCGCCGCCGAGCCACAGCCCGCCGAGCCGGCCGGTCTCAGGGTCCGCGAACACCGCGGGGCTGTCGATGATCCGCGCCTGCGACGGGTCTTCGACCGGGATCTCGATCACGTCGATGCGGAACAGCGCCGTGCGCTCGTCGCCGGGATCGCCGCCGACGCAGCCTGCAAGTTCGTCCTCCTCGCGCACTGACGCGGTGCCGGAGTTGTAGACGATGATCTTGCCGTCCTCGCCCGGTCCGGAGACTACCGAATGGGTGTGCGAGCCGCGGCAGGTCTGCACCTGACCGACCTGGACCGGCCGCGACAGGTCGGAAATGTCGAAGATGCGCAGGCCGCGGAATCGATCGGCGCTGACGTCTTCGGTAACGCCCTGCAGGCCGCAATCGACGCGGCCGCGGGTCTGTTCGACCGACATGATCAGAAGGTCGCCGACGATCGAGACGTCGCCCTGCCCGCCCGGACAGACCACCGAGCTGACATGCTGAGGCGCGCCGTTTTCGCTCAGGCGATAGACATTGAAGCCGTGGTAGTTGCCGACCACGAGCTTGTCTTGAAAGAACGCCATGTCGGTGTTGGCGAAGCTCAAGAGCGGCGAACGGTTGGACCAGCGCTCGTCCTCGTCGTCCTCCTCCTCGCCTTCCGGATCGTCCGCCGCAACCTCTTCTTCATCGCTCGCGGCGTCGGCGGCTTCAGCGTCCGCCGCAACAGCTTCATCAGCGGCTTCGTCCGCCGCGTCGTCGTGCTCGGCGTGCATGTGTTCGCCGTCCGCTTCGGCGTCGGAGGCCGCGTCGTCTTCGGACGCCTCGTCCTCATCTTCAGGGCGCAGCAAAGGCAGTCCCGCCGGGTTCTCAGGATCGAAGAACCCCGGCGGCTTGGGCAGCGAGGCCACGCGTCCAAGGTTCCAGATCGCCTCGCCGGCGTCGCTGAAGCCGGGCGAAAGCCCGGCGCGCGGATCGGCGGACAGCCCGGTCAGCAGCTCGGTCATCCGCTCGATCTCGGCATTCTGATCGTTGACGACGTCGTTGGTGAATTCATAGAGGATCGGGTCGTAGGCCGCGCCGCTTTGATCGTGCAGCTCCTCGACCATCGTCACGGCGCCCTGGTGATGAGGAATCATCAGCTCCAGGAACAACCGATCGAAGTCCGTCGACGAAGCCGCCGCCAAAGCCGCCATCTGCTCCGAGCTCGCCATGCCCGCCATCTGATGGGACGTGTGCATCGCATCGTGCTCGGTCGGACGCGGCGCGCGCTCACCGCGCTCGCGCAACCAGCGCTGCATGAACTCGATCTCGTCTTCCTGCGAGGCGTCGATGCGCCCCGCCAGGTCGAGGATCTCCTGGTTATTGGTCCGGTCCGCGACCAGCGCGGCCATCTGCACGGCCTGGTTATGGTGCGGGATCATGTCCTGCATGAACAGCACGTCTGCGGGCGTATAGCGCGCCACGACGATCTCGGCCGCCGCTTGGGAGCTGATGACGCGTGGGGTCTGCCCGGGCGCGCCGGGTTGAACGATCGGCACGTCCTGCGCGGTCGCGCAGCTCGCCGTGCTCATTGCCACGGCGCCCACGGACGCGCACGCAGCGAGAGACTTTCGGAAATCGCGAAGTGGTTTCACGTGCAGCCCCCCGGGGTCGTGACAGCGTCAGCCAAGCATTGCCAATACTTCAATAGTCAAACCCCTCGCAACCACGGGGCGGAAAACAACGCATCGTTTGAATTGTCGGCGGCGCGACCGCAGCGGGACGTCCGCTCTCGGCCGATAGCCGTCATTCGATTTCGCCAGCGCCCCGTTGGATCATTGCGCGCGGAGCGATAGGCTTCGCCCCGGACTGACCCAGGGCTTGGTCCAAATATCAAACGGGAGGGCGAAATATGAGACGCGCATTCCTGATCGTCGCCGCGGCGGCGATCGTCAGCTGCTCGCCGCAGGAACCGCAGTCGCCGGTGCTGGGGACCTGGGAAGGCACGATGGACAGCCCGAACGGCGTGTTCGACGTGAACTTCACTTTCACCGAGACGGACGGCGAATACGCCATCGACTATTCCGACAACATTGCCGAAGTCACCGGTTTCGACATGCCTTCGGAGTTCGCCGACGTGGAAGTCGACGGCAGTTCGTTTTCCTTCCTGCGTCTTCTCGACGTTCAGGGGACGTACTACGAGATTGGTTACTCCGGCACGGTCGAGGGCGACACGCTGACCGGCGAGTTCTCTTCAGACCAGGGCGGCGGGCCGCTGACGGCCACGCGCGTCGCGGCGGCTGATTAGCTGAAAGACAAGACCCGCCGGCGTTCGACCGTCGCCTCAACCTATTCCGCGGCGATGATCCCGCCGTCGTCGGCGCCGAGCATCTCGTCGAAGTAGGCAATGGTTTTCGCCAGGCCTTCGCGCAGCGGCGTCTTGGGCTGCCACTCGAGCACCTTGCCGGCCTGGGTGATGTCCGGCTTGCGCTGGCGCGGGTCGTCCTGCGGCAGCGGCCGAGTGACGAGCTGCGACTTCGAGCCGGTCAGCTCGATCACGATTTCGGCCAGCTCGCGAATGGTGAACTCGCCGGGATTGCCGATGTTGATCGGGCCGGTGACGTCCTCGCCGGTCGCCATCAGCCGCATCAGGCCGTCGACGAGATCGTCGACGTAGCAGAACGAGCGCGTCTGCTGGCCGTCGCCGTAGATAGTGATGTCCTCGCCTTTCAAGGCCTGGACGATGAAGTTCGAAACCACGCGGCCGTCGTTGGGGTGCATCCGCGGACCATAGGTGTTGAAGATCCGCGCGACTTTGATCGCCAGCTTGTGCTGACGGTAGTAGTCGAAGAACAGGGTCTCGGCGCAGCGCTTGCCCTCGTCGTAGCACGAGCGCGGGCCGATCGGATTGACGTTGCCCCAGTAGCCCTCGGGCTGCGGGTGCACGGACGGGTCGCCGTAGACCTCGGACGTCGAGGCCTGAAGGATCTTCGCTTTGACCCGCTTGGCGAGCCCCAGGGTGTTGATCGCACCGTGAACGGACGTCTTGGTCGTCTGCACCGGGTCGAACTGGTAGTGAATCGGGCTCGCCGGGCACGCCATGTTGTAGATCTCGTCGACCTCGACGAAGAGCGGGAACGTCACGTCGTGACGCATCAGCTCGAACATCGGGTTCTTCAAGAGGTGCGCGACGTTGGCGCGCGTGCCGGTGAAGAAGTTGTCGACGCACAGGACTTCGCAGCCCTTTTCGAGCAAACGCTCGCACAGGTGCGAGCCGATGAAGCCCGCTCCGCCCGTCACCAAAACGCGGTTGTAGATGTGCATCAGCCCCTCTCGACCCGATCGTCCGTGCTTAGCCATGCGCGGACGGCTGCAAGACGCGGGCCGTTAACAGTGGCGACGCTGGTCCCCGGACGCGACGCCGTCGCGCCAATCTCGGACAAGGCGTTCAAAGCCGCGGCAGTCCGCGCTTCCCCGCTCTTTACCTAACAGCGGGGCGGCGGTGTCGCGACGCGACTCGGCTGTGAGGGGAATAGTTTGTTCAGTGAACGTTCGACAGGCGTTTTCGAGAGAGGTTCTCAGGAAGCGGATTAGAGCCGTCTCAGACGACGCACCACAACCCCGTGCAGACGCCGAACAAGAGCTGCATCGCCAGATCCGCCAGAGCGCCGAGCGCCAGGATCGGCACGCCGATGCGGGAGAACAGAAGCCACACCGCCGTCGGCGTGATCCGAGGGCTCGCGATGGCGTGACCGAGCACGGTCTGAAGCTTCGCCCGCACCAGCATGAACGCCTCCTCCATCGCGCGACCAGGTGGATGACCAGGCGCCGCGCTCACCTGTCGTTAACCGCAACTTCCCTAACGGAACGCTTATGCACGTCAGCTGGAACGACGCCGATCGAAAGACCTGGGACGCCGCGCACGCGAGCGCCGCGGCGGCGCTTCAGCAGGACTGGTGCTACGGCGAGGCGCTTGGGGCGCTCGACGCCAAAGTCATCCGCGCCTCGATCTGGGACGGATCGGAGCGGATCGGGCTCGCACAGGTGATCTGTCGACGGATCGGCTTCGTCTTCACGCTTGGCTTGTCGAGCCGGGGCCCGGTCTGGCTCGCCCCGCTCGCGCCCGAGCGCAAGGCCCTCGCCTACCGCGCGCTCAAGCGCGCCTTCCCCGCGCCGCAGCCGCGCGCGCTGATCGTGTCCCCGGACGAAACGAGCAGCGAGGGGCCGCGCGCGGCCGATCTCGGCCTCGGGGCGCTCGCCCGGGTGATGACCGGCTATTCGACGGTGATCGTCGATCTCGAGCGCGACCTCGACGACTTGCGCGCCCGGCTGGAAGGCAAGTGGCGCAACCGCCTCGCCGCGGCCGAACGCGCCGGGCTCGCGATCGCGCGCGGCGGCGTCAAGCCGCGCCAATACGCCTGGCTGCTCGAGAAAGAGTCCGGTCAGCGCGCCGTGCGCGGCTATCGCGCGCTGCCGACCGGCTTCGTCGAGGCCTACGCCGAAGCCAAGGGCGCCAAGGATGCGCTCCTGGTTCTCCGCGCTGGCGAGGACCGCGATCCGATCGCGGGGATGATGTTCCTCATCCACGGTGAGGCGGCGAGCTATCACATCGGCTGGAGCAGCGATGAGGGCCGCAAGGCCGGCGCGCACAACGTGCTGTTGTGGCGCGGTGTCGAAATGCTGCGCGAGCGCGGCGTGCGCCGGCTCGACCTGGGCGGCGTGAACACGCAATCAGGCGCGGGCCTTGCGCGTTTCAAGATCGGGGTGGGCGGCGAGGTCGTGACCTATGCCGGGTCGTACGTGTAAGGCGTATTCAGACCAAGCAGGATCACTATCGTTCGTCCTCCTCGGGCTTGTCCCGAGGAGCCAGGAAGCGCGTGAGCTCAACAATCCGAGCTGCGTTGTTCTGTTAGATGTCGACAGCCTTCATGATCCGCCGCGTCAGACCTACTGGGTCCTCGGGACAAGCTCGAGGAGGACGGGAATTGGTAGGACGAACCTTGAAGTCGCAAGCAGTGGAAACGGACCGACCCTACTCGCGGTAGTACGATCCGTACTCGGCCTGATAGACGCCCTCGCCCGCATAGAGCGCCCGCAGGCGCATGTTCGCCTGGGTGAGCGCGACGCCCGCGACCGGCGCGTCGACGCTGTCGAGCACGCGGATCGCCGACTTCACCGTCGCGCGCGGCGACTTCCGCCAGCGGGCGGCGACCAGCACGGTGTCGACGATCGTCGAGATCTCGCGGCCTTCGGCGACCGCCAGCAGCGGCGTGGAGTCCACGACGATGAAATCGTAGTGCTGGGCGAGCGTCTTTAGGACCTCGTCAAGCTTGGGCAGCGAGAAGATCTCGCCCTGCCCGCCCGTCACCCGGCCGGCCGGCAGGATGTCGAGGTCGGTCTTGGTGTCCTTGATCACCACGTCGGTGAGGTTCGCCGAACCGTCGAAGACGTTGAGCAGACCGGCGTTCGCCGCGGCCGACGCAGCCAGCGTCAGCTGCCGCCGCCGCAGGTCGGCGTCCACGATGACGGTCTTGACGTTCATCATCGCCGACATCCGCGCCAGCGAGAAGGCGAGCGAGGACTTGCCCTCCCCTTGGAGCGCCGAGGTGACCATCACCGAGCGCGCCCCGCGCCTGTCCGCCGACAGCAGCAGCGAAGCGCGCAGTGAACGGACTGACTCGGCGTAAGCGGAGAACGGCTTGTCGACCACGCGCGCGGCGACGCTCGCGACCGTCTCGCGGCGCAGCATGCCGGTGGTGACGCGCGGCAGGGTCCCGAGGCACCGCTTGGCGAGCACGCTCTCCACGTCCGAGGCGGTTCTGAGGCCGCCGTCGAGCGATTCGACCACGAACAGAGCCGCCGCCGCACAGCCGAGCGAGAGCGCTAGGCCGAGGATCAGAAGCACCTTGCGGTTGGGCGCGGACGGCCACAGCGGCGGGCGCGCTTCGGAGATGATGCGCGCGTCGGGCTCGAGCAGGAACTCGGACTCGCTGAGGTTCTGGCGGCGCTCGTAGTAGGTCTCGTAGAGGGCGCGCTTGGACTCCGCCTCAGCCTCGAGCTGGCGCAGGCGGATCAGCGACACGTTATCGGTCTCGAGCTCGGTCTCGAGCGCTTCGAGCTCTTCCTCGAGCGCCTCGACCCGCTCGCGCGCCGTGTTCACCTCGGCGCTGATCGAGGCGATGATCCGATCGACCTCGTTGTCGATCTCGGCGTCGATGTCGGCGAGCTGCTGGTTGATGGCGATCATGTCCGGGTGAAGCGGACCGAGCGTCGCCGAGAGCTGGCCCTGCTGGCGGACGACGTCGGCGCGCTGACCGCGCAGCTGCTGATAGAGCGCCGAGGAAAGGACCGCGGGCAGGTTGCTGCGGTCGCCGGCTTCGTACCGACCGGCCGTGGACAGAATGGCGCGCCTCTCGCGCAGGTCGGTGCGCTCGATGACGAGCTGGGCGTTGAGCTGGGCGATGCGCTGCTCGGCCAGCGTCGAGCCGCCGCCGGCCGCGCCCGCGTCAAGCAGACCCGCCTGGGCGCGGTAGGTCTCCACCGCGGCGTCGGCGATCGAGACTTCGTCGGCCATTTCGGCGAGGCGCTCGACCAGCCACTCATTGGCCCTGCGGTTGGCCGCAAGCTTGGATTCGAGCTGGTCGACGAGATACTCGTCCGCCAGCGCATTGGCGATGCTCGCGGCTTTGTCCGGATCGGCGCTGATCGCCTCGATGTTGATCACGTAAGTGGATTCGACCGGGCTCACGGTCGTCGTCTGTTGAAGCGCGGTGATCGCCAGCTCGCGGCCGACCGCGGCGAGCTCCTCCGCCGAGGGCTCGTAGTCGGCCCCCGAAGGACCGGCGGACGGCGCGAAGACGCCGAGAACGTTGCCGAGAGCGCCGCGGGTCTGCTCAACGAAGGCCGAGAAGCCGCTCGACGGCCTTAGAAGCGCGTTGAACTCCGGATCCTCGTCGAGGCGAAGATCGTCGACCACCCGCTCGGCGAGCGAGCGCGAGCGGATCACCTGCACCTCGGTCAGAACGATCGCGTCGTCAGGGCGCAGATTGGACTGCACGCTCTGCAGCGGGACGTACTCCCGGGTCCGCGGGTCGATGAGGACGCGCGCGGAGGGCTGATACTTCGGCTCGAGCTGCATCGTGAAGATGACGGCGAAGGTGAAGATCACGCCCGCGACGGCGACGAACAGCCCGAGGCGGCGCCGGAAGGCGAACCAGATCGCCCTCAGGTCGATCACATCGCCCTGATCGCCGAGATGCGCCTGATCGCGACCATAGCCGTAGCCGTAGTCGTCGGACCAGCCGTGGGCTTCGCGAGCTTCCATGGGTCTCACCACGCTCATTCAACGCGACCAAGCGAGGCGGGCCGCCGGAGTGCCGGGGCTGGGCGCTAGTAGCGCAGCACCAGGCTCGCCCCGATGCGGTTCTCATCAAATTCCGTGCCGGAATTGACCCCGCTCGAAGAACGATCCAGTCGGCTGACATTGAAGGAGAGGCCGACGTTGCGGTTAACCAGATACGTCGCCTCGACGCCGAGCGTCATGTCCTCATCGGTCCGATCGACCGCGCCGGTGAACTCGTCCTCGCGGCGGCTCAGCACGCCCGAAACGATGAGATTGCGCAGCACCTCGTAGTCGGCGCGCGCGCCGTACGCGGTCGTCACCGCGCCTGAAGCGCCCGGAACGCCGGCGGGGCTGATCGAGCGCGAGGCGGTGAACTCGATGGTCGCCAGCTCGGTGGGGAACCATTCGACGGTCGCCGAGGCGGCCAGGCCGTCCTCGTCCGCCGTGTTCGGATCGGCGAACTGCTCGTTGAGCGTACCCACCGCGACGACGCCGCGGGCAAGCCGCGTGACGTCGAAATCAGCGCCGACGAACAGCGACGTGCCGTGCGATTCGCGCGAGACCGGGCCGCCGGGGCCGGTCGAAAGGATGTCGTAGTCACGGTCGGTGTACTCAGCCGACGCGAAGAACGAGACCGACGGAGAATAAGCGTAGTCGGCGCGGAACCGGTAGCCGAACGCGTCGTGATCCCGGTCGTCCTGCTCGATCGGCGCGCCGATCCCGTCGACCGCGTCGTCGAAATCAAAGCTCGTCAGCGAGGCCGAGCCCGACAGGCGCACGCGCGACAGCTCGTGGGAAAGGCCCGCGCCGAAGCTCGACTGATTGTACTCGACCGGCTCGGCGGAGCCGCCCGGCGTGTTGGGGTTCGTGCGCGCTTCTTCGAACCAGCCGTTCGACACGTTGAAGTTGGCCGTGAGGTCGCGGCGGACGTCGAGCCGGGCGTCAGCGCCGATCGACGCGTTGGTGCGCGATTCGTCCTCGAAGTCGGTGTAGCCGAGGTAGTCGATGTCGGCGAAGACGTTCAGCTCGTGCTCGTTGAACTCGGACTGAAGGCGGACCGACGGCGCGATGACGTAGATCATGTCGCTCTCGGCGTTCGTCCCGGTTGCGAACACGTTGTCGGTGAAGGTGACGCCGACGGGCAGCTGCGCATAGCCGCGGAACGGTCCGACGGGCGCGCCGAGCTGGTCGAACTCGGGGTGCGGGCGTTCACGTACGCTGACGTTCCGGTCACGATTGAAATTCTGGGCCTGAGCGGGAACCGACGCCGCGATGGCGGCGGCCGCCGCAGTGCACATCAAGTATGCCGCGAAGTTCTTGGACAAAGGTCTTCCCCTATTCCCGATCGGTCATGAACAGGCCGGTTTCTCGCCCGACGTTCGCGCGCCATGCACCAAACATGGCCGCCGACACGTTGCGCCGTTCAAGAACGGCGCCATTTCTGGACACTCGGCCGGTCCTCCAAAGGTGTCTCCAAAGACGTCTTCCCGGGACTTCTCCCAGGGAATCCTCAAGAACCGCTAAAGCGCGGTTCGGTTCGTTCAGTGCGCGGTGTAGTCCGAGCCTCCGGTGCTGTGGATCGAAGGCGGCGGGCCGAGCGCCTCGAGCTGGAACGCCGGCGGCTGCGGCGGCGCGGCCTGGATCGGCGCCGCGGCGGCCGTATCGGGCGCGGCGTAGGCGCGGAACAAATCGAAAACGACGCCGCGCTGCGCCGTGGTCAGATCTTCCGATAGCACCAGGGCGAGCGCGTCGGCGATCACCGGCGCGGCGGCGTTTCGTGCGCTCTCGTCAGCATTCGGAGGGGCCGTTTGGAGCAGGCGGCGATGCAGCGCCGCCTCGATCGTGCGCGGCCGGGCGCTCGAGTCGAGCCCGCCCATGACGTCGATCATCTCCGAAGCCAGGTCCTCGGCCGTGAGCGGGACGCTTTGCGGCGACTTGGCCTGCGCGGACTCGCCGGCGGCCTGCGACGGTGCGGCCGAGACCGCCGCGCACAGCGCCGCGACCGTCGCTGCGATGATCACGCCGCGCCTTTTCGTCATGACTGCCGCCCCATCCCGCCTCGACTGCGTTCGAGGGGATCGCGGCGCAATGCGTTGAAGCCTTCGCTTCCGGCGTCCCCTCACAAACAGCGAGAGGATAAAGCATTCAAGTCACTTACGCTAATGATGACTACAGAATGCTTTCAGGTATGCGAATAGTATCGCCAGGCTGTACCAGCGTATCGGGCATCAAGACATAGCGTTCGAAAGAATTCGAATCTGCTCTTTGGATAAATACTCGACACCTGTTCGCTCGATAGGTGAAATCTCCGGCGATGGCGATGGCGCTCTGGAGGGTCAGCCCTTCCATATAAGGATACTGACCGGGATTATTGACCTCACCCGAGATGTAGTAAGGCCTGTAGTTGAGGATCTGAATGCTCACCCGCGGATCTACAAGATAACCGTTGGCGAGAGAGGCCTCGATCGCCTGCTCGAGCTCGGGCAAAGTCTTGCCGCTCGCCAGGACGTCCCCGACCAGCGGCAGGGCGACGTGCCCTTGGCCGCCGACGACGAACTCGCCCGACAGCCGCTCCTCGCCATAGACGGTCACGCGCAGCTCGTCCCCCGCGCCGAGGCGATACTCGACGATCGGCCGGGCAGCTTCGGTGGGGTCGACGCCGCAGTTGCCGGTCGATGCGCACGCTGCGGCGAACAAACCCAGCGCTACCGCGATCACAGGTCTGAGCACGGAGAACCTCAACCACCCCTCCTGGCGCCGCACCGGAGCCAGGCGCCCGGTGATCCATTCTTGCCTGGGTCTGGAAATCTACGCGCGATACGTGCCACGCGGCCTCTGGCTTGACAACCAAAGTCCCGGCAATCCCTTGGACTTACCCAAGATATTGAAAGGCATACAGATTCAATTGCAGCTTGAGGGCGCCTAACCGGCGGATCGTTAACGCTAGCCAACGGCAAGCGCGATCGCGCCCGCAACGGCGATCCAGAAGGCGCCGCAAAACAGCACAACGAACGCAACCGTTCGGCGCGCCGACCAACGCTCGTTGGATTGCATGAGCCCCCGCCCTGCCGTCGCGGCGAGCAAAGTCGCCGCAGTCGCATCGGATCGGACCATAGTCGCCTCGCAGTCTTTCAGCGATAGGCCCGCACGCGTCTTGCATGACAGGCTGTGGATAACGCGAGCATCGTGGCTCGAAGGCGATAGCGCCGGCATGTCGGACCAACACCGGGCGAAGGATACGGTTCGGAATCCTGCGCGATTATTAAGATCGAGGGCGCCGGGCGCAGTGGGACAAAACTCGAACAAAGAGGCGCCGCGCTTGCGGCTCACCGTACTCAAGCTCGGCGCGGCCGCCGCGCTCGTCGTCACGGCGTTCACCTCTGTTTCAATGCTGCGGTCCGACCTCAAGGCCGGCGCCGCGCGCACCGCCCTTGAAACCGCCAGCGCGCCGCAAACGGACGCCGCGGCGCGAGAGGCGGCGCTGGCGCGGGCCGAACGCGCTCTGAGCGAGGGCCTGGAGACCGGCGAGCTGGCCGATCTGGCCGCCGAACTCGCTTTGATGCAGAGCCCGCCCGATCTTCAGACGGCTGAGCAGCGCTCGCACGAGGCGCTGCGGGCCAGTCCAGCGCGCGCCCAAGCCTGGGCCCGGCTCGCCTACATCGACACGCTGCGCAACGGCCGGCTGGGCGATCAGGGCAACCTCTATCTCGCGCAATCCTACCTGGTCGAGCCGTTCAGCCCGGACGACCTGCGCCACTGGCGGTTGTCGTTCACCTTCAACTATTGGCGCGACATCGACGCGCGCGTGCGCGCTTCGGCCGTCCGCGAAGCGCAGGCGTTCGCTCATGAGCAGATCGAGCGCAACTGGATGAACGCGCTGGCCGACACCCTGCCGGCCGCCCCCGCAGCCGCGATACGCGACGCGATCGAACGCGGCAGAGGTTTTTAAAACCAATAGCTTAACTAGGAAACTGCGACGAACGCGGGCGCGGCTCTACTCCACGCCGCGGCGGCGCGTCGGGGCGGCCACGCCGCAGCCGACGCCGAGCCACGTCGCCCACAGCCAGGCGATCGAAGGCACCTGCAGCGCATAGTCGACCAGCCCGTGCACGCATACGAGCAGGCTGATCGCGAACACGGCGCGCATCCAGGTGCGCATCGCGTGACGTTCGCTGAAGCCGCGCCAGATCGCGGCGAGCAGGAAGCCGATGCAGGCGAACATCAGTCCCGCGCCGAACACCCCCGCCTCTTCGAGCCACTGCAGATAGACGTTGTGGAGCGCATTGAGGCGCTCGAGCGAGAGGTGGTTCTGCGCGTCGAGCATGAAGTCGTTAACCGCCGGAAAGCCGCCGAGACCGTGCCCGAGCCAGGGCGAGGCGAGGATCGCGCGCCAGTGGGTGGTGAACACCGTCAGGCGCGCGCCGGCGTCGGCTGCGGTGGTGTCGAGCCGGGCGAAGGTGTCCCCGCCCGACAGCGCCGCGGCGCCGACGAGGATCAGGGCGCCGATCACCATCAGCGGCGTAAGGCCGCGCGCCCGCGCCCGCACCCCGAGCGCGTGCGCCTCCCAAGCGAGAAACGCGAGCAGCGCGCCGAGCGTCGCGGCCGCGCCGGCGCGTGAACCGGTGAGGAGAAGACAGGCCAAAGAGAGCGCGACGACGACCGCGGAGAGCCCGCCTTTGCGCGCCAAAGCGTCGAAGGTGCTCGCGCCGCGGCCAGCGCCGAGGCCGCTTTCCTTAACCGCGCGCGTCAGACGCGCCGTGGCGACCAGGGCGAAGATCCCGAACACCGTCGCGGCCGAGTTCGCGGACAGGAAGGAACCGCTCAACCTGTTGAAATGATAGGGTTTCGGCGCGCCGAGAATGGTCCCGGGCTCGAGCACCTGCTGCAGGAACGCCCAAGCGCCGTAAAACCCAGCGGCGACGAGCGTGCAGTAGACGAAGAACCGCGCGCGCTTGTCGGAGACCCCGATCACCAGGCCGGTGCAGAAGGCGCCGGCGAGTGAGGCGACCTTGACCAGCTCGCGCGCCGTCGCGTCGCGGTCGACCGTCAGGGCCGACGCGCCGTCCACGTTGATCCAGAGCGGATGGCTCACGCCGAAAACGCCGGGCAGGAGCTGAAACGCGCCCACGGCGAGCACGCCGACAAAGCAGATCGCGGCGGCGGCGAGCGGCGCGTTAAGCCGCACGGCGTTGCGCGTGTCCGGCGCGAGGATCGCGCCGGCGCCGAGCATCGACCAGAGCATGGCGAAGCTCAGTGCGGAAATGTTCGAATTCGCCCCATAGAGCAGATGAGCGGCGAACTGCAGCCCGACCGCGCAAGCGCACAGCATCCACATGTGCGGCAGGCGCGCCAGCAACCGCGCAAGCGCGCCTTCTTCGCTGTGAGTCGCGCTCGCAGCAACTGATCGAACGAAGCCCCCGCCCGCCGCTTGTGCACTCAACCGCTTCAGCTGACCGCCTCCCGGTCAAGCCCGCCGCGCGCAGACCGTCCCCGCGCCCGCCGAGCTGCTTGCCCCTGCTTGGCCCTCGCCGTCGCAAGAATGAGGCCGCGCGCGGGTGTTTCAGCTAAATGACAGCAGTCGTCCGGCCGGAGCTGGAGGCTGATAAACCATGTCGGTCGCAGGGGATTGGAATGCAACAATCCGTCGACTGCACAGCGCGCTTTCATTGACTAGCGCGGCTCCGGACACGCAAATAGACGAAGGACGGACGGCTCGGCCACGGGAAGCGGTGACACCCTACCACACCGGGCGTTGCGTGGAGAGATGCGCGGGGGATTTCGTTGGCGATTGATCGATCGTTTCGCCTGCGAGATGTTGATTTGAGAGGGGTGGCTGTCCGGTGCCTGGCGTGCAGTCGCAAAATGCGCTCAGCGCAAGCAGGCCAAGCGATCTCGGCGACGACGCCGTGACGAACGCTTTTTCTGTATACGACGCGGTCGAAAATTTCCGTCGGCCGGTCGCCGTGGTTCGCCGGGCGGGCGAGGCCGCAAAGCTCTTTCCCCTCGACGACGAAGACCTCGCCCAGGCCGCCGGCCGCCTTGGGCCTGATCTCATCGGCGTTCTGCCCGCGATCTATCCCGAATGGCTTGGCGACCGCTCGTTCGCAGAAGCTCACGGCTGCCGTTTCCCTTACGTCGTCGGAGAAATGGCGCGCGGGATCGCCACCCCGACGATGGTCGCCGCCGCCGCGACGGCGGGCTTTCTCGGTTCCTACGGCAGCGCCGGGCTGTCGCCCCGCCAGATCGGCGAAGGCGTCGCCGAGATCCGCGCCCGTCTTGAGCAAGTCGGCGGCGAAACCGCGCTCGAGAGCTGGAGCGCCAACCTCATCCACTCGCCCCAGGAGCCGGGCTACGAACGCGCCGTCGTCGACGTGCTGTTGAAGTCAGGCGTCGCGCGCGTGTCGGCTTCGGCGTTCATGCGGATGTCGCCCGAGATCGTCCGCTTCGCCGCCTCGGGTCTCAGCCGCGCGCCGGGCGGCGATGTCATCCGTACAACGCACGTTTTAGGCAAAGCGTCCCGGCCAGAGGTGGCGCGCGGTTTCATGTCGCCGCCGCCGGAGAAGATGCTGGCCGATCTCGTCGCCGCCGGCGATCTGACCGAGGCCCAGGCCGATCTCGCCCGGACACTGCCCATCGCCGAGGACATCACAGCCGAAGCTGATTCCGGGGGGCATACGGACAATCGGCCTTTGAGCGTCCTTCTGCCTCTGTTTACCAAACTGCGCGACGAGCTGGCGCTCGAGCACGGCCATGGCCGGCGGATCCGCGTCGGCGCGGCGGGCGGGCTGGCGACGCCGCAAGCACTCGCCGGAGCGTTCCAGCTCGGCGCGGCCTATGTGCTGACCGGCTCGGTCAATCAGAGCGCCGCGGAGTCGGGCCTCTCGTCGCTCGGCCGGCAGATGCTCGCCGGGGCCGGACCGACGGACGTCGCCATGGCGCCGGCGGCGGACATGTTCGAGCGCGGGGTGAAGGTGCAGGTCCTGAGCCGCGGCACGATGTTCGCCGTGAACGGACGCAGGCTCTACGAACTCTACCGCGCGCGCGCCGGCCTCGACGACCTTTCTCAAGACGAGCGGACCTGGGTCGAGGGGCTCATGCGCGAGACGATCGAGGAGGCCTGGGCGGCGACCCGGGCGTTCCATCTCTCGCGCGCGCCGCAAGACGTCGAAAAGGCCGAAAAGGACCCTCGCTACAAAATGGCGCTGGTGTTCCGCCGCTATCTGTTCTTCGGCGCGCAATGGGCGCGCGAGGGCGTGGCCGATCGCCACACGGACTTCCAGATCTGGTGCGGACCGGCCATGGGAGCCTTCAACGACTGGGTCAAAGGCTCGTTCCTCGAAGACCCGACTGAAAGAACCGTTTCCCAAATCGGTCTCAATCTGCTTGAAGGCGCGGCCCGCGCGAGCCGCGCGCAGCAGCTGCGCGCCGCCGGCGTTGATGCGCCGCCCGATGCGGCGCGCTTTGCGCCCATTCGTATTGCGTCCGAGCGGCTCGCCTCAGGTCCCCTCACGTCCCGGTCCCCGACATGAGCTCAGCACCCTTCTCTCCGCCGCCCGTCGCCATCGTCGGCCTTGGCGCAATGTTCCCCGGCCGCGGCGACACGCTGGGGTACTGGCGCGATATCATCGAGGGCGCGGATTGCATCTCCGACGTGCCGCCGACGCATTGGCTGGTCGAGGACTACTACGATCCCGACCCCAAGGCGCCGGACAAGACCTACGGCAAGCGCGGCGGCTTCCTCGCGCCCCAGGCGTTCAACCCGCTCGAGTTCGGCGTCCCGCCCGCGCAGCTCTCGGCGACGGACACCGCCCAGCTGCTGGCGCTGATCGTCGCCAAGGACGTGCTCGCCCAAGCCTCGGCGAGCAGCTTGCGATCGTCCGCTTACAAAGGCGTCGACCTCGAGCGCACGAGCGTGGTCCTCGGCGTCGCCTCGGCGACCGAGCTGGTCGCGCACATGTCCAACCGCCTGCAGCGTCCGACCTGGGTCAAGGCGATGCGCGAGGCCGGTCTGCCTGAGCCCCAGGTGCAGTCGATCGCTGATGCGATCGCGGACAACTATACGCCATGGCAGGAGGCGAGCTTCCCCGGGCTCCTCGGCAACGTCGTCGCCGGGCGGGTCGCCAACCGGCTCGATCTGGGCGGCGCGAACTATGTCACCGACGCCGCCTGCGCGTCTTCGCTTTCGGCCGTGCACGTCGGATTGCACGAGCTGTGGACGGGCGAGGCGGACACCGTGCTCGCCGGCGGCGTCGACGCCTTGAACGACATCCTTATGTATATGTGCTTTTCGAAGACGCCGGCGCTTTCGCCCACGGGCGACTGCCGGCCGTTCTCCAACAGCGCGGACGGCACCATCCTCGGCGAAGGCGTCGGCGTCGTCGCGCTGAGGCGCCTCGAGGACGCCGAGCGCGACGGCAACCGCGTCTATGCGATCTTGAAGGGCCTCGGCGCAGGCTCGGACGGCCGGGCGACGGCGATCTACGCCCCGCTCGCCGACGGTCAGGCGCGCACCTTGAAGCGCGCCTACGAGGCGGCGGGCTATCCGCCGAACACAGTCGAGCTGGTCGAGGCGCACGGCACCGGCACCAAGGCGGGCGACGCGGCGGAGTTCAAAGCTCTCGCAGCCGTCTTCGGCGAGAACGGGGCAGAGCCCGGCGCGCCGGAGACCGGCTGGTGCGCCTTGGGCTCGGTGAAGTCGCAGATCGGGCACACCAAGGCGGCAGCCGGCGCGGCGAGCCTGATCAAGGCGGCGCTGGCGCTGCACCACGGCGTGCTGCCGCCTACGGCCAAGGTCGAGCGTCCCAATCCGACGCTGGGGGTCGAGCAGAGTCCGTTTCATATCAACACGGCGGCGCGCCCCTGGATTCGCGGAAGCAATCACCCCCGCCGCGCCGCGGTCAGTTCGTTCGGCTTCGGCGGCTCGAACTTCCACCTGACGCTTGAAGAGTACAGCGGCCTGGCGCGCGCGCCGCGGCTGCGCGTCCTGCCGGCCGAGCTGGTGCTCTTCAGCGCGGACACCGAGGACGGGCTGATCGGTGCGCTCGACGCCGTCCCCATCGAAACCGATGCGGACCTCTCCCGCCTCGCCGACGAGTCCCACCGCAGCTTCAACCCGGCGTCGGCGCGCCGGCTGGCGGTCGTCGCGCGCTCGGCGGCGGACTTCCGCGCCAAGGTGGAGGAGGCGCGCGAACGGATCGGCGGCGCCAAGAGCGATCTGCCGTGGCCAGCCGATCTCGCCTACGGCGCGGGCGCGCCGGCGAACGGCAAGGTCGCCTTCCTGTTCCCTGGTCAAGGCAGCCAGTACGTCGGCATGGGCGCAGACCTGGCGATGGCCTTCCCCGCGGCGCGCGCCGCCTGGGACGCGGCGGCCGATCACCGCGAACTGCGGGACGCGCCGCTGCATCGTCTCGCCTTCCCCGCGCCGAAGTTCGCCGACGAAGACCGCGCCGCCGACGAAGCGCGATTGAAGCGCATGGAGAACGCCCAGCCGGCGCTCGCCGCCTCCAGCCTCGCCGCGCTCGCCGCGCTCGAGAGGATCGGGCTCAAGCCCGACATGACCGGCGGACACAGCTTCGGCGAGATCATCGCCCTTCACGCCGCGGGCGCGTTCGACGCCGACGGCGCCTTGAGCATCGCCCGCCGGCGCGGCCTGGCCATGGCGATGGCCGCCTCGACCCAGCCCGGCGCGATGCTGGCCGTCGCCACCGATCGCGCCTCGATTGACGCGATCATGAGCGAACTCGGCCTCGACGTGGTCGTCGCCAACGACAATGCGCCTGATCAGGTGGTGCTGTCAGGCTCGGAGACCGCCATTGCCGACGCCGCCGCGGCGCTCGAGGCGCGCGGCCTGCTCGCGCGGCGCCTGCCGGTGGCCTCGGCGTTTCACTCCAAGATCGTCGCCGGCGCTGTCGCGCCGTTCCGCGCCGATCTCGACCGCGTCGACTTCGCGCCGCCGGCGCTGCCGGTCTACTCGAACACCACGGCCGCGCCCTACGACTCGGACGTCGTGGTGGCGAAAGCTCTGCTCTCGGAACAACTCTCCAAGCCGGTGCGTTTCCGCGAGCAGCTGCTCGCCATGCATGCGGCCGGCGCGCGCATCTTCATCGAGGTCGGTGCGGGCAACGTGCTGACCGGTCTGGTGCACAAATGCCTCGACGATCCGAGCGCCGTCGTCGCGGCGATCGACCATCGCCGCGATAACGGCGTCGTGGCGCTCTGGCGCGGCCTCGGCGCGCTCGCCGCCGCCGGCGTCGCCTTCGACCTGTCGGCGCTGCTCGCCGACCAACCCGCTCCCCCCGCCGCGCCGCCTCGCGCCAAGCACGCGGTCGACATCACCGGCGCGAACTACGCCAAGCCCTATCCGCCCCAGAACGGCGCGGCGGGCTTACCCAAACCCAATCCTGAAGAGTCCAACCCTAGGGCGCCCGAGAAGATACAGACGCAAGGGGCAGAAACGCAGAAAGCGATGACTGAGACCAACCACCATCGTCCGTCGTCTCAGAACGAGACGTCCGGACCCAAGGCTCGACCACCCGAAACGCCCTTGCAGGAGGCCCGGCGCAGTCCCGCGCCGCCGGCGGGCGCCGCATCCGCCATCGCGGCGGCGCACGAGACCTACCTGCTCTCCACGGCGCGCGCGCACGAGGCGTTCCTCGCCGCGATGAGCGGGCGCGACCCCCAAGCCGCCGCAGAGACGCCGCCGGCGAGACCGGCGCCTGAGCCCGTTGTGGGCGCCGCCGATTCAGCGCCCAGAGATTCAACGCCAAGCGCGGAGCCTCGCTCCGCGCCCGAGCCCGCGCCGCCGCCGGTCGAACAGCCTGCGCCGGCGCCGCAGCATCCGCTTACGGAACATGAACCGGCGCCCGCGCCTCCAGCGAGCACGCCTGCGCCCGTCGCCGCGCCGGCCGCCGCCGGTCCCGACACCGCCGCACTGATCCGCGCCATCGTCGCGGAGAAGACCGGCTACCCCGAAGAGATGCTCGGCGACGACATGGACCTTGAGGCTGAGCTGGGCGTCGACTCGATCAAGCAGGTCGAGATTCTGGCGACGCTGCGCGAGCGCGCCCCCGATTTGCCCGAGGTCGATCCCGGTCAGCTCGCCGAGCTGCGCTCGATCGGTCAGATCGCCGCCTTCGTCGGCAAGGTGACCGCCGCGAGCGACCTCGCGCCCGCCGCGCCGGCCTCCGAACCGCCCGCTTCGGCTGACCCCGCGCCCGAACCGCCGGCTCCGACCGCGCCCGCGGCGCCTGCCGCAGCGCCGTCAGCCGATGCAGCGGGGATGATCCGCGCCATCGTGGCGGAGAAGACCGGCTATCCCGAAGAGATGCTAGGCGACGACATGGACCTTGAGGCCGAGCTGGGCGTCGACTCGATCAAGCAGGTCGAGATTCTGGCGACCCTGCGCGAGCGCGCCCCCGATTTGCCCGAGGTCGATCCCGGTCAGCTCGCCGAGCTGCGCTCGATCGGTCAGATCGCCGCGTTCCTGGCCAGCGCCGGCGGCACGGAGGTCGCCCAGGAGCCCCGCCCTTTCTTAGAGAAGGCGGCGGCCGCTCCCGCGCTGAATGAGATCGCGGTCCGCGCGCTCTGCATTCAAAACCGGCCAGCCAGCGGCGTCGCCCTCGACGGCCTGCTCGATGCGACGCGTATAGAGGTCACCGACGACGCGGGGGATTTCGCCGTCGCGCTCGCCGCCGCGCTGCGGCGCGCCGGCCGGCCGGCCGAGGTCGTCGCCAGCCCCTCAGGCGAGGGCGATGTGGTGATCGTCACCTCAGGCGCTGACGCAGACGCCAAACCTCAAGACGCCGCCTGGCGCGCGATCGAGCATGTCCAGGCCGCTGCGCCGCGGTTCGCCCGCCCCGGCGGCGCGCTCGTCACCATCCAGGACACCGGCGGCGCGTTCGGCGCCTTGAGCGGCGCGCGGTCGAGCGCCTGGCGGGGCGGCCTGGCCGGGCTCGCCAAGACCGCCGCGCGCGAATGGCCGAGCCTCGCGGTCAAGGCGCTCGACGTGGCGGTTCAGGACGGCGTCGAAGCGGCCGCCGACAGCACCGTCCACGAACTGCTCGCGGGCGGACCGGAGACCGAAGTCGGCCTGTCGCGCGCTCACGGCCGGGTCGCGCCGGCGCTGACGACGCAGAACGCGTCTTCGAACGACGACGGCGCCTTGAGCGAGAACATGGTGATCGTCGCGACCGGCGGTGCGCGCGGCGTGACCGCGGCGGCCCTGTGCGCCCTGGCTGAACGCACGCCGCTGCGTCTGGCGCTTCTCGGTCGGACCGAACCGCTGCCGCCGAGCTACTACGCCGACCTCGACCCGACACTTGACGAACTGGGTCTGCGCCGCGCCCTCGCTCTTCAGGCGCAGGCCGACGGCCGCCAGACGGCGCCGGCCGAGATCGCCGGTCTGGCGCGCCGCATCGCCGCCTCGCGCGAGATCGACGAGACCGTCAGAGCGCTCGAGGCCGCCGGCTCGGAAGCGTTCTATATCTCCGTAGACGTCGCCGACGAAGCCGCTGTTGTCGCCGCGCTCGATCAGGTCCGCGCCAAGTGGGGTCCGATCGATGGGCTCGTCCACGGCGCGGGCGCGCTCGCCGACAAGCGCATCCTCGACAAGACCCGCGATCAGTTCGACCGCGTCTTCGCACCCAAGGCGCTGGGCTTGCGCGCGCTGCTCCGCGCCACCGCCGAAGACCCGCTGCGACTGATCGCGCTGTTCTCCTCCGTCGCCGGACGGTTCGGCAACGCCGGTCAGTGTGACTACGCGATGGCGAACGAGACCATCGCCCGGGTCGGCTGGGCCGAAGCGCGCCGTCGCCATGATTGCCTCGTGCGGGTGTTCGACTGGGGACCCTGGGCGGGCGGCATGGTCGACCCGGCGCTCAAGCAGCATTTCGAAGACGCCGGCGTGCCGCTCATCGGACTTGAGGAAGGCGCGGCGATCTTCGCCGACGCGGTCTCGGCCCGCGCGGGGTCGGGGTCCGTCGAGTGCGTCGTCGGCGCCGCTGCGACGCCGCCCGATCGCCGCCGCGCGACGGCCGAGGCGGTAATCGGCGCGGATCATCCGCTGCTCGCCGATCACCGGATCGAGGGCGTCACCGTCCTGCCTGCGATGATGGCGCTCGACTGGTTCGCCGGCCTCGCCGAAGCCGCCTGGCCGGACGCCGGTCCCTTGGCGATCGAGGACTTCGCGGTGCTCGCCGGCGTCTCGCTCGATCCGGGCCCGAACGCCGAGGTGCGGCTGCGCCTCGCCGCCGAAACCGATCCGGAGGACTCCGGCTGCCTCGCCTTGCGCCTGACCACCGCGGACGGCCGGACGCGCTACGCCGCGGTCGCGCGCCCCGCAGACCCCGCCGCGGCGAAACGCGCGCCGCGCACGCCGAGCGGCGGCGCCTGGAACCTGACGCTGCACGACGCCTACGCGGGGCCGCTGTTTCACGGCCGCGCGCTCCAGGCCCTGCGCGCGCTCCTCGCCCGGAACGACAGCGGCGCGGCGGTGGAGATCGCTTCGTCGCACACCTCGGGCGCGGCGAGCGGTCTCGACGTCACGGTGCTCGACGCGGGGCTGCAGGCCGCTCTCCTTTGGGGGCTCGAGCCGCTCGGCGGCGGATCGCTTCCGGTGGGCGTTCAAAGGTTCACGACGTTCGACCGCGCCGGGTCCGCCGATCCGGTCCGCGCCGAGCTGGCGAGCTGGCGGCTCGATTCGCGACGGGCGCTTCACGACATCGGATTTTATGCAGCTGACGGATCTTTGCTTGCGCTGATGGAGGGCGTCGAAATGATCGCCGCGCCCGCGCTGTCTGACAGGGACGGCCCCGACCGGTCGATGGGATAAGATGGCGTTCGAGCCGATCGCCGTTCTCGGGCGCGGCTGCGCCCTGCCCGGAGCGCTCAGCCCGCGGGCGCTGTGGATGGCGGTCGCACAGGGCGCCGACCTGACCTCAGACCCCGAGCCCGAGGACTGGGGCCTGCCGCCGAGCCTGGTGATCGCACGCGCGCGCGACGGCGCGCAGATCGACAAGACCTGGGGCGGACGCGGCGGCTACGTGCGCGCCTTCGCAGACGTCTGGGATCCCGACGGCTTCGGCGTCTCGCCCGCCGAGCTCGACGGCCTCGACAAAGGCGTCCTCTGGCTGCTCCACGCCGCGCGACAAGCCTGGACCGAAGGGCGCGGCGAGGCGCGCAACCCGGCGCGGACCGGCGCGGTGATCGGCAATCTCTCCTACCCCAGCCGCGGGCTTTCAAACTTCGCCCACGCCGTCTGGCGCAATGCCCGCAACCACGCCGGCTTCCGCCCGGAGAACCGCTTCGTCTCGGGCTTTCCCGCACACCTCCTCGCCAAGGCGTTCAGCCTCGGCGGACCGGCGTTCGCGCTCGACGCGGCCTGCGCCTCTTCGCTTTACGCGATCAAGCACGCCTGTGACCTGCTGCACGCCCGGCAAGCCGACGCGATGCTGGTCGGCGCGGTGAACGCTTGCGACAACCTGTTCCTGCACATGGGCTTCACTGCGCTCGGCGCCTTGTCGAAGTCCGGCCGCTCCAGCCCGCTCAGTCGCTCCGCTGACGGACTTCTGCCGGCCGAGGGCGCGGCGGCGGTTCTGCTGGTGCGCGCCTGCGACGTCGATCCGGCGCGCGACAACGTCTTGGGCGTGATCCGCAGCGTCGGGGTCTCCAACGACGGCCGGCGCCGCGGCCTGCTGGCTCCCGACGGCGGGGGGCAGCGCGAGGCGCTCGACCGCGCCTACGGCGCAGCGGGAATCGCGCCGCAGACCGTGTCGCTGATCGAATGCCACGCCACGGGCACCCCGACCGGCGACCCGCTCGAGATCGCCACGCTGGCCGAGGTGTTCGCCGACGCGCCCGATCTGCCGGTCGGCTCGCTCAAATCCAACACCGGGCATCTGATTACGGCGGCGGGGCTCGGCGGGCTCTTGAAGCTCTTAGGCGGACTCGAGCACGAGACCCGGCCGCCGACCATCAACGCCGAGGACTCGCTTGCGACCTTCGAACAAGGCCCCGTGCGGCCGCTGCTGGCCGCCGAGACCTGGCCGCGCGGCGCAACGCCCCGCCGCGCCGGACTGTCGGCCTTCGGTTTCGGCGGCAACAACGCTCACCTGGTGCTCGAAGAATGGACGCCCGATCGCAAGTCCGTCTTCATGCCGACGCGCGCTTGCGATCCCGATACGGACGAGATCGTCATCTGCGGCGTCGGCGCTTCGGCGGGCGACGCGGCGGGTTTGACGGCGATCCTCGCGAGCCTCGAAGCGCCGCCACCCGACACGCCGCACCCGCGCCGAGAGTCGGTCACGGTCGACCTCGCCCGGGTCAAGCAGCCGCCACGGGACCTCGAC
>JASFUX010000007.1:0-34027 GCA_050050115.1 Maricaulaceae bacterium | reverse complement strand
CGGTTAATGGGGCGTTAAACGTGCGCGCGCACGACGTTCGCCCGTCGCCGGCCGCAGCGGAGTTCTTCATGTCGCAGTCCCCAGATCGCATCACGGATCGCATCGCGCGCACGCCGGCGGCGCTTGCAGAAGCGCTCGGCGAAGCCCGCGCGCGCGGCGGTCGCGTCGGCCTCGTGCCGACCATGGGCGCAATTCATGACGGCCACTTGTCGCTCGTCCGGCTCGCCGCGGAGCAATCGGATGTCGTCGTCGCCAGCCTGTTCGTCAATCCGACCCAGTTCGCGCCCAACGAAGACTTCGACGCCTATCCGCGCCGCGAGGCCGAAGACGTCGCGCTGCTGACCGACGCCGGCTGCGCGCACGTCTATGCGCCGAGCGCGGCGACGATGTACCCGGAGGGTTTCGCAACGAAGGTCATCGTCGGCGGCCCGGCCGAAGGCCTCGAAGCGGCGGCGCGCCCGCATTTCTTCCACGGCGTCGCCACCGTGGTCGCCAAGCTGCTCAACCAGACCCGGCCCGACCTCGCGGTTTTCGGCGAGAAGGACTACCAGCAGCTCCTGGTCATCAAGCGCCTCAACGAGGACCTCGACCTTGGCGTCGAGATCCTCGCCGGCCCGACGATGCGCGAGCCGGACGGGCTCGCCATGTCCTCGCGCAACGCCTATCTCGATCGGGCCGCGCGAAAGACAGCCGGCGCGCTCAACGCCATACTGACCAGCTTGGCGGACGAGATCGCCGGCGGCGCGCTATGGTGCGAGGTCGAGGCGCGCGGCGCGCAAAGGGCGCTCGACGCGGGGTTTGACGCCGTCGACTACGTCGCTGTCCGGCGCGCGGACGATCTGGCGACGTTCCCCGGCGAAGCCGCCGACGCGCCCGCGCGGGTACTCGCCGCCGTCCGCCTGGGCGAGGTCCGCCTGATCGACAACGTCCCGGCCGACGCGCCGCGGTAGCCCGCCGCGCCCTGTCTTCGCCGCAACAATGCCACTGGCGGGCGACAGTCCGCACAGCTACCATTTGCGCACTTCTCAGTCAGGGAGACCTTCATGCTTCGCGCCGGCATAGCGCTTTCCGTTCTCGCCCTGTTCGTCGCCGCCTGCTCCGACGGCGACGCCGACGACCTCGAGGGCCCGGCCTGGACCCAGGGACCGGTCATCGAAGCGGTCGGGCGCGCCTATCTCGAAGTACCGCCGAACCGGGCGCGCTTCTCGGTCACCTTCGAGGCGAAGAACGCCGACAGCGCCGCCGCCTCCCGCGCAGCAGTCGAGATTGCGCGGGCCGCCGGCGAGGCGATCCGGCTCGCGGCGGAAGATCAGGTGCGGATCACCTCCGACCTTGACGTTCGGCCCTACTACGAGCAGGAGCGCATCCAGATCGACGAGTTCCGTGAGCAGATCATCGAGAATGTCCACCCGGACCATCGCCTTGGCTTCGTCGCGCGCTCGACGGTGAACGTCGTCGTCCTCGACGTCGCTCAGGCCGGCGCAGCGCGGGGCGCAGCCCTCGCCGCCGAACCGGTCTCGGCGAACGACATCTATTTCTATCTCGAACCCACGATCGAACATCAGCGCATGGTCTTCGCCGCCGCGGCCGACGACGCCCACGCCCGCGCCGAGATCGCCGCAGAAAGCACGGGCTCGCGCCTCGGCCGCCTCCTGGTGCTGCAAGAGAACTCCGGACCTTGCCTTTCCTACCCGACGAGCACGACCGGTTTCGACGACTACGACCGCTACCGGGGCGCGATGGCCGACATGCCGGTTTCGGCGGCGGCTCCGCCTCCGCCCGAAGCTACCGAGGGCGCGCAGGCCTTCCGCCAATCGGTCGAGGACATCGCCGCGGCCGCCGGAGAGTTCGAACTCGCCGCCGATCCCGATCCGCAGCGCGTGCAAGCCCAGGCCTGCGCGATCTACGCCGTGAGGCGGTGACGCGGCGCTACTCGTCCGTTGTCAGACTGTAGGATTGAAGGAGCGAGCGCGCTTGCTCGCGCAGACTCTCGGGCGCCGTCTCGCTCTCGGCGAGCCGGGTCAGCAAGACGCGGCTGCGCGCTTGATCGCCTTCGAGGTTCGCGTGCACGCCGAGCGACAGGAGCGCCAGCGGGTCCTCGCCGTCGAGTTCGAGCAGCGCTTCGAGCGCTTCGATCGTGGCCGGCTGCATCGCGCCGCCGGTCTCGGAGTTAAGGCCTAGAACAGCGTAAGCATGGGCGCGCCGCGCTTCGACGTCGTTCGGCGACAAGCGCACGATCTGGCCGAGCGCGTCGACGTATTCCTCTTCGCGTCCCAGCGTCTCGTAGGAGCGCGCAAGGCGAATCCAACCTTGAAGATCGTCCGGCTCGTCTTCGAGCCGCGCCGCGAGGCCGGCGACCATCGCCTCGATCTGCGCCTGCTGCTCTTCGGGGCTCAAGTTCGCCATCGCGGCCATCGCGTCGGCGTCGGGTCCGCGACCTGCAGGCCCCTGCATCGCGGCTTCAAGCTTGGCGACGACCTCGCTGTCGAGCCCAAGACCGTCGAGCGAGATTTGCTCGACCAGCGCCGCGCGCTGCAGCCGCGCGCCGAGCGCCGCCAGCCACGGCGCGTTCGGCGGCGAGGTTTCCGCCAAACGCGACCAGCGCGCGATCGCATCGGCGGTGCGTCCGGCCTGATACTCGGCTTCGGCTAGGTAGTAGATCGCACGCGGCTCAGCCGGATCGAGCGCCAGCGCGGCCTCGAAGTCGGCGGCCGCCGTCTCGTCGACCACGCCGCCGCGCGCGAGCACGCGCGCTTCGCCGAGACTGGCGCGGATGTCGGCGGCTTCAGGTTCGAGCGCGGCCATGCCTTCGTAGGCTTCGATCGCGCCGTCGATGTCCTGAACCGACATGCGCACCGAGGCGAGGCTGTCCCAGGCCTGAAGGTTGGTCGGCTGCTCGGCGACAAGCGCCTCGAGCTGGGCGATCGTCTCTTCGGCTTGGCCGGCCTGAGGTCGCTGGCCAGCGTCGCCGACGACGTACGCGGGCGATCCGACCACCAGGTAGAGCGCGAACGCGGCCGCCGGCGCGGCGAGGCCGAGCGCCAGGGCGGCGGCGCGGGACTTCGCCTTGATCAGCGGCGCGGCGAAATAGAGCGCCAGCCCCGTCGCCGTTGCGATCATCAGCGCGAGCGCGATCATGGCGCGGCGCCCCCCTCTCCACCGTTGTCCCCGCCGTCGACCGCGCCAGCCTTGCGCGCACTGCGCAGGACGAACACGCCGACGGCGCCGCCCGCGACGAAGATCACCAGCGGCGCGAGCCATAGCAGCAGCCCCCGGCCCTCCGCGGGCGGCGCCAGCAGCACGTACTCGCCATAGCGCTGCACGATGTAGTCGACAGCCTCTTCGTTGGTGTCTCCGGCGAGGATGCGTTCGCGGACGAGCAGGCGCATGTCACGCGCCAGCGTCGCGTTGGACTCGTCGATGCTTTGGCTCTGGCACACCACGCAGCGCAGGCTGCGCGACACCTCGCGCGCCCGGGCCTCCAGCGCCGGATCGTCGAGCTGCTCGCTCGGCTCGACCGCCAGAGCGGCCGAAGCGACGAGCATCATCGCAATGAAGAGGGAGATCGAGCGCATCATTCGGCGCGCAGCGCTTCAAGGCGCGGCTCGAACACGGTGCGCCAGATCTGCGGATTGATCGGCCCGACGTGGCGATAACGGATGCGGCCCTCGGCGTCGATGATGAAGGTCTCGGGCGCTCCGGCGACGCCGAAGTCGATCGCGACGCGGCCTGAGGCGTCATCGCCGATCGCTTCATAGGGATCGTCGCGGCGCGAGAGCCATTGCGTCGTCGCGCCGGGCTGATCCTTCCACGCGAGGCCATAGATCGGCGGGCCGCCCGCCTCGGCGATCTGCACCAGATAAGGATGCTCGATCGCGCACGGCGGACACCAGGAGGCGAAGACGTTGAGCAGGGAAATCTCGCCGCGCAGGTCCGCCGTGCTCAGACCGCGCTCATAGTCGGCGATCGGCGGCAGATCGAACTCCGGCGCGGGCCTGTCGATCAACTCGGACGGAATCGCCGACGGGTTGCGCGTCAGGCCGTAGGCGAACAGGGCGAGGGCCAGCACGAACAAAGCGAGCGGCGCAGTACGGCGCAGAAGCTGCAAGCTCATCGCGACGCCTACTCCGCCGGAGCCGGCGCGGCGACCGCCGGTTCGTCGCGCTCTCGTCGCGCGCCGGCATGGGCGCGAACGTGCTCGGCGATCGAGCAGATCGCGCCCAACACCGTCAAGGTTGCGCCGAACCACAGCCAACGGGTCAGCGGAAACCAGCTCACCGTCACGGGCCAGCTGTCCCCGTCGCGGCGCGCGCCGACGGTGATGTAGAGATCGCCGAGCGCGCCTCCGCCGATGCCCGCCTCGGCGGTTTCCGCACCGCGCACCGGATAGAAGCGCCGTTCGGCCGAGATCGTCCGCGTGGAACCGTATCGCCCGACGACCTCGAAGAGCGCGCGCTCGGCCGCATAGTTGGGTCCGGGCGCATTGACGACCTCGACGAGGGTCACCTCGCGGCCGGAGAAGCTCATTGTCTCTCCAGGCGTCATGCCTTCGATCTGCTGCACGCGCAGTCCGCCGGTCCCCGCCGCGCCGATGACGAAGACCGCAGCGCCGAGGTGCGCGAGGTTCATGCCCCAGACGCCCAATGGGATTGCACGCAACCGCCCTCGCCGGCCGTCCCTGAGCGGCTCGACGCGAACGACGAGGTTCGCGATCGACGCGGCGGCGAGCCAGGCGCCGACAGCGACCGCCAGGAAAGCGGCCGCCTTCTTCGGTTCATACGCCGCCCACAGCGTCAGCAGCACGACGACGGCGATCGCCCCGGGGACGGCGAGCCGCCTCATCGCCGCGCCCAGATCGCCGCGTTTCCAAGGCAAGAAGACGCCGACGCCGGCGGTGAACAGCAACGCCAGCGCAAACGGCGTGACCACCATGTTGAAGTAGGGCGGGCCGACCTTGGCGCCTTGCTTGCCGGTCATCAGTTCGTTGATCACCGGATAGAAGGTGCCGATGATCACCGTGCCGAGGATCGTCATCAGCAGCAGGTTGTTGATCAGGATGGCGGTCTCGCGGCTGACCGGCTCGAACGCGCTGGCCGGCGACTTGGGCGTGCGCACGGCGTAGAGGGCGAGCGAACCTCCGACCGCGGCGCCGATGATGCCGAGGATGAAAATCCCGCGCGTCGGATCAACGGCGAAGGCGTGCACGGATGTAATGATCCCCGAGCGCACGAGGAAGGTGCCGACGAGACTGAGCGAAAACGTCAAGATCGCGATCAGATAGGCCCAGCTGCGAAACGCGCCGCGTGTTGCGACCGCGCGCAACGAATGGATCAAGATCGCGCCGGCGAGCCAAGGCATCAGCGCGGCGTTCTCGACCGGGTCCCAGCCCCAGAAGCCGCCCCAGCCCAGCTCGGCGTAAGCCCACCAGGCGCCTAACACCAGACCGATGGTCATGAAGGTCCAGGCCGAAAGCGCCCAAGGACGCGCCCAACGCGCCCAGTCGCGATCGTCCGGCTGCTCGATCAGCGCGGCGATGGCGAAGGCGAAAGCCACAGCAAAGCCGACGTAGCCGAAGTAGAGAAACGGCGGGTGGATCGCGAGACCGGGGTCCTGCAAGAGCGGATTGAGATCGGCGCCGTCGGCCGGCGCGGGCGAGAGCCGCTCGAACGGGTTCGAGGTGAAGGCGATGAAGGCGCCGAAGGCGGCGCCGACGAGCCCGAGCACGCCGAGCACACGCGCGCGGAACTGCGCCGGCGGCGACATGGCGAAAGCCGCGACAGCCGCGCCGTGGCCAGCGAGCACCAGCAGCCACAACAGCAGCGAGCCCTCGTGGTTCCCCCAGACGCCGGCCAGCTTGTAGACGAACGGCTTGGTCGAATGAGAGTTCATCGTCACGTTCAGCACGGAGAAGTCGTCGCTCGCGTGCGCGATCGTGAGCGCGAGAAACGCCGCGGCGACCAGCGCGCCCTGCGCGAACGCCGAACGGTGCGCGAGCTTCAGCCGCGCCTCGGCGCCCGGACCAGCCGCGGTGGCCGCCTGCCCGGTCCAAAGGCCCGCCCACGCCTGCACGCACGCTGCGACCAGCGCGGCGACGAGCGCAAACTGTCCAAGCTCCCCGATCATGCTTTCATCCGTGGCTTGCCCATCGCCGCCTTCGTTGTTGTTGCGCGGGAGGCGGTTTCCTCGCTAAGTCGAACACCGCCGGCGCCGGGTGTCGACCGCGCGCGACGCCGCACTTATCCGCTTCGAGTCTAGCATGCCGAACGGCGGACGCTTTTTAAATCGCGGTCATCCGCCGGGAGGACAACCCTATGGACAATCTATTCACCCTTGAAGGCCGCACGGCGCTTGTGACGGGCGGCTCGCGCGGCATCGGCAAGATGATCGCCCGCGGCTTCATCGCCCAGGGCGCGAAGGTCTACATCTCTTCGCGCAAAGCCGACGTCTGCGACGCGACGGCGGCCGAGCTTTCCCAAGGCGGCGGAGAGTGCATCTCCCTGCCTCAAGACATCTCCACCGTTGAAGGCTGCCACGCCCTCACCGAGGCCTACCGCGCCAAGGAGGGCAAGCTCGACATCCTGGTGAACAACGCCGGCGCCGCCTGGGGCGCGCCGTTCGAGGAATTTCCAGAGCATGGCTGGGACAAGGTGATGGACCTCAATCTGAAGTCCCCCTTCTTCCTCACCCAGTCGCTCTACCCGGACCTGAAGAAAGCGGCCAGCCAAGACAAGCCCGCCAAGGTGATCAACATCTGCTCGATCGACGGCATACGGCTCAACCCGTGGGACACCTATTCCTACCACGCGTCGAAGTCGGGCCTGCTCTACCTGACGCGCCGCATGGCCGCGCGGCTGGTCAAGGACAAGATCGTCATGACCGCGATCGCGCCTGGGCCGTTCGCCTCGGAGATGAACCGCGCCGCGCGGGACCACGCCGACGAAGTCGCCAAGCGCACGCCCCTCGGCCGCATCGGCACGGACGAGGACATGGCCGGCACGGCGATCTTCCTCGCCTCGCGCGCCGGCGACTACGTGATCGGCGACTCGATCGCCGTGGACGGAGGGATCGCCTACGCCAGCCTGCCCGAAGCGGCGCCGAGCTAGGCGTTAAATCCCGAATAATCCTGCGGGCAGCGCGCCGATGATCGCGCCGGTGAGCAACGTGGCGAGCGAACCAGCGATCATCGAGCGCAGCCCGAGGTTGACGATCTCGGCCTTGCGCTCGGGAACCATCGCCGTCAGACCGCCGAGCATGATGCCGAGCCCGCCGAAGTTGGCGAAGCCGCACAGCGCATAGGTCATGATCAACCGCGTGCGCACGTCCAAGACCTCGCCGATGAACGCAAGACGCTCGTAGGCGATGAACTCGTTCAAGACCGTCTTCACGCCGTAGAGCGCGCCCGCCGCCCGCGCCTCCTCCCAAGGGATTCCGATCGCCCAAACCACGGGGCGGAACAGCACGCCGAACCCGCGCTCAACCGACAGCGGCTCGCCGTTGACGCTCGGCAAGGCGTCAAGCGCGCCGTTGATCAGCGCCACCAACGCGACGAACACCAGCAGCATCGCGATGATGTTCAGATAGAGCTTCAGCCCTTCGCCCACGCCGGTGACCAGGGCCTCCATGGTGGAGGCGTAGTGAGGCTCGTCCGCATGGGGACGCTCGGCGCGCGCCGGCTCCTTGGCGACGGCCGGATCGGGCGGGACCATCAGCCGGGCGATCAGGATCGCCGCTGGCGCGTTCATGATCGAGGCGGCGACGACGTGGCCGGCCGCGCCGGGCAGGATCGGCTCGAGCAGCACCGCGTAGATGACAAGCACCGTGCCGGCGACCGTGGCCAGTCCCGCCGCCATCAGCGTGAACAGGTCCGAACGCGACATGTTCTGCAGATACGGCCGAACGAGGATCGGCGCCTCGACCATGCCGAGGAAGATGTTCGCCGCCACGCCGAGACTCGCCGCCCCCGAAAGCCCAAGCAACCGACGGAACAGGACCGCGAAGGCGCCGCAGACGAGTTGCAAGATGCGCCAGTGCCAGAACACCGCCGAGAGGCCGGAGATCACCAGGACCAAAGGCAGCGCCTGAAAGGCGAGGCTCAAAGCGTTCTCCGGTCGATCGACCGGAAACGGCGCCGCGCCGCCGCCGATGTACCCGAAAACGAAGGCGCTGCCGGCGCGCGTCGCCTCCTCGAGCGCTTGGACGACGGCGGTGAGGGAGAACAGCCCGGCGCGGATCGGCGGCGCGCCGAACATCAGGACCACAAGAGCGATCTGAAGCGCGAGCGCCGAGATCACCAGCCGCACCGGCGGCCGCTTCAGCCCGCCGAGCGCCCAGGCCGCGAACACGATCCCCGCCGCGCCCGCAACCGCCCGCGCGTTGTCCGGTCCCCAGCTCCCCGCCGCTTCGAACATGCCGCCCCCAATCGCCGATCCAAGCGATTAGGGCGCCTCGCGTCCTCCTCCGCAAGCGCGGGGGGAGCCCCGAATAGCGCTAGAAGCGCCAGGTCACGCCGGCGGACACCACGGGGTAGTAGCGCAGGACGTCCGCATCGTCGGAGATGTTCTCCGCCTCGGCGGCGAGCTCGGCGTTGAGCGTCGGATCGCCCGTCAGCGTTCCGCCGACGGATTGAAGCGTCACGTCCGGCTCCTGACCGACCGCGACGCCGGCGTTCAGGCGCAGCCCCCAGGGGCTCGAGCGGGTGAAGGTGTTGTCGAAGCCCAGACCGACGAAAGGCGCAAACTCGCCCAGGTCGATCCCGCCTACGAGGCTGCCGACCTCGGTCGGCGTGAACGTCGTCCCGCCAATCTCGACCGGCGTGGTGGGCGTGCCGGTGAGCGAAGCCTCTCGCGAGCCTAGATAGGCGCCGCCGGTCAGCGTGAAGGCGTTGGCGAACGGGCGCAGATCAACGAAGCCGGCCACGGTGCTCGCCTCGAGCACGGCGTCGTAGTCGACGTCGTCGAAGTTCTCGCTGCGGTCGACGTCGAGGTAGTTGCCCGAGGCGCGCAGCGAAAGGCGGTCGTTCACGGAGAACGCAGCCTGGGCTTCGAGCCCGGCGGTGCCAACGCCGATCCCCGCGGCGAAGTCCTGCGCAGACGCGGCGGGCGTGAAAAAGACCGCAGCGGCGGCGGTGACAAGGCAAAAGATCGGTAGACGCATGGATGCTTCTTCCAAATGCTAGGCGCAACGGCGCAAGTGCGATTCGACCCTTAAGCGAAAGCGCGCGGTGATGCTCGTCCTTCTTCGTTCATTGGTTTGCAGGTTCGAATGCGAGGGCGGGGATTATGAATCAAATTCGATTCAGGGTTTCACGGCCCGCGTCCAGTCGTTCAAGACTGCGCCGGCGATATAAGAATGTGCTAACGCTCCGAGATGGACCTGCGAGAGCTCAACTTGCGCCACCTCAAGGCGTTCGCGGCGACGAACCGCCTCGGCTCCGTGCTCGCCGCGGCGCGTGCGGTGAACCTCTCCCAGCCCGCCGTCACTCAAGCGATCGGCAAGCTTGAGACTCAGCTCGACGCGCCTTTGTTCGAGCGGCGCTCCGACGGCATGTCGCCCACGCCCGCCGCGCTCGCGTTCGCGCCGCGCGTCGAGGCCGCACTCGGGCTTGTCGGCTCGCCGCGAGTCACCGCCGCGCAGGTCGGCGCGCTGATCGCCCTGGCGCGCGCGGGGAGCTACGCCGGCGCAAGCGCCATTGCAGGTATCTCCGAGCCGTCGCTGCATCGGGCTGTTCGCGATCTGGAGCTGACGCTCGATCAGAAGCTTGTCGAGCGGCGCGGCCGCGGGCTCGCCCTCACCGCGCGGGGGCAGCGCCTGGCGCGCGCGTTCAAGCTCTCGCGGGTGGAGCTGGCGGCCGGCGTTTCCGAGCTAAGAGCGCTCGACGGCCGCGACGCGGCGCGCATCGTCATCGGCGCCATGCCGCTCTGCCGCGCGCGCGTCCTGCCGGCCGCCATCGCGGCGATGCAGATCAAACGCCCCGGCGCGGAGATCGCCGTCGTCGAGGGCGCGCACGCCGATCTGATCGAGCCGCTGCGCGACGGCGATCTCGATCTGCTGATCGGCGCCCTGCGCGATCCCCCGCCCGGACCGGACGTCGCGCAGACCAAGCTCTTCGACGACCGACCCGCAGTTGTCGCGCGGCGGGGTCATCCGCTGGCGGGCGCGCGCCGCGCACCGCACCTTTCCGCGCTGGGGCGCTACCCCTGGATCCTGCCCGCGCCGGGCGCGCCGCTGCGGGACAAGTGGATCAAGCTGTATCGCGAGGCTAGGCTCGCGCCGCCGCGGGTGCCGATCGAATGCGGCTCGGTCATCACGATACGGCAGATCCTGTTAGAGGGCGATTATCTGACCCTGGTCTCGCCCGATCAGGTCCGCGTCGAGCTCGAAGGCGGTCAGCTCGTGGTCATCCGTCAAGCGCCGCCCGAGCTGACGCGCGCGATCGGCATGACGACACGCGCCGACTGGCGGCCGACGGCGATCCAGCAAGAATTTATCGCCGAGCTGCGCGACGCCTGCGCGCCCGCCGCGCGTCGTCAGTCCTCCGCTTCGTCGGCAAGCGCGCGGTAGGCCTCCGCCAGCTGCTGGCGCACTTCTTCGGGTTGGCGTTCGATCGCGCGTGTCATCGCGCGCAGCTCGCGCCGCAAGCCGTGCACCTGATCGAGCAGCGACAGGACCACCGGGATCGCCTCCTCGGTGATCTCCAACTCGTCGGACAGCTGGCAGAGCAGCCGCGTCCGCGCGACGTCCACTTCGGCGTAGACCACCTGTCCGCCATGCGTGCGCGGCCGGATCAGGCCCTGGCTCACCCAGGCGGTCAGGCGCTCCGAGGTCACCTCGGTCACCATGGCGACGACGTCTTGCTCGGTGTAGCTCATGAGCCGCTCCATAGCCCCTTGCGGGGATCGTAGGCATGGGTCTCGCGCCAGGCCTCCATCGCCTTGCCGAGGTCTTCATCAATCGTCTCGGGCGTCACGATGTTGAGCCGGACGAGCTGATCGCCCCGCTTGCCGCCCGCCTTCGGCGCGCCGCGCTCGCGCAGACGCAGCACCTGACCACCGCTGGCGCCCTTGGGGACGGTGATCGCCACCTTGCCGTCGATCGTCGGCGCCTCGACCTTGCCGCCGAGGACCGCTTCGTCGAGGCTGATCGGCAGCTCAAGGACGATGTCGTCGCCCTCGCGCTTGAAATAGGGATGCGGGCGGACGTTGAGCTCGATCAGCGCGTCGCCGTTCGGGCCGCCGCCGATCCCGGCGCCGCCTTTGCCTTTGAGCCGCAGCGTCTGTCCGTCGCGCGCGCCCGGCGGGATGGTCAGCTTGATCGGCTTGCCGTCAGGCGGCGTGATGGTCTTCGCAACGCCTTTGACCGCTTCGAGAAAACCGAGATCAAGCTGATAGCGAACGTCGGCGCCGCGCGCGCGAAAACCGCCGCCGGCCCGTGCGCGCGGGCCTGCGCCCGCGCCTCCTCCCGCGCCGAAGAGATCGGCGAACAGCTCCGAGATGTCGCCCAGATCCTCAAAACCGGCGGTCGAGTGATAATGACGCGCGCCGCCCGCGTCGGCGAAGTCGCGATAGAACTTCTGCTCGGGCTTCTCGGCGCCCGAGGCGTCGATCTCGCCGCGATCGTAACGTGCGCGCGTCTCTGGATCCTTGAGGACGTCGTAGGCGGCCGAGACCTCCTGGAACCGCTCCACCGCCGCCTTGTCGCCCGGGTTGAGATCGGGATGTAGCTTTTTGGCCAGCTCGCGGTAGGCTTTGCGAATGTCGTCCTGGGACGCATCGCGCGCCACGCCTAAGACTTCATACGGATCACGGGCCATGTTCGGCGTTCCCTGCGGGTCGACATCCTATCCGCTGCCACGAGATAAAGCCGTCGGCAACCGCCGCGCGTCCATCCGCGTTCCTCCTAGGTACTATTGCGAAATTGCCGCGCCGGGCGCCCCAGCTAGCTTGACGTGTACGAGTCGACGCCCATGCACGCCGCCGTAAGGACCCCCAATCATGACTGACAGCATTCGCGCGATACTCGCCCCGCTCGTGCCGCCCGGCGATGAAACGGTTCTATTGCCATGGGGCAAACGCCTCGGCGACGATCTCGGCGCGACGGTGGACGCGGCCTATGTGCGCGAAGACTGGAAGCAGTCGACCCGGTTCGTCAGCGATTTCGCCTTTTACATGAGCGACGCGGTGCTCGACGAGCTTGAAGAGACGGCCCGCCAGAGCGAGTCCCGCGCGCGCGATGCATTCGAAGAAGCCGCCGAGCACGCCGCCAAAGAGCGCTTCGGCCGCTTCATTCGGGTCACAGACCGCTTCGACGCGGCGCTCGCGCGAACAGCGCGCTGTTTCGACCTGGCCCTTAGCGTGGCGCCGGCCGACCCGGTCAAGCAGGCGCGCGACGGCGTGCTCGAAGCGCTCTTGATCGGCGGCGGCGTCCCGGTTTTCTCCGTCCCCGCGACGCTTGCGTCCGACGCGCCCTTGGAAACCGCGCTCGTCGCGTGGAACGGCAGCGCGCCCGCGGCGCGCGCGCTGCGCGCCTCTATTCCCTTCCTCAAACGCGCCAAGGTCGTCCATGTGGCTCGCTTCGGCGCCGAGGGTGCGGACGACAACGACGTGTCCGCGCCGATCGCCTACCTCTCTGCACACGATATCGAAGCGGACGCCTCTCAGCTTGGCCAGACCGGCGGCGGCGTCGGAGATGCGATTATCGAGCACGCGGCGAAGATCGAAGCGGACTTGATCGTCATGGGCGCCTACGGCCGCGCCCGCTGGATGGAGCACGCTGTCGGCGGCGTCACGCGGCGCGTGCTGACGCGAACCGAAATGCCGCTGCTGCTCGCCCACTGAACCCGGCTCGCAAAGCCGAAGCCTCGACAATCGTTGCGCGTCGCTGCGGCGTAAATATTATCGACGGCGACTAGTGGAGCGGCGTCGGCGGGAAACGTGCCCGAGACCAAGGACGACAAAACAACGGCTACAACCGCCACGCTCGTCGAAGCGATCGACGCCGCGCTGAGCGCCTTTGCTAAAGATTGCTCCCTATCGGACGTAGGCGCTCCGCTAATGCGCGCCGTCGAAACGGCCTTGCCGGACTCTCAGGCCGCCTTGTTCGAAGTGGAGGATGACCAGCCGCCCGCGCTTCTCGCCGCGCCGTCGCTGAGCGCAGAGGAAAGCGCGCGGGTCGGCGCGGTTCTCGCCGAAGCGATCCGCCCAGACGCCGACGCACAGGGCCGCAAGCACTTCGCTACAGGCACGCCGATCGGCGAGGAGAGCGACGCCAAGCTGTTGCTGTTCGAGCCCGTCGTGGTCTCGGACCACAACGTGGTCGGTTACCTGGCGTTGCTGTCGCCGCGCGACGCGGGCCGGCAATCGGACGAAAGCGCGGAGCATCTGCGCCGCATCTCGCGCATCGCCGGCCTCATGATCGAGGATCGCATTCGCCTGACCGAGCTGCGCGAGAGCGAAACTCTGCTCGCGCGCCTGATCGACACCTCGCCCGACGCGATCATCCGCATCGGCGCGGACGAGAACATCGTCGGCTTCAGCGCCGCGGCGGAGACGATGTTCGGATACGCGGCCGAGGAGGTGCTTGGAAAGAATGTCGCCGCGCTGATGACGAGCGAGCATGGCGGTCGTCACGCCGGCTACATCGCCCGCTACATGAGGACCGGCGAGCGCCGGCTGCCGGACTTCGGCCGACGGCTCGAAGCCAAGCGCAAGGACGGCTCGGTGTTCCCGGTTGAGATCGCGCTGGCTGAATTCGAAGATCACGGTGCGCTGCAGTTCGTCGGCATCGTCCGCGACATCTCCTACCGCGTCGAGGTCGAGCGCCGAGTGGACGAGCTGCGCGACGCGCTCGCTCACGCCGCCCAGCTCAGCCTGCTCGGCGAGATGGCCGCGACGGTCGCCCATGAGGTCAATCAGCCGCTGACCGCCGCGGCCAGCTATCTCGACGCCGCCAACATGGAGCTGGAGCGCGTCTCGGGCGAGGAGGTCGACAAGGCGCGCGCGCTGATCGCCAAGGCGGCCGGGCAGAACCGGCTTGGCGGCGAGATTGTCCGGCGGCTGCGCCGGCTCACCGAGCAGCGCAAACCGATGTTCGAGCGCGAGTCGCTCAATGACATCGTGAGCGAGGCGACCGCTTTTCTCGCCGACGTCGCCCGCGGCCAGAAGGTCCGCTTCGAGCAGCGCTACGCAGACGATCTGCCGCCGATCAACGCCGACCGCGTGCAGCTTCAGCAGGTGGTCTCGAACCTGATCCGCAACGCGCTCGAAGCGGTCAAGGACAGCCCGACGAAACGCGTCACGCTGGAGACCCGCGCAACGGCGAACGCCGTGGAGATCGAGGTCTGGGACACCGGACCAGGCGTGCCCGAAGACATGCGCGCGAGCATCTTCGACAGCTTCGTCACCGGCCGGGAAGACGGCATAGGCCTCGGCTTGGCGATCAGCCGATCAATCGTGGAGGAGCACGGGGGACGCATGTGGGTCGAAGACCACGAGTCGGGCGGCGCTTCGTTCCGGGTGCGCCTGCCCAAAGCCGACGATGGAGCAATTGACGAGACGGCCGAGCGGGTGAGCAAGAATGACTGAAGCCGAGATCGATCAACGCGTTTTCGTCGCGGACGACGACGACGGCGTGCGCGACGCCCTCGCCGCGCTGCTTGAAGCGCGCCGCATGCCGTACGAAACCTTCGCGTCGGGCGACGAGCTGATCGCGCGCCTTGGCGAACCGGCGCGCGGCTGCGCCCTCGTCGACTACCGCATGCCCGACAAGACCGGCCTTGACGTGATCGAAGCGCTCGCGGCCCTGCCCGCCGCGCCGCCGGTGATCATGATCACCGCACACGGCGACGTCGAGCTGGCGGTGGCGGCGATGCGCGCGGGCGCCTTCGACTTCATCGAAAAGCCCTGGGAGACCGAGGCTCTGTTCAAAGCCATCGACCGCGCGCTCGAAACCGACCGCACCCGGGCCGAGGACGAGCAGGCCCGCGCCGATGCGCGCGAACGCATCGATCGGCTGACGCCGCGCGAGAGCGAAGTGATGCGCGAATTGATCACCGGCGCGGCGAACAAGGTGGTCGCCCGCCGGCTCGATCTGAGCCCGCGTACGGTCGAGTTTCACCGAGCGCGCGTATTCGAAAAGACAGAGGTGCAAAGCGTCGCCGAGTTGGTGCGCCTCGCCTTCGCCGCCGGGCTCGACTTCTAGGTCGCAGACCTGTCGCATCCGCAATCTTGCGAGTACCGCAGCGCCCGCCTGGCGCGAGATAGTCCGAGCTCCGACATGCCGACAGGAGCGTCCGGAATCATGTCAGCCGCCGCGCCGATCACCACCGCGACCTGGGTCGCCGTTTTCGACGGCGGACGCGCCGCGACGTTCGAGAACGAGGGTTTCGACGACGCACCGAACCTGCGCTATGTGTTCGGCGCGCGCACGGACAATCCGCCTCCGCGCGAGCACTACGCCGACCGTCAAGGCAGGCGGCCCACGCCCGCCGGCGGGCGCGCCGCGATCGAGCGAACGGACGCCCACGAGGCGGCCGAAACCGCATTCATCGAAGACTATGCGCACGAGATCGACGCCGCCGCCAGCGCGGGGCGGTTCGACCGACTGGTGGTCATCGCGCCTGGCGGCCTCATGCCGGTGTTTCTCGGCGCCGCGCCGCACGCGAGCAAGCTCCTCGCGGCGACGCGCGCAGGCGACTTCGCGCATGCGCCGGTCGAGGAGATCGAGCGAGCATTCCGCGAGGCGCTCGCCGACCCGCGCTGAGCGCGCGCTCGCCAGGCTCCTGGGAACCTTACGCAGTTGCGCTTCGGCGCGCTGACGCTCAGGTTCGCCGGCATGACCCGTCCATCCGCCCCCGCCGATCAGGCAAAGCTGCGCGCGAACAACCGCGCGCCGGGCGCAGGCGGCAAGCATCAGCACGCCGGCCCGGACTCCCCGCCGCGCCCCCTGGTCGAGCACGACGCGCTTGACCGCGGCTTCCGGGCCGCCGTGGCGCGCGCCACCCAAGGCGTGTCGCCCTACTCGGCTTTCTCAGCTTGGTCGGACTGGGCGATGCATCTCGCCCGCGCGCCGGGCCGGCAGCTGAGCCTCGCGCAAAAAACCGCCGAGGACTCCGCGCAGCTCGGCCTCTACGCCATGGCGCGGGCAATGGGGCGCGATGCGGAGCCGCCGCGCCCCTTCGATGGGCCGCGGTCGCGCTTCGACGACGAGGCGTGGACGCACGCGCCTTACGACGTGTACGCCCAGACTTGGCTCGCAGCGATGGACTGGTGGCGCGCGGCGACTGAACCGCAGCGCGGCATGACGCCGCGCGACGCTGATCGCGTGCGCTTCGGCGCCGAGCAGATCTTGCACGCGCTCTCGCCGGCGAACGCACCGCTGCTCAATCCCAAGGTGGTCAGCCGCACGGCCGAGACCGGCGGCGCCAATTTGGCCAAAGGCGCGATGAACTTCCTTGAAGATCTCGAGCGGAAGGTCGCGGACAGGCCGCCGATCGGCGCCGAAGACTATCGAGTGGGCGAGAACATCGCCTGCACGCCTGGCGAGGTTGTCTTCCGCAACGAGCTTATGGAGGTGATCCAGTACGCGCCGACGACCGAGACCGTGCGCGCCGAACCGATCCTGATCGTCCCGGCCTGGATCATGAAATACTACGTGCTCGATCTGTCGCCGGAGAACTCGCTTGTCCGCTGGCTGGTCGGCCAAGGCTTCACGGTCTTCATGATTTCCTGGAAGAACCCGACGCACGAGGACCGGAACATCACGCTCGACGACTACCGCACCAAAGGCGTCCTGCGCGCGCTCGACGCCGTCGAGACTATTACCGGCTCGAAAAAGATCCACGCCTGCGGCTACTGCCTGGGCGGCACGCTCTTGGCGATCGCCGCGGCGACGATGGCGCGGGACGGCGATGACCGGCTCGCCTCGATGACCCTGCTCGCCGGCCAGACCGACTTCGCCGAAGCCGGCGAGCTGATGTTGTTCGTCGACGACGCGCAGGTCGCCTTCCTCGAAGACATGATGTGGGACCAGGGCGTGCTCGATGCGCGCCGGATGAGCGACGCTTTCCGCTCCCTGCGCGCCGACTCGCTCGTCTGGGAGCGCGCCGTCCGCGAGTATCTGCTCGGCGAGCGAGCGCCGTTCTTCGACCTCCTGGCCTGGAACGTCGACGGCACGCGCCTGCCCTACGCCATGCATTCGCAGTATCTACGCGGACTGTTCCTCGAAAACCGGCTCTCGGCCGGCCGTTTCGCGGTCGAAGGCGCGGTGATCGCGCTTTCGGACATCCGCTGCCCGGTTTTCCTTCTGGGTACGGAGCACGACCACATCGCGCCCTGGCGGTCGGTCTACAAGTTCGTCCTCTTCGCCGACACCGAAGTCACCTTCACGCTGGTCTCCGGCGGACACAATGGCGGCATCGTCTCGCCGCCCGGCGCGCCGGACCGCCATTTCCACGCCTCCACCATCGAAACCAACGACTACTACCTGAGCCCGGACGCCTGGCTGGAGCGGCGCAGTGCGGAGGAAGGCTCGTGGTGGCCGCGCTGGGGATCCTGGCTCAACGCGCGCTCGAGCGCCGAGCAGGTCTCCCCGCCTCCCCTCGGCGCGCGCACGGGAGACTTCGCGCCCCGCGGAGCCGCGCCCGGCGAGTACGTGCTGGCGCGCTGATCCCGCCCGGCGGCCGGCAGGGCTCGCGTCAGCCTGCGACAATAGCGACACTCACAAATGGGTCCGTCACGACCTAATATGTTCATATACGCGAAGGTACGAAGATATGAAGTCTGACGAGATGCGGCCGGGTGAGATGCAAAGAGTCGCCGACGAGGTGAGCGATCTTCTCAAGATGGTCGCCAACCCCAATCGTCTCATGGCGCTGTGCGAGCTGGCCGAAGGCGAATGCTCGGTCGGCCGTCTCGCCGAGAAGGTCGGCGTGCGCGATCAGGCGATGTCGCAGCAGCTTTCGATCCTGCGCGCAAAAGGGGTCGTCGAGGCCCGGCGCGACGGTCAGACCATCTTCTATTCCCTCGCGCGAGACGACGTGCGGCGGATCATCGAGACGCTCTACGACGTGTTCTGCGCGGACAAGAAAGGACGCGCCGGCCGCAGAGCCCCCCGCCGGTCCTAGATCGCCGGTTTGCGCGCGATCAACAGACCGACCGTCGTCGATCCATAGGTTTCCGCAGCTGCGGATTGGAGACGACGTTCATGAGCGAAGCAGCAAGCACAAGCCCTGTACAGCGCGACGTCCTCGTATGGGATCTGCCGACGCGGCTCTTTCACTGGAGCCTGGTCGCGCTCATCGTGGTTGCATGGTTCACCGGCGAGGAGGACGGCGGCGCTGCCGTCGTTCACCGCATAGCAGGCGAAACCGTCGCCGGCCTGATCGTCTTTCGCCTTGCGTGGGGATTCCTTGGCGGCCAGCACGCCCGGTTCGCGGACTTCGCCGCGGGACCGACGGCGATCGTCAATCACCTCCGCGACCTCTTCTCGACGACGCCCAAGCGCCACCTGGGACACAATCCGCTCGGCGGCCTGGCGGTGTTCCTTCTTCTCGCCAACGTGGCGGTGATTGCGCTCACCGGCCTGTTCAGCAGCGGGGACGAAAACGTCGGCCCATTCGCCGGGATGTGGGGTCTTGAGCTCTCGGAGGTGCACGAGGTTGCGTTCCGCGTCCTTCAAGCGCTCGTCGTCGTTCACATCTTCGGCGTCATTGCCGAGAGTTGGAAAGCGAAAGACGGTCTCGTCCCGGCGATGATCACGGGTCGGAAGAAGCGGGGCGCGTCCGAGCCGGCCGACGACGCCGCGCGCGCGAGCCTGCGCGCGCTCATCATCGCGGTCGCCCTCGGCCTGATCGTGACGGGCGCGCTCGTCATCCAGCCGCCAGCGACAGGCGCGTTCAGTGAAGAACACGAGCGCGATCTCGACGACTGAGGTCGCGACCTTCGGGCCTCATCCCGAAGGCGAAGGATGAATGGAGGAAAACATGACACACGTAGTGGTGCTGGGCGCAGGGATCGGCGGCGTGCCGATGGCGCTCGAAATGCGGCGCAAGCTCAAGCGCGACGACAAGCTGACGGTGATATCCGACAGCCCGACTTTCAACTTCACGCCATCGAACCCCTGGGTGGCGCTCGACTGGCGCAAGCCCGAGCAGATCAAGGTCGAGCTCGATCAGGTGTTCGAACGCAAGCAAATCGACTTCGTTTGCGCGCGCGCCAAGAAGGTCCGCCCCGAGACCAACCACGTCGAGCTCGAGAGCGGTCGGACGATCGAATACGACTATCTCGTCATCGCCACGGGGCCGGAACTGGCGTTTGACGAGATCGAAGGGCTCGGGCCCCACGGCGGACACACCGTCTCGGTCTGCACCACCGACCACGCCGCGCACGCCCGCGATGAATGGCTGGAGTTCGTCAAGAACCCCGGCCCGATCGTCGTCGGCGCCGTGCAAGGCGCGTCCTGCTTCGGCCCGGCCTATGAGTTCGCTCTGATGATGGACGCGGATCTTCGCAAGCGGCGCATTCGCGATAAGGTGCCGATGACGTTCGTCACCTCCGAGCCCTACATCGGCCACCTGGGCCTCGACGGCGTGGGTGACACCAAGTCGCTGCTCGAAAGCGCGCTCAGAGACCGCGACATCAAGTGGATCACCAGCGCCAAGGTCAAAGCCGTCGCCAAGGACGTGATGACCGTCGAGGAAATCGGCGAGGACGGCGCGGTCAGAGCGACGCAAGAGCTGGCGTTCCAGTATTCGATGATGCTGCCGGCGTTCCGCGGCGTCCAAGCGGTTCAGGGCGTCGAGGGCTTGGTCAATCCGCGCGGCTTCGTCACCGTCGACAAGACCCAGCAGAACAAGGCGCATCCGAACATCTTCTCGATCGGCGTCTGCGTCGCGATCCCGCCGGTGGGGACCTACCCCGTCCCCGTCGGCGTGCCCAAGACCGGCTTCATGATCGAATCCATGGCCCGCGCGACCGCGGAGAACATCCGCGCCTTGATCGACGGCAAGGAGCCCAAGACCGAGGCCACCTGGAACGCCGTCTGCCTGGCGGACTTCGGCGACCGCGGCGTCGCCTTCGTCGCCATGCCGCAGATCCCGCCGCGCAACGTCAACTGGACCTCGGACGGCAAGTGGGTGCACCTCGCCAAGGTGGCGTTCGAGAAATACTTCGTCGGCAAGGTCCGCCGCGGCGTCTCCGAGCCGTTCTACGAGCGGTTGACGCTCGACCTGCTCGGCATCACCAAGACGAAGAAGGACGCCGCCGAGACCTCATGACGCGTCAGGGCCCCGACAAGCTGCGCCCAGCCTCGACGCCCCGCGCCGGGGCTGGGCCGTTCCTGCGCTGGCTCGCGGCGCACATGGCGATCGGGATCGCAGTCGGCTGGGGGATGCTGGGCGCGCTGTTTGCGCTGAACTTTCACGGCCTGCGCGATCTGGTGTTCGGCTCGCCCGACTGGCCGATCGCGTTGGTGCTGCTCGGCGTCTTCTTCGCGATCACCTTCGGCAGCCTCGGCATGGGCTTCGGCGTGATGATGCAGCCGCGCGAGAAGGACGGCCTGGGCGACTAGCTGTAGTTCGCCCCGCTAGAGTTCGATCAGCTCGCAGTGGCCAAAGCCCTTGGAATAATCGAGCACCGAGATTGCGATCGGGTCGATTCGGTAAAAGCGCACGTCGTCGGCGCTCTCGGGGACGTACTCCATGACTTGCGGGAACTTCGCGAACATCAGTCCCGCGGCCTTGGCGATCTCGTCCTTGTCCGTCACGCGCGAGGCCAGGCCGCCGAGGGACAGACCGACGATCTCGTTCCAATCGCTGTGAGGCGCGTCGATCGTCACCGACACCTTCGCCTCGCGGTCGATATTGCGCGCTTTTTGAGAGACCGGGTTGCATCCGAAGTAGAGCGTCAGTCCGTCATGCACGAACGACACCGTCGTGGCTTGCGGAAAGCCGTCGCTGCGCACCGTCGCGATCGTCATGTCCGGATGGCTGTCCATGATCTCCAGAACTTTCGCGCGCATGTCCGCGTTCATCATTCTCCCCCCTTGTCGACATGAATGCGCATGAATTCCTCGACGAACTCGTCGAGCGCGCTCCAGTCGGTGAACTCCATGTCTTCGCCCGTCGACGCGTCGTAGCCCTGCGCGGCGGCGATGCGCTTCATGACCCAGGTTCGCAGGAAGTCATACTCGGAGAACTTGAGCGCGCCGGCCGCGTGATGGGTCGCAAGCGGCGTCCACCCGGTTTCGTCAAAGAACTTGTCGGCGCACCTCTGCGCATCCTCGACACCCTCGGGCTCCTCGGCGACGGCGCTCAGTGACACGGCGATGAACGCCGAGGGCCTGGCGCCAAGCGCCTCGGCGTGCGCCTTGGCGAAGCGATGCGCGGCGGCCTGATAGCGGCCGATGTGCAGCGACGCGGCGAGGAAGACCGCGTCGAACGGGGCGAGATCGAAGCTCCGAGGCAGCCCGCCAAAATCCGTAAGCTGCACTTCCACACCGCGCTTTTCGAGCTGCGCAGCGACCGCCTTGGCGATCTTCGCGGTCTGCCCCTCGGTCGTCGCATAGGCGACGAGGACCTTGCTCATGCGACGGTCTCCGCCTTTTCGTCGCGCCGCCGTGCGGCGTCAGCACTCACCTCAGCCTTGCCTCAGCACTCTCTTCAGCATTCTGGCGCGTGCTCGCGCAGGAACGTGTCGACGAACACCGTGAGCGCGTTCCAGTCTGTCAGCTCGACATCGCCGCTCGGATCGGGCGTCACGCCCTGATCCTTGGCCACCTGCCGAACAATCCATCGCTTGAAGAAGTCATAGTGCGCGAACCGGAGCGCGCCAGCCGCATAGTGCACCGCCTTGGGCAACCAGCCGGTTTCCGCACTGAAGTTGTCGGCGTACTGGCGCGCTTCCTCAAGATCTTCCGGCTCGCCGCCGTAGGCGTGCAGCGACACCGAGATCAATGCGCTCGGCGTCGAGGTCAGCGCGGCGGCGTGTTTCTTCGCGAAGTGGGTCGCAGCAGCGTTGTGCTTGGCCATGTGCACCGACGCAGCAATGAAGGCGGCGGCGTAGCCCTCGACATGAAAATCCTTGGGCACGTTCGCCGCGTCGATCAGCGTCACGTCGTCGAAACGCCGCGTCAGGCCGTCAGCCACGAACTCGGCGATCTTGCGCGCCTGGCCTTCGGTCGTTCCGTAGACGACAAGTACGCGCGACATCACCGTCTCCTCGTGCTGCTTTCCTGCCTAAAACGCAGCGCCCGGTTGCGCGCCGGCCGCTTTCAGCATCTTCGCCAGCGGGCAGAAACCCGTGATCGAGGCCTGTGTGAGGTTCGCGCCAACGAACGCGGTGAGCAGCAGAAACCACTGCGAAACGAAGACGCCGAGCGCGAGCGAGATCAAGATCACCAATCCGGCGAACAGCATCACGAGACGGTCAACGGTCATGGGGATTCTCCTTCGGTTGGACTATCTCTTTTCCGAGGCCCGTCCGTCGCCTCGAAAGATTACGTAGATCGCGGGGATGACAAGAACGGTGAGCGCCGTAGAGCTAGCGAGCCCGAATAAAAGAGAGATCGCCAGGCCCTGGAAGATCGGGTCGAACAAGATCACCGAGGCGCCGATCATCGCCGCGATCGCGGTCAGAAGGATCGGCTTGAAGCGCACCGCGCCTGCAGTCAGCAGTGTCTCCTTGAGCGACGCACCCTCCTCCGCGCCGTGCCGGATGAAGTCGACCAGCAGGATCGAGTTCCTGACGATGATCCCGGCGAGCGCAATGAAGCCGATCATCGAGGTCGCGGTGAAATGCGCCCCGAAGATCAGGTGGCCGAGCATGATGCCGATCAACGTCAGCGGCACCGGCGTCAGGATGACGATCGGCAAGCGGAACGATCCGAACTGAGCGACGACCAGGATATAGATCCCTAGGATGGCGACCATGAACGCAGCGCCCATGTCGCGGAAGGTCACCCAGGTGATCTCCCACTCGCCGTCCCAGAGCAGCGTCAGCGCAGATTCATCCTCGGGCTGGCCGTAAAGGCGGATCGCGGGCGCTTCGAGCCCCGCCTCCTCCCAACCGGCGCCGTCCAGACGATCGGCGACTTCAAGCATGCCGTAGATCGGCGCCTCATAGTCGCCGGCTAGCTCGGCCAGCACCATTTCGACGAAACGACCGTCGCGGCGGAAGATGGCGTGGCTGCCCTGCTCTTCGGCGACGCTGACGACGTCGCCCAGCTCGACCACGCCGCGCTCGCCCGGGATGGCGTTGGCCGGCACAGGCGTCGTCGCGAGGCGCTCGGACCACGTGAGGTCCTCGCGCGGCAAACGGACGTTGATCTCCATAGGGTCGCGCCCTTCGCCGCGGTGCGAGTAGCCGACCGGAACGCCGCCGAACAGCGCGCCGATCGTGTCGTAGACGTCACCCTGCTCGACCTTGAAGTATTCGAGGCTCTCCTGATCGATCGAGACGCGCAAGCGCGGCGCGGGCGCGCCCATGGAGTCGTCGACGTCGACGATGAAGGGCACGTCTTCGAACACCCCGCGCACGCGACGGGCGGCCTCGCGCCGGCTTTCCGCATCCGGACCGTAGATCTCCGCCAACAAGGTCGAGAGCACAGGCGGACCTGGCGGAACCTCGACCACTTTGAGCGAGGCGCCGTCCGGCAGCTCGATGTCCGCGAGAAGTGCGCGCGCCTCGAGCGCAATCTCGTGGCTTGCGCGGCTGCGCTCATGCTTGGGCGCGAGATTGACCTGCAGGTCGCCCAGCTCCGGCGCGGCGCGCAGATAGTAGTGGCGCACGAGGCCGTTGAAGTTGAATGGCGCGGCGGTCCCGGCATAGAGCTGGATCGACTCGATCTCTTCGATGTCGCCAAGCGCGCGAGCAGCCTCCTGCAAGGTGCGCTCAGTGCGCTCGAGGCTCGCGCCCTCGGGCAGATCGAGGACGACCTGGAACTCCGACTTGTTGTCGAACGGCAAGAGCTTGACCGTCACCGACTTGGTCGCGAACAGCATCGTCGAGGCGATTGTCGCGACGCCGACGACAACCAGGAACATCAATGCGCGCCTGCGGCTGGCGATCACCGGCGCGGCCACGCGTCGATAGACAGCGCCGAGAACGCCTTCCTTGCCGTGACCGTGCGCGCCGCCTTTGGCCGCGCGCTTGCCCGCGAGGCGCATCATCAGCCAAGGCGCGATGATCACCGCGACGAAGAACGAGAAAATCATCGCCGCCGAGGCGTTGACCGGGATCGGCGCCATGTAGGGGCCCATCAGTCCCGAGACGAACAGCATCGGCAAGAGCGCGGCGATCACCGTCAGCGTAGCGACGATGGTCGGATTGCCGACCTCCGCGACCGCCTCGATCGCGGCGCGCGCCTTCGGGCGACCGTCGTTCATCGCCCAGTGCCGCGCGATATTCTCGATCACGACGATGGCGTCGTCGACGAGGATGCCGATCGAGAAGATGAGCGCGAACAGACTGACGCGGTTGATGGTGTAGCCCATCAGGTTCGACGCGAAGAGCGTCAGCAGGATCGTCGTCGGAATGATCACGAAGGTGACGACGCCCTCGCGCCAGCCAATGACGAAGGCAATCAACAGCACGATCGACACGGTCGCGAGCGCCAGGTGGAACAGCAGTTCGTTCGCCTTCTCGTTCGCTGTCTCGCCGTAGTTGCGCGTCACATGTGTCTCGACGCCTTCAGGGATGAGATCGCCGCGCAAAAGCTCCAGCCGCTCGAGCACCTGCTCGGAGACGATCACGGCATTCGCGCCCTCGCGCTTGGCGACGGCGACTGTGACCGCCGGACGCGGCGTGAAGCTGTCCGCGTGATCGAGATGCCAGACCCTGTGCTCTTCAGGTGAAACGTCGACGGCGACATCGGCCACGTCGGCGACATAGACGGGCCGGCCATCGCGGGTGGTCAGAAGCAGCTGATCGATGGCGGCGACGCCGCTCAGCGTCTGGCCCGCCGCCACGGTCAGGCTGCGATCGTTCTCGCGTACGCGTCCGGCGATGAAGGAGCTGTTCGCGCCGCGGATCTTGCCCACGAGCTGCTGCAGCGTGACGCCATAGAGGGCCAGGCGCTCGGGATCAGGCTCGACGCGGATCTGATCGGGACGACCGCCGACGATGAACGACAGCCCCACGTCATCAACCGTCGACAGCTCGGCGCGCAGCTCGTCCGCGAGGTTGTAGAGCGCGTTGTCGGTCCAGCGCTCGGCGGTCTCTGGGGACGGCGTCAGCGTGATCGCGACGATCGGCACGTCGGAGATGCCGCGACCGACGATCAAAGGCTCGGGCACGCCCAGCGGGATGCGGTCGTAGTTGGCGCGCACCTCCTCGTGCACGCGCACGATCGCATCATCAGGATCGGTGCCGACCTCGAACCGCGCTGTAACGACGACGCCGTCGTCGACCGTCTGAGAGTAGACGTGCTCGACGTCGGCGATGCCGGCGACGATGGTCTCCAAGGGCTCGGTAATCAGCTCGACCGCATCGGTCGCCCGCAGGCCGTCGGCGCGCACGTGGATGTCGACGAGCGGCACGGAGATCTGCGGCTCCTCCTCGCGCGGAATGGTCATCAGCGCGACGAAGCCGAGCGCGAGCGCGGCGAGCAGAATGAGCGGCGTCAGCGGCGAGCCGATGAACCGCTCGGTCAGCCGTCCGGAAAGGCCGAGCTTCATGGCGCAACCAGCACGTCGCCAGCGCCGAGCCCGGAGAGGATCTCAACGCGCGCCTGATCACCGTCCTCCGCGGCCGCGGGCCCGAGCTGCACCGCGACTTCGATCAGAGCGTCGTCTGCGCCGCGCACCTGGACGAAGTCCACGCCGTGCCGCGTCGAAACGAAGCGACGCGGAATGGTGATCGTCTCCCGCGTCTCGGTCGAGACCCAGACGCGCACCCGCTCGCCGACGAAGAAATCACCCAAGCCGTCGACTGCGGCGTCCGCAACGACTCGGCCATCGAGGATCTCGGGGTAGACCTTTTCGATCCGGCCAACCCTGGGCTCGCCGCCGCCGAGCGCGGACGCGTCGACCCGCACCTCGTCGCCCTCGGCAAGAAATCGCGCATGGCGTTCGGGCAGGCGCAGGCGCAACACATAGTCCTCAGCGGCGACGGAGGCGATTTGCTCGCCCGGCAGCACCACGGTTCCGACCGTGATCGGAACCTCAAGAACGCGCCCCGCCGTGGGAGCGAGCACCGCCCCTTCGCTCACCTGCTCGACCAGCACCGCCCGCTCAGCGCGCGCCTCTTCGAGCTGACGGCCGACGACGGCGGCGTTGGTGCGGAACTCCTCGAGCCGGGTCTGTGGAATCGTCCCGCGCGCGGCGAGCTCTTCGGCGCGCGCCAGGTCGGCTTGGGCTTGATCGTTCTGCGAGACGAGCCCGCCGATACGCGCATTGATCGCCTCGATCTGCAACGCGAGCGTTTGAGACGCGACCACCGCCAGCGTCGCGCCGGTCTCGACAAGGTCGCCCTCGTCGACCGTCAGCTCTGCCACTGTGCCGCCGATCCGGGCGCGCGCGGGGACGACATTGACACTTTCGACGGTGGCGAACACAGCCTTGGAATCGGCCGTCTCCACGGTCTCGACGCGAAACGTCTCGGGCTCGGCTTGAGCGTCTGCGCGCACGGCCCAAACGGCGACCGCGGCGACCGCCAGGACGGCCGCCTGCGCAAGCGTACGCCCCGCGTCGAACTCCCGGCTCGCGGCTCTTTTTGACACAAGCGCTCTCCTTGTTTGTATTTGCGTATTTCTGAATATATGCAAACACGGTTGAGGCGTGGATGCGACCGATTGACCTGTTTTGCGGCTGCCCGGCAGCGCACCCTCGCAAGCCGTAGAGCCAGCCTCAAGCTGAACTCAACGGCTCACGAACGGGCCTGGATGCTCTTAAGCTGTCGCCGCGGAGGGGCCGGACGACAGCGTTCGGGCGATCAAGATCACCACCGCGCCCAGCCCGAACACGTAGGCTGCGAGCCAAGCCAGGCCGCCGATGAACGGGATCAGTCCGACGATCAGCAAGGCGAGCGCCCCAAGCGCGGTCCAACCAGCTCGCGCGCCGAAGCCGGGCTCGCCCGCCGCCGCGCTACGGTGCGCCAAGGCCGCGAACTGCCGGCCGATGAAATAGACCGTGGCGGTGATCGCAAGCGGCGCTGCGGCCGCGAGCATGATCGCCAGAACGATCGCTATCGGGACGCCGATGACCGTCACCGCCAAGATCGCCATGACTACGGGCGCAGCGAAGGCGATGAGAAAGCCCGCGCCCAGCGTCGCCAGCGGCTGACCGCGCATGCGCTCCGCGCTCGACCGCATTAGAGCGGGCAGCGATCCGGCGAGCAGGGCGAACAACACCAAGACGCCGGCGAACAGGGCGATCCCGATCACGACCATGCCGGCGATCGCGCCCCCCGCGTCGACGTCCGCTCTCGGCTCCAGGGCGACGACCTCGCCGTCGATCTGCGCTTCCGGCGCGATCTCGATCTCTTCGGCCCGGTGGGTGAGTCCGCCGCGAATGCGCGTCTCAGGTCCTACGATGACCCGGTTCCCCGACAGCTCAACGTCGCCGTCCACCAGAGCGTTCAAGCGCACCCGCTCGCCCGCCGCACGCAGCTCTCCGCCCACGGGCGCCTCGACGATGACGTCCGCACCGGCGAGCATGGCGGAACCCCCGACCTCGAAGCCGTCCGCGAGCGTAACTTCCGCGCCGGCGGCGAGCACGTCGTCCGCCACCGCGCCGCCGAGGAACTGCAGCTGCCGCCCGGCTGCGACAACGTCCTCTGCTTGAAACGACGTGAAGATCAGACTCTCTCCCGCCATCGTCAGCCGATCGGCGCGAGCGCCGTTCACGGTGATCGTGGCGCCGGCGAGGAACACGTCATCCGTAGACGATGCTTCAAGGCTGATCCGTCGCGCCGCGGCGAACAGCATGTCGTCGACCGCCCCTTCGAGCACCACCTCCTCGTCTGTGTAGAAGTCCATGGCGAAGGCGGCCGCGCTGGCCGCCACAGCCAGCACCGCCGCCGCGATCAAGCGCGATCTGCTCAGAAGTCTCATAGCGATGGCCTTTCTCGTCGCGCGGGCGCTCAAGATCATGACGGCGGATCAGCCCGCGTTTCAGGCTTGAGAGATTGGCGGGTCGCGCCCGCCCCCTCACGCCGCGCTCGGAATTGGAGCCCGAAACGGCGAACGCGGGTTGACGCGCGTCAATGCGATCCTGGGCGGAACGTCTTCAATCGCACCGTCATTGAGTCCCTCAAGGGAGACACAGCCATGCCAAGACATGCTTCTTTGCCGTCGCTCTGGAGCCGTCGGCCGCGCGCGCTCGGTTTCGGCGACACGTTCGGCTCGTTGCAGCGCGAGATCGACCGTGTCTTTGAGGACTTCGGCCGCTTCGAGGGAGCCGGCGCGCAGGCTTTGATGGCGCCGCGCGTCGATATCTCGGAGTCGGACGGCGAATACGTCATCGAAGCCGAGCTGCCCGGGGTCGAACTCAAGGACGTCGACGTCTCGATCGACGGCGACGTGCTCACGATCAAGGGCGAGAAGAAGCTCGACCGCGAAGACAAGTCGAAGGACTTTCACCTGATCGAGCGCGCCTATGGTTCGTTCGAGCGCTCGATCGCTCTGCCGTTCGCTGTCGATCCGAGCGCGATCAAGGCGAAGTTCCACGACGGCGTGCTGCGGATCACCGCACCGAAGCCGGCCGAAGCAAAGTCCGAGAAGAAGAAGATCGAAGTCGCCGCCGCATAGCACGCGCATCAGCAAACGCACGGTCGCCTGAGCTTGGCGACCGTGCGTGTTTCTTTGCTGCCGCTCGTCGCATCCGCGCCTCTATCGGCGCGCCAACTATTTGCTGCTTTTCTTGGCGGTCTTTTTCTTGGTGTTTTTGGTGCGCGAGGGCGCGGCGGCGCGCGTCGTGGCGCTCTTGGAACTCGACACTTCATGAGCGAGCGCCCTTTCAGGCTGAGCGCCGGCGTTGTCGGCGAAGGCATTTATCGCATCGGTCGCCAGCGCCGTCGCGAGCTCCGCTTGCTCGGCGGCGTCCCGGTTCAATCGCTCGACTTCAGCCTCGGTCCATCGGCGCCAAACCTTGACCGCCGCGTCCATGTCGCCGCCTGCGCCGGCGACTTCGGCGCAGCACGCCGCAGCCGCTTCAGCCGCCTGCCGGCGGCGCTCATACCAGTCGTCGAAGTAAGTCTGCATGTGCGCGGCCGCGGCGGCCTGGGCCCGCCAGAACGCTTCGGCGCGCGCACCGGCTTCAGGAGGAAACGCGTTCGGCGCGCTCATGCCTTTCATCAGCGTATCGAACATCGTCGTTGGATTTTTCGACCTGGACATCGCTCCTCCCTCTCGTTTGATCAAACGCGCCTGCGCTCGCGCAGTATGCTGCGCCCGCAACATGGCGTATTGACGGCGATCAAGCGCGCGCCGCTTCAAACGCGACGGGGCGCACTCAATGCAAAGCGCCCTCGCCCTCAGCAATCGCCTTAAGCGCTCTAGGATGGCAGATGCGCACCCGGCTCGGCGCGGAAAGCGCGATGACGCCGCTGGTCTTGAGCTGCGTGAACTTTCGGCTGACGGTTTCGATCGTCAGCCCCAGATAATCGGCGACGTCGGCGCGGTCCATCGGCAGGTAAAGCTCTTCGCCGCGGCAATCGAGCCGCCGCGCGATCGTGACGAGGAAAGCGGCGACCTTCTGCAATGCACTGCGCTGGCCAAGCAGGATCATCTGTTCTTCGGCTTCGTGCAGCTTGCTCGCTGCGATGTCCATCATGTTGCTGAGGAAGACCCGATCGTTGCGCATCCGACGGTCCATCTCGGCGCGGCTCATCGCGCGCAGCCGACTATCGGTCAGCGTCTCGGCCGTATGCGAATAGCTCGGGCCTGAGCCCACCGCCAGCCATTCACCCTTGCAGGCAAAGCCAACGAGCTGGCGCCGGCCGTCAGCGGTCGTGCGCAGCAGACGAACCGCGCCTTCGATCACTTGATAAGCAAAATCCGCCGGCTCGCCTTCGAGGAAGACCATCTCCTTGGCGCGGTAAAACCGCGGCAATGCGATCGGCTCGCCTCGGCATTCGAGTTGACAATCGGCGTCGAGGCGCTCGGCCTGAGGCTCCACCTCGCGCACTGCGATCCGACCGCGCGCTGCAGATGAGCGCGACGAGGCGTCAAGGATTGGCATTATTGGATTCCACCATTCTTTAGTTTGACGCGTCTGGGATGAAAGCGCATGCGGCGCACCCGCGATATGCGTAGTATCGCGTAGATGGCCTGGGACACGCAGCGAGGAGATGCGGATGCGGGCGATGGCGCTCAAAGCGCCAGGCGAAGACCTCAAGATGATCGAGCGGCCCGATCCGTCGCCCGGCCCCGGCGAAGTGCGCCTGCGCATTGCTGCGTGCGGGGTTTGCCGCACCGATCTGCACGTGGTCGACGGCGATCTGCCCCAGCGGCTTTCGCCCTGCACGCCAGGCCACGAGATCGTCGGCCGGGTCGACGCGATCGGCGACGGTGTCAAGGGTGTCGAACTCGGACAAAGGCTCGGCGTTCCCTGGCTCGGCTGGACCTGCGGGACCTGCGACTTCTGCCGCTCGGGCCGCGAAAATCTCTGCGACAACGCCCAGTTCACCGGCTGGACCCGCGACGGCGGCTTCGCCGACACGGTGCTCGCCGACGCGCGCTACTGTTTTCCGATCCCCGACAGCTTTTCCGACGAGGCGGCCGCGCCGCTTCTGTGCGCGGGACTGATCGGCTATCGCGCCTGGCGCATGGCCGGTCCGCCGCCCGCGGCGGGGAGCGTCGCGGATTCCGAGCGCGGCGCGCAGCCCGGACCCGCACCGCAGGTGGTGAAGCGCCTCGGCGTCTACGGGTTTGGCGCGGCGGCGCACCTGATGGCTCAAGTCGCACGTTCTCAAGGCCAAGAGGTTTTCGCCTTCACCCGCCCACGCGACGCGACCGCACAAGCGTTCGCGCGCGAGCTGGGATGCGTTTGGACCGGCGGCTCTGACGAACGCCCCGATGCACCGCTCGACGCCGCAGTCATCTTCGCGCCCGTCGGCGCGCTCGTTCCCGCAGCGCTTGCAGCGGTCGCCAAGGGCGGAACCGTCGTCTGCGGCGGCATCCACATGAGCGATATCCCGGCCTTCCCCTACGCCCTTCTCTGGGGCGAGCGCCGGCTTGTCTCGGTCGCCAATCTGACGCGACGAGACGCGCTCGAGTTCCTGCCGCTCGCCGCCGAGATCGGCGTCGAGCCGCACGCGGTTCCCTATCGGCTCGAAGATGCGAACGCCGCCCTCGCCGATTTGCGCGACGGCAGCCTGTCCGGCGCAGCGGTGCTCAAGCCTTAGATTTCAAACTATGCACGCCGAGGCGTCGCTAACGGCGTGACGGTGCTCGCTTGCGGCCCGTCCGCGCCAAGCCCTTCGTGGAACCGCACCCGGTCGCCGATCTCAAGAGCGTCGAAGTCGCCCTCGACGACGCTGTTGCGGTGGAAATAAATCTCACGGCCGTCGTCCGTCTCGATGAAACCGGCGCTCCTCTCGGCGAGAAAGCGCGCGACGCGCCCCTCCGGCGGACCGTCATGCGTCTTCACGTCGCCGCGCATGATCCGCGCGTAGTCTTCGAGCTGACGCCGCGCCGCCTGGAAGGCGTCGCGGATCGCAACGAGGACGTCTTCATGCGCGTGCTTGTCGCCTTGCGCCTTCGTCACGGCGACCTCCTTACCGCCGGGCAGCGCGATGAAGATGCGTGTGCTGTAGAGATCGCCGGTGTTGTGGCGGCTGTTCGCCCGCTCGACGACGACGCGGCAAGAAATCATGCGCGGGAAGAACTGCTGCAGATGCGTGACCTCGCGATCCACGCGCTCGCGCACGTGCGGCGAGGCGTCGAAGTTTTTGTAGGAGATTTCAGGAGGGATTTGCATGTCGGGCTCACTGAAGTTGACGGCGGAGCCGATCCTCGGCCGACAGCGTCCTCGACCGTTTGACGCCAATCAAGTCGTCTGCGGCGCCGCCCGCGCAACTGATCGCGATCAATAGCGCCGCCGACGTTCCCCGCCATCATGCGGCCGACGACGCTTCATAAAGGCGCGCTTCAATCAATCAAAACAAAGCGGAGCGACATCATGAGCATGACCGGCCTCACCCAGTTCGATCAGACGATCCATCTGACCAACACCTGGCTCAATGAGATCATGGAGGAGCTCGGCTGGGAGGATCGCCATCGCGCCTATCGCGGCCTGCGCGCGGTGCTGCACGCGCTGCGCGACCGCTTGCCGGTGGAGTCCGCCGCCCACCTCGCCGCGCAGCTGCCGATGCTGGTGCGCGGCTTCTATTACGAAGGCTGGGCGCCCGGTAAAGAGCACGTCCGCGATCGGACGGCGAACGACTTCGTCGCCCACGTCGAGCAGGCTTTCTCCCAGGACCCGGACGCCGAACCTGAACGGATCGTGGACGCGGTGTTCGGCCTGCTCAACCGTCACGTCTCGGACGGCGAGGTGAAGAACGTCCGCAGTAACCTGCCGGAGGCCATAAGGTCCCTGTGGCCTGTGAACGAGGCGGTGTAGGCGGCGGCTCTCTTCCACCAACTCAACAGCCTACAAAGGAGGTGGTGGAGGTTGAGAGGCGAAACCTCGAACCGGAACCAGCGCTCAAGTAGCGAGCGCTTGTCGCTCGCGGTAGCGCCAGGAATAGTGGTGGGCCCGGAGGGACTCGAACCCCCAACCAAGCGGTTATGAGCCGCCGGCTCTAACCAGTTGAGCTACAGGCCCGGCCGTCGCCGAAGGCGGGTCATTACCAGCTTTTGCGCCAGGGCGGAAATACTGCGGAAATCTTCCGGGTGACAAGGCGCGGGCGTCCGGAACCCTGGCCGCGTCTCGCACGTTCTCACCGCCAAGGCGTCCCAGAACCGCCGCAAACGAGCGATCATCTCGCGCCAAATCATTGCAGCGCGCCCGCAGGACGGCGCACCGGAGGATGACATGATCAGATGGATGGCCGCTGCCATGCTCGCTTGCGCGCCGCTCACCGCATTCGCGGGCGTCGCCGCGAGCGCGCAGGAAGACGGCGGCATGCGCTTCGAGCCCGGCAAGCTCTACTTGAACGCGACCGGCGAGGTCGCCGCGGCGCCGGACATGGCGCGCGTCGACGCCAGCGTGGTCGCCGAGGCGGACAACGCCTCCCAAGCCATGGCCGACCAGCGCGAGCGCATGTCCGCGGTGATGACGGCGCTGATCGACGCAGGCGTCGCCGAGGCCGACATTCAGACCTCGGGACTTTCGCTGTCGCCGATCTACGGCTCCTACGACCGCCAGCAGAACGGACAGGGCCCGCGGATCACCGGTTACCGCGCCTCGAACCGCGTCACCGTCACCGCGCGGGACCTGACGCTCGTCGGACCGACGCTCGACGCGCTGGTTGAAGCCGGCGCGAACGACATCGGCAACATCATGTTCGACTTCGAGGACTCCACCGAGCTGCTCAACGACGCGCGCCGCGACGCGGTCGCCCAGCTGCTCGAACGCGCCCAGCTTTACGCCGACGCCGCGGACATGCGGATCGGACGCATCCTCGAGATGAACGAAAGCGGCGGCTACCGGCCGATGATGCAGCGCGAGGCGACGCGCGCCTTCTCCGCCGACGCGGCGACGCCGGTGGCGCCGGGCGAGATGTCGCTGACCGTCAACGTCTCGGCAACGTTCGAGATCCTCGAATAGGCCGTATAGGAAGTAAGAGGCTTAAGCGACCGCGGAGGGCTTGGGCCGCTTGATGTCGTTGCGCGCGTCGAGCAGCACGACGAGCGGCTCATGACTCTCCGCGGCGGCCGCATCCATCTGCGCCCAGGTCGCGATGATCACCTGGTCGCCCTTCTGGACATGCCGCGCCGCCGCGCCGTTCACGCCAATAACGCGGGACCCGCGCGGCGCCTCGATCGCGTAGGTGGTGAAGCGCGCGCCCGATGAGACGTTCCACACGTCCACCTGCTCGTGAGGCAGAATCCGCGCCGCATCCAGTAGATCGCGGTCGATCGCGATCGAGCCTTC
>JASFUX010000006.1:0-34042 GCA_050050115.1 Maricaulaceae bacterium | reverse complement strand
CGTCGTCGGACCGTCATGCTTTGAGTGAGCGTTTGTGGATATCTTCCGTGCGCGTTGGATGAGGCGCGGGCGGACGCGTCATCGCCCGGCGTTTCGCGCCCGTTTCGCATGGCGACCTGCGTCGACGATGAGCAGCACGACGCTGACGACGAGCGCGCCAAGGAAGGCGGCGGGCGCGGCCACTCGGATCAGGTCGCGCGCCTGCTCAGCGGCCGCCGCGTCGCCCGCGGCGAGCGCCAGCACGCCAAGCCCGATCGTCGCCGCGCCATAGCAGAGCGCGGGAGCGAGCACTGCGGCGAGCTGCGCCCTCGTAGGTCCCATCGCAGGGGGCCCCATCGCAGAGGTCTCTGTCGCAGAGGCCTCCGTCGCAGGGGTCTGGGATGTATCGTCAGAAGTGGTCACGCCGGATCCCGCGTTCGGTCCAGCACCCTTTATCCACGTCTCGGCGTCAGGCTGCAATTCGGCGCGGAAGCATCAGCGTCCTCCCCCACCTGCGAGGGAGGACGAAACACGACCGCAACGCTTGGACCGAAGAACGACCCTAGCCGTTCCACTCGACAACGCCACGGCGGATCTCGTTGACGCCGAGGCGGGAGGGTCTGAACGCGGCCTTGAACACGTCGAGCGTCTTCATCGGCAGGCACTGCCCGCACATGAACACGTCGAGCGCCGCGAAGCCGCGCTCCGGCCAGGTATGGATCGAGATGTGGCTCTCGGCGAGCACGACCACGCCCGACACGCCGCCGTTCGGCTGGAACGTGTGGAAGTCGCACGACAGCACCGTCGCGCCCGCAGTCTTGGCGGCTTCGACGAGCGCGCTCTCGATGAACGCGGCGTCGTCGAGGCGGCTAGCGTCGTAGAGATCGACGATCAGGTGGGAGCCGGCGAAAGTGACGCCGTCGCGTTCGACGAAGTAGTCGAGCCGCTCGCCGTCGCGTCCGCCGTTTGGAGCGCCATGCTGCGGCGCCGGATCAGAGTGGTTGGAGGCTGCGTGGTTGTTTACCGCCGCGCCAGACGAAAAGTCCGACGCGGCGAACCTCTGTTCGAGTTCCGCCTCGTCTCTTTCGTCTGAGCGGCCCAGGAATGCGTCGGTCATCGACCTCTCCCAAGCTGCAAGCAAAGCCCTCCAAATCGGGGCTTTTGCGGCGCGCGTTGTTTCAGAATCCGATTGCCCGCGCAACATTAATTTTGCCTTGTGGCGCCGAACGATCCAGGATCGGCGAACGCGGCGAACAGCGTATGCTTTTTCGATCCTCCCGAACGACGATGAAGGGCGGCGATCGAGCGCCGTTCGGGACGCGCGCGCAGCGGCCAGCGAGGAAACGACAGCCCGCCGCGGAGGGGAGGAACGCGACAATGCAGGCTCTGGCGCAGATCGCCGGCATGCGCCTCGCGTGGGGCTTGATCGCGGGGCTGACCGTTCTGCGGGTCGCCGGCCTGCTGCTCTCCCCAGTCAATCTGCATGGTGATGAAGCGCAGTATTGGTCGTGGTCACAGTCGCTCGAGCTGGGCTACTTCTCCAAGCCGCCGCTGATCGCCTGGACGATAGCGCTTACCACCGGGCTCTTCGGCGAGGCCGAGTGGGCGATCCGGCTCGCCTCTCCGCTCGCGCACGCGGCGGGCGCGGCCTTCCTGCTGGCGTTCGCGCGGCGGCGCTGGGGCGTCGAAGCAGCGTTCTGGTCGGGGATTGTCTATCTGACCCTGCCGGCGATCTGGCTCTCGTCGGGCGTGATCTCGACCGACGCGTTGCTGCTGCCGATCTGGGCCGGCGCGCTTTGGGCGCTCGACCGTTATCTCGAACGTCAAAGCCTGGCGCGGGCGCTGACGCTGGGCGCTTTCATCGGCCTGGGGTTCCTTGCGAAGTACGCTATCCTTTTCTTCCTCGCGGGCCTTGCGGCGCTGGCGCTGTTGAACGGCGCAGCCCGCAAGGCGCTCCTCAAACCGGTTGGATCGGCCGCCGTCGCGGTCGCTCTCGTCGGGATCGCGCCCAACCTCATCTGGAATGCGCAGCACGACTTCGCGACGGTCTCGCACACGGCGGCGAACGCCCGCTGGGAGGCGGCGAACCTGCATTTCGACGAACTGGGACAGTTCCTCCTCGATCAGATGGCGGTCTTCGGTCCGATCACCTTCGTGCTCCTCGTCTGGGCGCTGATCGCGGTTGCGCGGCGGACGAGCGGTTTGGGCGCGGATGGATTGTTCCTCGCCGCCTTCATCGCGCCGCCGCTGCTGGTGGTGATGTTCCAGGCCTTCATCAGCCGGGCGCACGCCAACTGGGCGGCCTCGGCTTACATCGCCGGCACGCTGCTGGTCGTCACGTGGGCGCTGCAGTCGGGACGACGCGCCTGGCTCGCCGCGGCGGTCGGATTGCATGTCGTGGTCGGCGGCGTGTTCGCAACCGCCGCGATCGCGCCGGCTTTCGCCGACTCGGTCGGCTTGGCGAACGCCTTCAAGCGGGCCCGCGGCTGGCCGGAGACGACCGCCGAAGTGCGCGAGGTCTATGAGCGCGGCGACAGCGGGCAGCCCTATACGGCCGTGATGGTCGACAACCGGCTGCTGTTTCACGGGATCGAATACTATGCGCGGGACGAGCCCCTGCCCTTGCGCATGTGGCTGCGGTTCGGCGGCCCGGTCAGCCATGCCGAGAGCATCGCGCCGATCACAACAGCGGACGCCGCGCCCGGCGGTCAGCCGGTGCTGGTCGTCTCCGAGCGCGAGCACGACCGCGACAAGATCGCCGCGGACTTCGCTTCAATCGAAGTGGTCGGCTCGACCGAAATCGACCTCGGCGGCGGCAAGACGCGCCCGCTGGTCTTCTACGCCGCCCGCGGTTTCGCGCCGCTCGATCGCGGGCCCGAGTACGAAGCGATGTGGGAGGACGCGAGCTCGGATGCGGCGGATTGAAGCCAACCCCTTGAGACCACGCGACTTATGCTTTTAACAGAGCGATGAAACAGGCGCGCGAGCGCCGACAACGGCGTCGCCGCACAGACCTTGGGGAGACCATATGAAAGCGCTTTTGAGCACGTCCGTCGGCGGGCCCGACACCCTGACCCTGGGCGACGCGCCCGATCCGGCCCCCGGCGCGGGCGAAGTGGTCATCGACGTCAAAGCGTGCGGCGTGAACTTCCCAGACTTCTTGATCATCCAGGACATGTATCAGTTCAAGCCCGAGCGCCCCTTCGCCCCCGGCGGCGAGGTCTCGGGGGTGGTCTCCGCACTCGGCGAGGGCGTCGAGGGCCTTGAGGTCGGAACCCGCGTGCTCGCCTCGACCGGCTGGGGCGGCATGGCGGAGAAGGTGAAGGTCGAGGCGCGCCGGGTCGTGCCGATCCCGGACTCGATGCCGTTCGAGGACGCCGCGGCGTTTCTGATGACCTACGGCACCTCCTACCACGCCTTGAAAGACCGGGCGCAGATTAAGGCGGGCGAGACGCTCCTCGTGCTCGGTGCGGCTGGCGGCGTCGGCATCGCCGCGGTCGAACTGGGCAAGGCGATGGGTGCGAAGGTCGTCGCAGCAGCCTCGTCGCAAGAGAAGGTCGATCTCGCCAAGGCCCACGGCGCGGACACCGGCCTGGTTTACCCGCACGGACCGTTCGACAAGGACGGTCAAAAAGCGCTGTCTGGTCAGTTCAAAGAGGCTTGCGGCGAGAGCGGCGCGGACGTGATCTACGACCCGGTCGGCGGCGACTACGCCGAGCCGGCGCTGCGGGCGATCGCCTGGGAGGGTCGCTTCCTGGTCGTCGGGTTCCCAGCCGGCATTCCGAAGATCCCGCTCAATCTGCCGCTCTTGAAGTCGTGCCAGATCGTCGGCGTCTTCTGGGGCGCCTTCGCCGCGCGCGATCCCAAGGCTTCCGCGCAGAACAACGCCGAGCTGATGGACCTCTATGCGCAAGGCAAGATCAAACCGGAAGTCTCGGAGACTTATCCGCTCGAGCGCGCCGGCGAAGCGATCACCGCGCTGGCCTCGCGCAAGGCGATGGGCAAGCTCGTGGTGACTGTGGGATGAGCAAGCGCGCCGACGTAACGAGTTTTTCTGCAGAGGCCCGCCCATGACCGCCCCCGCTCATCCCAAGCTCAAGCTCTCCCTCGCCGACGCGACCGCTCTGATGACCGCGCCCGGCGCGCGGTTCGAGATGGAGGAGGTCGAAATCTGGGGCGCCAAGCAGCGCGTCTGGAAGAACGCGCCGCCGACCATCCGCGACAACCTGCTCCAGGGCCGCCAATACGCTGATCGCGAGTTCCTTCAGTACGAGGACGACAAAGCAAGCTTCGCGGACTTCGAGAAAGCCTGCGTCGCTGTCGCCTACGCCTTGATCGAAGCCGGCGTGAAGAAAGGCGATCGCGTCGCCGTCATCATGCGCAACTATCCCGAATGGCCCGTCGCCTTCTATGGCGCGGCGATCACCGGCGCGATCGTAACGCCTTTGAACGCCTGGTGGACCGGCCCGGAACTCGAATACGGGCTTAAGGACTCCGGCGCGAAGATCGCCATCGTCGACGGCGAGCGCGCCGCGCGCCTCGTCGATCACGCCGGCAATCTGCCGGACCTTCAAGAAGTTTGGGTCGTGCGGCCCGAGGGCGACGAGCTGACCGCCATGGCGGCGCTGCCGGGCGGCAAGCTGTTCAACGACGTCACCGGCCCGGTGAACGATTGGAAGAACTTGCCTGCGCGCGAGCTGCCGGATGTTCCTCTTGAACCTGAAGATCCGGCGACGATCTTCTACACCTCGGGCACGACCGGAAAGCCCAAGGGCGCGCTCGGCAGCCACCGCAACTTCACGACCTGCATCTTCGCCGGCGGCTTCAGCGCAGCGCGCGCTTTCGTCCAGCGCGGCGAGGTTCCTCCCACGCCAGGGCCCGACCAGCCTCAACGTCGCGCGCTCATTTCCGTGCCGTTCTTCCACGTCACCGGCTGCGAAGCCTGGCTCGCCGGGGCGATCGCTGCAGGCTCCTTCCTGGTGATGCTGCGCCGCTGGGACCCGGTCGAGTGCATGAAGCTCGTCGAGAAACTCAAGCTCACCTCGATCGGCGGCGTGCCGACCATCCCCTGGCAAGTGCTCGAGCATCCCGACCGCGAGAAGTACGACCTCTCGACCTTGAATCACATCACCTACGGCGGGGCGCCTTCCTCGCCCGGGCTCGTTCGCCGCATCAACGAGTTCGCGCCCGAAGCGATCATCGGCGAAGGCTGGGGCATGACCGAAACTTCGGCGACCTTCACCTCGGTCCAGTCCGAAGAATACATCGCCCATCCCGACAGCTGCGGTCCGCCCGTGCCGGTCTGCGACGTCCGCATCGTCGACGAGGACGGAAACGACCTGCCCGTCGGCGGCGTCGGCGAGGTCTGGGCGAAGGGCCCGAACGTCGTCAAAGAGTACTGGAACAAGCCCGAAGCGACGGCGGAGACGTTCGTCGACGGATGGATCAAGACCGGCGACGTCGGCCGGGTCGACGACGAGGGTCGGCTCTATCTCGTCGACCGCGCCAAGGACATGATCATTCGAGGCGGCGAGAACATCTACTGCGTCGAGGTGGAGGACGTTCTCTACGATCATCCGGCGATCATGGACGCCGCGATCGTGCCGATCCCCGACAAGACCCTGGGCGAGCTGCCGGCCGCCGTCGTCACCTTGAAGCCGGGCAAGACCGCCACCGAGGAAGAGGTGATCGAACACGTCAAATCGCGGCTGGCGAAGTTCAAGGCGCCGGTGAAGGTGGTGTTCCAGACCGAGACCTTGCCGCGCAATCCCAACGGCAAGATCATGAAGGCCGAACTCAAGAAGCTGTTTTCGGCTGGGGAGCAGGCTTGACGATCAAGATCCGCTACTTCGCCCGCGTGCGCGACGCGCTTGGCCGCTCGGAGGACGATATCGAAGCGGCGGCCGGCGAGGATGCGGCCGGCCTGATCGAGCGCCTCGCCTCAGCTGCGCCGAGCGCGGCGGAAACTCTGCGCCATCCCTCGATCCGCGTGGAGATCAACGGCGTGATCGGCCCGAAAACCGCCGCCGTGCATGACGGCGACGAGGTGGCGATCCTGCCGCCGTTCAGCGGAGGGTGAAGACGCTCAGGGACGAAGCGAAGGACCGCGCAATGAAACTCGTCAGGACCACTCTCGTGATGGGTTTGCTGCTCAACGTTCTCGGCTGGACCGGCAACGTCTTCTTGCTGGGCGACATGTGGGATCGCGCCGGAACGATCGCGCCGCCGCCGCTCGAGGCCCCCTATCCGGCGCTCATGCAGGAAGCGCTGACATTCGTGTCCGACTTTGTCTTTGCCTTCGTTCTCGCCGCTGTGTTCAAGCTGGCGAGCAAGGGCTGGATCGGCTCGCGGATCGCGCTCGCGGTCGCCTGTGGTTTTCTGGTTTGGCTGGGAGGCGTTCCTCCGACCTATCTCGGCATCGTCAACAGCGGCTATCTGCCGGCGGGGATCGCGGTCGCGACGAGCCTCTGGGCTCTCGTCACCTTCATCGTCACGGCGCCCATTCTGTTGTGGCTCAATCCATCGCCGGCGCCACAGGCGAATTAGCCGCCGCTCACGCTCCGCTCAAATCGCCGCAATCGCCCATCGGCAAACGCGTTTTTGGGCGCTATGGTCACCTCCATGCGTGACGAGACCCAGCCGCCCGCTCCTAGTTCGCAAGGCGCCCCGCTGACCGACCCGTTCGGCCGGGCGATCTCTTATGTGCGCCTGTCGGTGACCGACCGGTGCGACTTGCGCTGCGTCTACTGCATGTCCGAGCGGCAGACCTTCCTGCCCAAGTCCGAAGTGCTGTCGATCGAGGAGCTCGACCGGCTCGCCACCGCGTTTGTCGCGCTCGGGGTCAAGCGCATCCGTCTGACCGGCGGCGAGCCGCTGGTGCGCAAGGGCTTCATGACGCTGATGGAGCTGCTGTCGCGGCATTTGGGTGAAAACGGTCTCGACGAGATCACGCTGACCACCAACGGCACGCTTCTGGGCGGCGTCGCGCAGCAGCTCCACGACCTCGGCATGCGGCGGGTGAACGTCTCGCTCGACTCGCTCGATCCGGACACGTTCAAGAAGATCACCCGGCGCGGCGACCTTTCGGTGATCTTGAAGTCGCTCGCGCAGGCGCGCGCGGCGGGGCTGAAGATCAAGATCAACACCGTCGTCCTCGCCGAAGACAATCTTGAAGACATCCCCGACATGATCGCCTGGGCGCACGGGGAAGGCTTCGACATGACGCTGATCGAAGCCATGCCCATGGGCGACATCGGCGCGGACCGCACTCAGCAGTTCGCCTCTCTCCTCGCCGTGCGAGACACGCTTGAGGAGAAATGGTCGCTTACGGACCTTCCCGAGCGCACCGGCGGGCCGGCGCGCTATGTCCGCGTCGAGGACACCGGCGGCAAGCTCGGCTTCATCACGCCGCTCTCCCACAATTTCTGCGAATCCTGCAACCGCGTGCGCGTGACCTGCACCGGCACGATGTTCATGTGCCTGGGCCAGGACGATGCGGTCGACCTGCGCGAACCGCTGCGGTCGTCCGAAAGTCTCGAGCCGGTGATCGAGGCGTTGCGCAACGGCATCGCTCGCAAGCCCAAGGGCCACGACTTCGTCATCGAGCGCGGCGTGGCGTCGGTGAGCCGGCCGATGTCGATGACCGGCGGCTAGTCACCCTCCGCCGCAATGTGCAGAACCCTACCGCAGTGCTTGCAGTGCACCGCGTCGGCGTCATGGCGCATCAGGCCGCAGTCCGGGCATTCGAATTGAACTTTCTGAGGGCGGAAGATCGTCTGCACCAAGCGCAGGAACAGCGCGACGCCGAACACCATGATCGCGATCGCCAGCACGCGGCCCGACTCGCCGACGGGCGTGATGTCGCCGAAACCGGTGGTCGTCAGCGTCGTGACGGTGAAATAGAGCGCGTCGACATAGTTCGAGATCGCCGGATTGATGCGGACCTGCAGGACGTAGACAAGCGCAGTCATCGAGAAGACGAAGACCGTGAGGTTGATGACGCTCTCGATCACGTCCTCATTGCGGGCGACGAACCGGCTCGCGCCGCGCAGGTCGGCGACAACGTGATAGGAGCGCAAGAGCCTCAAGGCGCGCACCACCCGCAGGAACAGAAAGCTCTCGAACACGAGCGGCATCAGCAGCGAAGCGATCACCACGACGTCGACCCAGGTGGCGACGTGGAGCGCAAGCTTCAGCGGCCGGTCGGAGATGATGAAGCGGGAGACCAGATCCGCGATGATGACGAGCGCGATCAGCGCGTCGACCGCGATGATCCAGACATCGGTGTGAAAGAACGTCGAGACGATGAAGTAGGCGACCGAGACCAGGTCGAAGATCAGCAGCCCATAGAGAAACCGCTTCGACATCCGGTCGCGGCCATCATAGAGCCGCGCCAATCTCGCCTTCAGATTGTTCACGATCGCACCGGCCGCCAGTGTCAAGCCGAGAGAGCCTAGAGCGCGCCGTCCGGAATGGGCAAGACGGCGCAGCGTCCGCGCTCATTTCCGCCGACGCCCTCCCCAGGGCGGAAGCGACGGTGTAGAATCACGCGACCCACGCGAGCTGAAGTCCGGCTGAAGGCGACGCCATGACCACCACCCTCCCCGCCCCCGGCGGCAAGATCGACGAGAACCGTCCGTTCACGCCGGTCCGCATCGCCGTGCTCACTATCTCCGACACCCGCGACGAGAGCAACGACACGTCTGGCGACCTCCTCGCGAGCCGCATCGCCGACGCCGGCCACGAACTCGCCGGCCGCGCCATCGTCAAGGACGACAAGGAGACGATCGCCAAGCAGATCAAAGCGTGGACGACCTCGGGCGAGGTCGACGCGATCGTCACCACCGGCGGCACAGGCCTCACCGGCCGCGACGTCACCGTCGAGGCGGTCGAGCCGCTCTACGACAAGCGCATCGACGGCTTCTCGGTGGTCTTTCACATGGTCTCGTATCAGTCGGTTGGGCTGTCGACGCTGCAGAGCCGCGCGACGGCTGGCCTGATCGACGGCGTGTTCGTTTTCTGCCTGCCCGGATCGAACGGCGCAGTGAAGGACGGCTGGGACAAGGTCATCCGTTGGCAGCTCGACAGCCGCCACGGCCCTTGCAACATGGTCGAGCTGATGCCGCGGTTGTTGGAAGAGTAGGCTTGGCCTCATGACCCAACACATCGGCATCGTCGCCGGCTCCTCGGAAGGCGCGGCGCTCTGTTACCGGACGATCTGCGCCGAGGGCGCGAAAGCGACCGGCGGCCGCGGCAACCCCGAGGTCACGCTGCACACCCCGCCGCTCGCCGACTATATGACCCACGTCGACAACGGCGACTGGGCCGGGGTCGGCGAGGTGATGCTCGCCTCGGCCGAAAAACTCGCCGAGGTCGGCGCGGATTTCTTCATCTGTCCGGACAACACGTTTCACCAGGGCTTGGCTTTCATCGCCGATCGCTCGCCGCTACCCTGGGTGCACATCGCCGACGCGGTGACCGACGAGGCCGCCGCGCGCGGCTACAGGAAGATAGGGCTCACCGGCACGCGCTGGCTGGTCGAAAGCGCGGTCTACCCCGAAAAGCTCGACGCGCGCGGGATCGAATACGTCCTGCCCGCGCCTGACGCGCGCGACGAGATGACCCGGGTGATCATGGACGAGTTGGTCCTCGGCGACTTCAAGCCCGAGGCGACCCGCTTCTTCCAGGACGTCATGGCGCGGATGAAGGCCGAGGGCTGCGAGGCGGTGATCCTCGGCTGCACCGAGATTCCGCTGATCATCTCCGACGATAACGCGCCTTTGCCGACGCTCGACTCCACTCGCCTGCTCGCCCACGCCGCGCTCAAGCGGGCGATGGGCTAGACCGGCCGCCGCGGCAACAAAACGCCGCCAACCCATTGACGAAACACCCCCGGCGCGGCCACTAGAACGCGACCCGCCGGGTTCCCGGCGAGACCGATCCGTTCAAACGCTTTCCGTTACAGGCCCTGGGGAGACCATCCATGCCCGCCGAGACCATCAACGACGTCGCCACTTACGAAGTCACCGACAAGATCGCAGTGGTGTCGATCAACAATCCGCCCGTGAACGCGCTCGGCCAGAAGGTGCGCGAAGGATTGATCGGCGGCGTGTCCAAGGCGGTCGGCGACGACGGCGTCGAGGCGATCGTGCTCTGGTGCGACGGCCGGACGTTCCACGCAGGCGCGGACATCACCGAGTTCGGCAAGCCGATGCAGCCGCCGGGGCTCAACGAAGTGCTCGACGTGATCGAGGACTCCCCCAAGCCGGTGGTCGCCGCGATCCATGGCACGGCGTTCGGCGGCGGGCTTGAAGTGGCGCTCGCGTGTTCGCACCGCGTCGCGGTCCCTTCGGCCAAGGTCGGCCTGCCTGAGGTCAAGCTGGGTATCATCCCCGGCGGCGGCGGCACCCAACGCCTGCCGCGCGTGGTCGACATCGAGATGGCGCTTGAGATGATCACCAAGGGCGATCCGGTCCCTGCGCCGAAAGCCGCGAAGTTCGGCGCGATCGACGAGATCGTCGACGAGAATGACTTGAAAGGCGGCGCGATCGCCTTCGCCAAGAAAGCCGCCGCGGCCGGCACGCCGCCGAAGGTCCGTGACCGGATCGAAAAGCTCGACGCGGCGCGCGCCAACCCGGGCGTGTTCGACGAGTTCCGCAAGAAGAACGCGCGCAAGTTCCGCGGCTTCCTCGCGCCCGAAGGCGGGATCAAGGCGATCGAGGCGGCGGTCAATCTGCCCTTCGACGACGGCATCGCCGAGGAGCGTCGTATCTTCACCGAGCTGATGGCATCCGATCAGTCCGACGCGCAGCGCTATGTGTTCTTTGCCGAGCGCCAGGCCGCCAAGCTGCCTAAGGACGTCGACGGCTCGAAGACCCGCGAGATCAAGAAGGTCGGCGTGCTCGGCGCCGGGACGATGGGCGGCGGCATCTCGATGAACTTTTTGAACGCCGGCATCCCGGTAACCATCGTCGAGCGCGAGCAAGAAGCGCTCGACCGCGGCCTCAAGGTGATCCGCGGCAACTACGAGCGCTCGGCCAAAGGCGGACGGATGACGATGGACGACGTCGAGACCCGGATGGGCCTGTTGACGCCGTCGCTCGACAAGAACGACTTCGCCGACTGCGACATGATCATCGAGGCCGTGTTCGAGAACATGGACCTGAAGAAGGAGATCTTCGCCGAGCTCGACGGCATCGCCAAGCAAGGCGCGATCCTCGCCTCGAACACGTCGTATCTCAACATCGACGAGATCGGCGCGGCGACCAAGCGTCCTGAGGACGTCATCGGCACGCACTTCTTCTCGCCGGCGAACGTGATGCGCCTCCTCGAAGTCGTCCGTGGCGAGAAGACCGCAGATGATGTCATCGCCACGGTGATGAAGCTCGCCAAGCCGATCGGCAAGGCGCCGGTGCTCTGTCGCGTGTGTCACGGCTTCATCGGCAACCGCATGCTGGCCAAACGGCAGTTCGAGGCGAACCAGCTGGTGCTCGAAGGCGTGATGCCGTGGGACATCGACCGCGTGCTCTACGACTTCGGCTTGCCGATGGGCCCCTTCGCGATGGGCGACCTGGCCGGGCTCGACATCGGCTGGAACAAGGAAACCTCGAAGGGCGAAACCCTCCGTGATCGTCTCTGCGAGATGGACCGGCGCGGCCAAAAGACCGGCGCAGGCTTTTACGACTACGACGAGAACCGCAAAGCGACGCCCTCGCCCGTCGTCGAGAAGCTGATCAAGGACTTCGTCGCTGAAAAAGGCGGCCAGGTGCGCGAGGTGTCCGATCAGGAGATCCTCGAGCGCTGCATCTATCCGATGATCAACGAAGGCGCGAAGATCCTCGAAGAAGGCATCGCCCAGCGCGGCTCGGACGTCGATATCGTCTGGCTCTACGGCTACGGCTGGCCGGTCTATCGCGGCGGCCCGATGTGCTACGCCGACCAGACCGGACTTTCGAGCGTGGTCGAGCGGCTCGAGCACTACGCAAGCACGCTCGGCCCCGATCGCTTCGCGCCCGCCGAGCTGCTGAAGAAGCTCGCCAAGGACGGCGGCAAGCTGCGCGAGTATCAGGCTTAGGCTGGTCCCAAAAGTAACGACGCCCTCTCGGGTTCTCGAGAGGGCGTCGTCGATGTCGCTGCGACACGCGGGCAGGAGACCAAGCCGCCGCGCATGCCGCATGTTTAGACAGATTCGTTCGGCATGCGAGTCAAAGCGGCCCGCTTTCCACAGATGATTCGGGAACCGAATCAGAAACCCGAATGGTGGCCGGTTGCTCCCTAGGCCGCGAACGCCGCGTCCGCATGCGCCCAGCCCTTGGCCGCCATGAACGCCTCAACATAGCCGCCGGCGTCCGCGCCGTAGTCCATGGCGTAGGAGTGCTCATACATGTCGAGCGCCAGGAGCACGCGACCGTCGGCGGCGGTCATCGAATGATCGAACGCCCAGGCGTTGATCAGCCGACCGGCGCGCGGGCTCCAGGTCAACAGCACCCAGCCCGAGCCGCCGCCGAGCGCGCGTCCCATCGCGGCGAACTCCGCGCTCCAGCGGTCGAGCGAGCCGAAGTCGGTCTCGATCTGCGCGGCCAGCGCGTCGCCCGGCGCGGTCTGATCGTTGAAGCCGGCGAAATAGACCTCATGCAGGATCATCGAGTTGAGGGCGATCAGCTCCTCGCGCTTCAGCCCGTTCAGCGTGAAGCCCGGCGTCGCCGCGGGATCGAGCCCGGCCAGCTCGGTCTGTATCGCGCCGAGGCGACGCACGGCGCCCGAGTAGTTCCGCTCGTGGTGGCTGCGCAGCAGCTGTTCGGACAGCCCCTCGATCGCGGTCGGGTCGAACGGTAGCGGCTGCGGGTCATAGGAGATCGGCTCGGCGGCGGGCGTCTGCGCGGCGGCGCCGGCCGCCGCTCCAGCCGCAAGAACCGCGCCTGCAGCAAGCATCGATCGACGGTCCAGATCTGTCATGGCGTCCTCCCTTCGCCGTCAAATGGCGGACAGGAGCAGACCCTAGCAGAACAAACGGATCAGAGCGGAGCTGCGTCGAGGAAACGTGAGCCGGGCTCAGCCCTCCTTCGCTCCTTTCAGGAGCTTCGGAGCGCACGCCTCGCTCTAACGACCTTCAGCCGGCTTACTTCCCCCTGCGCTCCTGACGGAGCTTCGTGGGACAAGGGCGTAAGCCGCCCGAAGCTCGAAGAGCGAAGGGTGGTGCCCCCGGTCAGACTCGAACTGACACGCCCGTTAAGGCGACGGATTTTGAATCCGTTGCGTCTACCAATTCCGCCACAGGGGCCAAGGCTTAGATCGGCCTCAGGCCGGCGAACATAGCTGCGCGCGGCCCGCCGTCAACGCATCCGACAGAGCCGCGCGCTTTACCGCAGGCCCGGACCTTGCTAGGCGCAAGCGCCGGGCCGCGGGGGCGGCCGCCCATGGACCATGGCGGAACGCCATGCGAGACGCCGCGTCGAGGGAAGGATCGCCGCCCGTGTTCACCCGGATGAAAGAGAGCCTCCTCGCCACGGCCCGCGGGCCCAACGCGCTGCGCGCCCTGGCGTTCATCTCCTTTATCGAAAGCTCGGTCTTCCCGCTGCCGCCCGACATCATGCTGGCGCCCATGGTGCTGGCGAACCGCCAGCGCTGGGCGCTGATCGCTTTTGTCTGCACCATCGCCTCGGTGATCGGCGGACTGGCCGGCTATGCGATCGGCTTTTTCGCCTGGCGCGAGCTGGGCATGCCGCTGTTGTCGTTCTTTTACGGCGCCGAGGGCGTCAACGAGCGCTTCTTGGAGTTCCAGTCCCGCGTGCTCGAACTGGGGTTCTGGCCGCAGTTCCTCGGCGTCTTCGGCGCGGGGGTCACGCCCTTCCCCTACAAGGTGATCACCATCGCCTCGGGCACGCTGTCGGTGCCGCTGCACGCCTTCGTCATCGCTTCGATCCTATCGCGCGGCATTCGCTTCTTCGGGGTAGCCCTGGTGCTCTACGTCATCGGCGAAAGCGCGCGCGACGTGATCGAGAAGCGCTTCGGGCTGATCATGACGGCGTTCTTTCTGCTGATCGTCGCCGGTTTCGTCGCTCTGCGCGTGCTGCATTGACGCAGCCGCCGGGTGCGGACAGCGCCCGGAAAAGCGCGCTAGACTAGCCCTCATGAGAGACCGCATCGAAGCCGCTTTGGCCCCCGCCCTGGCCTTCGCCTGGCGCTACTGGCCGGGCGTCGCCGCCGCCGTGTCCGCGGCGATGCTCGCGACCGCGCATACGTTCGAGGCGTTGGGCTACGAGCCGTGCCTGCTTTGCCTGCGCCAGCGCGAGGTCTACTGGGGCGTGCTCTGGATCGCCGGGGCGAGCGCCTGGTTCTGGGCGCGCCATCCCGAAGGCCGGATCGCCCGGGCGGCCCAGGTCCTCGTCGGCACGGCGTTTCTTACCGGCGCAATCATCGCGGGCTATCACGCCGGCGTGGAGTGGAAGTTCTGGCCCGGTCCGGCGGCCTGCGCGCTCTCCAACTTGAACAACGTCTCCGCCGACTCGATCGCCGCCGCGCTCGGTGCAGGCGGCCCTGCGGTCGTCTGCGACGAAGCCGCGTGGCGCGATCCGATCCTGCGCCTGTCGATGGCCGGCTGGAACGCGCTGATCTCTATCGGCCTCGCGGTCGCCAGCTTCCTCGCCGCGCAGCGCACCCTCGAGCGGGTCGAGACCGAGGACGAGGGCGGGCCGCAGCCTCAGCAACAGGGCCAGCATGCCTGACAAGCGCCGCCCTCGCCCCCGTCCGCCCGGCGACGGGCTCAAGCGCCGCGTCGAGGAGATGCTGCGCGTCGACCACGCCGGAGAATACGGCGCCGTGGCGATCTACCGCGGCCAGCAGGCGGTGCTCGCCCGCGCTCGGAAAACGCGCGGCACGGCGCGCACCTTGAACGAGATGGAGCGCGAAGAGCAGCGCCACCTCGAGGCGTTCGACACGCTGTTGAATGAGCGCCAAGTCCGCCCGACGGCGCTCGCGCCGGTGTGGAACGCAGCCGGCTTTGCGCTCGGCGCGGCGACGGCGCTTCTGGGCGAGCGCGCGGCGCATGCGTGCACCGAAGCGGTCGAAACGGTGATCGAGCAGCACTACCAGTCGCAGGTCGACGAGCTCGAAGCCGCCGGCGAAGAGCCCGAGCTGGCGAAGACCTTTGCGGAGTTCCGCGCCGAGGAGCTGAACCATCGCGACGAAGCGGTGAACCTCGGCGCCAAGGACGCCCCGGGCTATCCCCTGCTCGCCGCGTTCATCCGCGCAGGCTGCCGCGCGGCGATCAAGGTCAGCGAGAAGGTCTGAGCGAGCGTTAGAACGCTTCGGTTTCAGGCGTCGGCGGCGCTTCGTCGGTCCGTGCTTCTTTCGCCGGCGGCAGGAACATCACGATCAGTACGCCGAGAATGAGAAACCCCGGCGCGACCAGCAGTCCGACCCGCTGGTTGCCTGTCGCCTGGGTCAGCACAGCCACGGCGACAGGGCCAAAGAAATTGGTCACGTTGCCCGCCAGCGCCGCAACGCCAAAATAACGCGCCGTGCGGCCTGGAGGCGCGAGGCGCGAAACCAGCGTGCGCGAGATCGGCCCCGTCGGTCCGACGAAGAAGCCCGCGAGCGACCCGAGCCCCAGCGCCGCCCATTCGGCCGGCGAGCTGAGCGGTCCCGCATCCAGCGCGCGGGGCGTCAGTTCAATGACGAAAAAGATCCGGTCCGGCTCGAGCGTCAAAATCAGACCCATCGAAATCGCGAGACCGATCAGATAGACGATCAGGGAATTGCGCGAACCGATCTTGTCGTCGAGCCGACCACCGGTGAAGGCGCCCAGAACGCCGAACGCCAGCACCAGGAGACCGAAGATCCCCGCCGTCAGCGTGTCCCAACCGAACACCGCGCGCGCGAACCCAGTGCCGAACAACCCTAAGAGCGTGACGCCGGACCAGTAGATCAGGCGCGCTGCGACGGCGATCGCCACCGCGCGCTCCTTGAAAAGAACCCCCATCTCCTCGCTGAACCATATTCCGAAGCTGCGCTTGGGACGCACGGGCGCCGGGGGCGGCCGAAGCAGCAGCAGCGGCAGGCAGAGGATCAGCATCAGCGCGCCGGCGATCGGCCCGATCAGCCGTTCGGCCTGCCCCGCCGCCGGATCGAGCTCCAGCCCGAACGGATCGAACATCACGAAGGCGCCGAGATAAGCCAGCGAGATAACGATCCCGAACGCCCAGCCGATCGACACCGCCGCCGCGCTGGTCCGTCCCATGATCGCCGAGGGCGCGACATCGACAAGCATGCCGCCGAGGAGCGCGTAGTTGATATCGTTTGCCGCCGTCGCGACGGCGAGCGCGACGAGCACGATCACCAACACCGGCCCGGCGATCCCCGGCGCAGCCAGCGCGAGAATGAACGCCGGAACAGCGTTGGCGAACAGCGCGACGGTGAGGAACATTCGCCGGCGCGACGGGTTTTCCGCCGCGAACCCGAGCGGCGGGCTCATCAGCGCCCCAATCAGTCCGCCGATCCCCGCCGCGTAGCCCCACAGCGTCTGCCCCGCCGCGGCGTCCCCGCCGACGGTGTTGATGAAGTAAGGCACGAAGATCACGTAGGTGATCGGAATGTTGAAGATCTCAAGCCCGGTTGCGAACGACACCCAGGCGCGGCGGCCGGTCTTGGATTTCGTGGAAAGAGCGCCGGCCGGAGCGACGTCGGTCATGTCTGCGCCCTCCCGGCGGCGATCGTTCAAAGCCTCTACGACGCAGGCGCCGCCCTCGGATCAGCTCCGTACGCTTTCATGCCGGCGCGCTCCGGCCCTGGCAAGCCGCGCCGCTTGGCTGAAATCGATCGCGGCGCGCAGTCGCTCCAACCGCGCGCCGCGCCGAAACTGGTCTGCCTGATGCGTCGACGGACCGATCACGCCGATCCGGCGTTCCTGGTCAGATCGCGATGCAGGTCGCGGATGCCGTCCTGGATGTCGATCAGCACGAAGATCACGCCCAGCGCGAGCGAGGCCATAATCCAGCCGATCACCGCGCCGATGGCGGCCCATCCGGCTTGCGGGATCGACGCGAGCAGCTCGACGTCGTCGACGCCGGGGCCGAAAGCGAACGACAAGATCGCCGGGCCTTCCTCCCATCCGGCGAAGGCGCTGATGACGATGGCGCCGATGAACGCGATGAAGCCGACGAAATTCAAGGTCCCGATGACCAAGGCGCGAAAGAACTGCATGGGTTTCCTCCCCTCGCTGCGCAAAGCGCCGTTCTGGCGCGGGCCAGCGACCCATTTGTGACCGAGGGGCGAATTGCGCACAACAAGCTAGCCGTGCGCCGCAGCATTGGGCGCGGCGACGGACTCAAGCCTCCAGCTCGACGTCCCAATAGAGGTAGTCGAGCCAGCTTTCGTGCAGGAAGTTCGGCGGGAACCGGCGGCCCATCGACTGCAGCTCGCGCATGCTCGGCCGGTAGGGTGCGCGGATGGGATGCATGTCGGCGTCCTTCGGCGACCGGCCGCCCTTCTTCAGGTTGCACGGCGCGCACGCGGTGACGATGTTCGCCCACGTCGTCCGCCCGCCCTTCGAGCGGGGGATGAGGTGGTCGAACGTGAGGTCTTCCTTCACGTCCCAGCCGCAGTAGACACACGAAAAGCCGTCCCGCAGGAACAGGTTGAACCGGGTGAAGGCCGGCGCGCGGTCCTGAGCGACATAGTCCTTTAACGACACGACCGACGGCGCGGGCACCTCGCGCGAGGGCGAGCGCAGCGCCCGGTTGTAAGTCGCCACGATGTTCACCCGGTCGAGGAAGACGTTCTTGATCGCCTCCTGCCAGGACCACAACGAAAGCGGATAGTAGGACAGCGGCCGGTAGTCGGCGTTGAGCACAAGGCACGGCAAGCCGGACGGCGGATTGCTCAGGACCTGCATCGCGGCCTCCGCCTGTCGCCTGAAGCAAAGGCAAAAGCCGACCCATGCGCGTCCCGACGCGCCGGAACTGCTGTTAGAGAACCTGTGCGACGATCAATGAAGACGCAGCCTCCTGATCGTGAGCCCAACCGCGCCGCTACATCTGCGGCTGTAGCTCCTCCTAGATGATTCCGTCGTCTCATTGCATGACAAATGGGCGACAATTCAACGAATAACGCATAACCGCGCTCATATGGGAACTGCGGCGCGCATTGGTAAGCGTTCGTAGAGGCCGGGGCCCGAGGGCTCGGCGAAGGGGTTGGGGGAAAGCATGCGGATCGCCGTCATCGGATGCGGCGTCGGCGGCATGGCCGCGGCCCTGGGCCTCAAGCGAGGCGGCCACGAGGTCGAGATCTTCGAGCGCTTCGAAGAGCCCAAGCCGGTCGGCGCGGGGCTGCTGCTCCAGCCCACCGGACTTTCGGCCCTGGCCCACCTGGGCCTTGAAGATCGGGTCCGCGCTTTAGGCGCCAAGGTCACCGGCCTGCTCGGCCGCAACCGCAGGGGCCGTGCGGTGTTCGATCTGCCTTATGAGCGGGGGACCGGCCTCGGCGTACAACGCAGCGCCCTCTTCGGTGCGCTCTACGACACGGTTCGGGCTGAGAAGATCGAGGTCCATGCGGGAACCGGGATCGAAGCGATCGACGGCGCGGACGACGAGCACGCCCGCCTGCGCGACGAGACCGGCCGGAGTTGGACCGGCTACGATCTCGTGGTGGTCGCGGACGGCGCGAACTCGCAGCTCCGATCGAACGTGCGGCCGAGCGCCCGCGCCCCGGCCTACCCTTGGGGCGCCTTCTGGACGCTCGCACCCGATCCGGACAACGCCTGGAGCGATCTGTTGCGGCAGGTCTACGACGGCGCGCGGATCATGGCCGGCGTCCTGCCAGTCGGCCGCGCGCCCGCGGCGCAAAGCGCCGCAGACCCAAAGTGGGGCGCGGAGCCTGGTTCCGCGCCAGACGCTGACGGCGCAACCGGGAGCGCGGTCCCGCAGGTCGCCTTCTTCTGGTCGGTGAAGACCGCCGACTTCGACAAAGCGCGCGAGAAAGGCCTCGACGCTTTGAAGGCCGAGGTGTCGGCGCTGTGGCCCGAGGCGGGCGCGCTGCTCTCCAGCGCAGACAGCTTCGACGCCTTCGCCCCGGCGAGCTACCGCAACGTCGCCGCCCGGCCCTGGACGCGCGGGCGCTTGGTCGTCATCGGCGACGCCGCCCACGGCACCAGCCCGCAGCTCGGCCAAGGCGCGAACCTGGCGCTCATCGACGCAGTCGAGCTCGCCTGGGCGATCGGCGAGGCACGCCGGTATCGCCCGCTCAAGGCGGCGCTCAGGGACTACGTCCGCGCGCGCTCTGCGCATACGGCCTATTATCAGTTCATGTCGTGGATGCTGACGCCGGTCTACCAGAGCGACAGCCGGCTGATGGGCTGGACGCGCGACATCGTCATGCCGATCCTGTGCGGCGCGCCGCTGACCGGGAACGTCATGCGCGCGACCTTGTGCGGACGGGCGCGCTTTGGCCTGGGACGCTGGCGGGGAAGCTGGGAGCGCTGAACGTGAGAGAGCGAACGTGAGCGACACCGACGTCTTCACCCCCGCCCAGCGCTCGGCGGTGATGGCGCGGGTGAAGTCGAAGAACACCAAGCCCGAAATGCTGGTGCGTCGCGCCGCCCATGCGCTCGGCTACCGCTTCAGGCTGCACCGCAAGGACCTGCCGGGCGCGCCGGATCTGGTGTTCGCCTCGCGCCGGGCGGTGATTTTCGTCCACGGCTGCTTCTGGCACGGCCACGACTGCGCGCGCGGCGCCCGCATGCCCAAAGCCAACGCCGCGTACTGGCGGGCGAAAATCGCCAGGAACCGCGCTCGGGACGCCGCCTCGACGCAAGCCCTCGAAGCCGACGGATGGCGCGTGCTGACGGTGTGGGAGTGCGAATTGAAGCGCGACGATCTCCCCGATCGTCTGAGCGCTTTCCTTGGCCCGCCGGGCGCAGCGCACTAAGAGAGGAGCCAACGGCCCCGCGGGCCGCTGAGAGGACTTGTAATGCATCAACTCACGCAACGCCTGATCGACCGCATCCACGCTCAGACCGAGAACGGCCAGATTCGCTGGCGCGAGGGCGCGAGCAAGAGCGCGTTCGCGTTTGAGGCCGACGACTACAACGTCGTCGTCGACGCCAACCCCTCGACCGTGACCCTCTTGATCACCGACGGCGACGGCCGCGAGCTGGAGACCCTCGACGAGGAGGATCTTTCAGCCGTCTCGAGCCCCGGCGGACGGGACTACGAAGCGATCGTGCGCGACATCCACGCCAACGCCCGCCGCGTCGCGATGGGCACGGACGACGCAATCGAGCGCATCCTCCGCGCCATGGGCGAGGACGAAGGCGGCTCGGGACGCTGGTAGACGCGCCGAGATCGCCGCGCGGCGCGCTCTGTGCGCGGACCGCGCTTTCGTGCTAAGCTTCCCGCATCGGTTGAACGCCGTCCCCTGACGAGACGGCGCACCCGCGGGGAGGCGCGCATGCGGACGAATTTCGTTTCCAAGCTGGTTACGTCGATCGGGGTGGCGGCCGTTCTCCTCGCCTCCAACGCCGCGCTGGCCGCCGAGGGCGACGACGCAGGCCGCTTTTTCACGCCGGAAGTCGGAGAAGCGACTGTCGCCGCGCAGCAGATGCTGACCAACGAAGATTACGCGAGCGCGATCGTGCAGTTCGACGCCATCGAGGCGCAGTTCGAGCCCAGCCCGTACGAGCTGGGCGTCATCCTCTATCTGAAGGGCGGCGCCAAGTATCAGACGGACGACATCGACGGCGCGATCGCCGATTGGACGCGCGCGCTCGAGGAAGGCGAATTGCGCGAGCAGGAGCGAGCGAACCTCGAGCACAATATCGCGCAGCTGCAATCGCAATAAAGCGACCGCACTTCTCAGGGCTATCCGCGTGGAAACAGGATTGCCCGCCGCGCCCCTACCCCAGCCCCCGCTTCTTCACGTCTCGTCGTGAGAGCTGGCGCTTTTCGACGGCCATCACGCCGTAGGCGTTGTAGAGCTTCCAGCGCGGCAGATTCGACAGCCCGGCGCGCAGCACGACGTCCTGCGCGTCGATGTCCGGGCGATCAACGCGCGCGGCCGGCCAGCGCGGATCGACCTCGCCCTTGCGCTCGCCCGGCGCGGGGCCAAGCGTGACCTCCCACCACGAACCGTCGTTCAGGCGATGCAGCTGGGTGGTCTTGTCGACCACCTGCATGCGCGCCTTGAGCTCGCGCGCCTCTTCGGCTTTGCGCGCTTTGTGCCGTCGACGGAATGAATTCCAGTGCGGATTGCGACGCAGAATGCCGGTACGCGGATCGACATAGAGCCGTGACCAGGATTTCTTCAGCGGCACGGGTCCGCCGTACTTGGGGGTGACTTCCACCCCGCCGTCGACCGCACGCGTCTGGATCGCGACATAGTCGCGGACGTGATCGCGCACGTGCTCCTGAACGGTGGAGGTCGGACGCAGCTCGCGCGAGAGCTCCGACCACACCTTGTCCCACGGCCGGCCGACCTGGCGGTCGAGGTAGCGGAACAGCGGCGCGAGGTTTTCATTGAGCGACTTGGTCTTGAGCGGCTTTTCGCGCTTGAGCACGCGCGCGCCCTTCGCCCGCTGGACGCGCAGCGGCGTTCCGTCCTCGTCCTCGAGAGGCCGGCTGCGCCCGGGCGGGCGCTTGTACGAGCGGCCCAGCCGCGGGCGCTCGACGATCACCTTGTCCATGTCGCGTCTCATGAGGAGGCCAGATGGAGCCTCAATGCGGCGAGACCAAGAGGCGGTGCGGCGAATCTCCCTCCGCACCGCAGATTGTCTTGACACCGCTTGAATGTTCTTGTTTTGATCTCACGCGGGTTGCGACGCGCAAGCAGGGGCTGGCATGGCGTTTTCAGGCTTTAAGCCGTCGTTCTTCAAGTTCTTCAAAGAGCTGGCGGCGAACAACGATAAGGCGTGGTTCGAGGCGAACCGCTCTCGCTACGAAAGCGACGTCAAGGACGTGCTGCGCGACTTCGTCATCGCGATGGGACCGAAGCTGACGAAGATCTCGCCGAACTTCGTTACAGACCCGAAGAAGTCGGTGTTCCGCATCCACCGCGACGTGCGCTTCTCCAAGGACAAAAGCCCGTACAAGACCAACGCCGGCCTGCAGTTCCGCCACGCGCGCGGCAAGGACGCGCACGTGCCGGGCTTCTATCTGCATCTCGAGCCGGGCCAAGTCTTCTACGGCGGCGGCGTCTGGAAGCCCGACGCACCGGCGCTCGGGCGCATCCGCGACGCGATCGTGGAGAAGACCAAGGCGTGGGAGAAAGCCAAAGCCGACAAGAAGGTCGTCGCAGCTTTCGGCGATCTGCGCGAGGGCGATCCGCTGACGCGCGCGCCGCGCGGCTATGATCCGGATCACCCCGCGGTCGAAGACCTCAAGCGCCGCTCATTCTTCGTGATGAAGGAGAACACCCAGAAAGCTGCGGGCTCGGCCGCCTTCGTGGACGAGGTCGCGACCACCTTCGCCGCGGCCAAACCGGTGTTGAAGTTTCTCACAGAGGCCGTGGGCGAGGAGTTCTAGGCCGCCTGGCGAGAACCTGGGGCGAAACGAGGAGACCCGAGGACGACGGGACCGGCGTTTGCCTCTAAGCTCTCCCGATGACCACCGTCGCCGCCAACGACAATCTCGACGCGCTGATCATCGGCGGGGGCCACAACGGGCTCGTGTGCGCCTTTTACCTAGCGCGTGCGGGGCTGAGGGTGCGCGTGCTCGAGCGCGCGGGCGTCGTCGGCGGCGCAGCGGTGACCGAGGAATTCCATCCCGGCTTTCGCAATTCGGTCGCGAGCTACACGGTGAGCCTGCTCTCGCCCAAGGTGATCGCCGACATGGAACTGGCCGAACGCGGCCTGAAGATCCTCCCCCGCCCGCTCGCCAACTTCTTTCCGTTTGAAGACGGACGTTTCTTGAAGATCGGCGGCGGCCTCGCGCGCACTCAAGCCGAACTCGCCAAATTCTCGCAAAAGGACGCTGCGGCCTACCCCGCCTACGCCGCGCGGCTTTCAGCCGTCGCCGATCTCCTCCGCCGCCTCGCCGAGCAGACCCCGCCCAGCCCGCGGCGCGGCTGGTCCGCCGCCGCGACCGCCGGCCGCCAGCTCTACCCGGCGTTGAAGGGCGGAACAGGGTTGCAGCAAGACGTGCTCGACCTCGTCTCAAAGAGTGCGCGCAGCCTGCTCGAAGGCTGGTTCGAGGCGCCGCAGACGCAGGCCGCCTTCGGCTTTGACGCCATCGTCGGCACCTTCGCGAGCCCGGATACGCCGGGCACGGCCTATGTGCTGCTTCACCATGTGTTCGGCGAGGTGAACGGCGAGCGCGGCGCCTGGGGTCACGCCGTAGGCGGCATGGGCGCGATCACCCGGGCCATGGCCCGGGCCTGCGAAGCCGCGGGCGCGGAACTCGCCACCGACGCCGAGGTCGCCGAGGTGCTGGTCGAGAAGGACAAGGCCGTCGGTGTCCGCCTCGCGGACGGACGGGTCATGGGCGCGAGCATCGTCGCCTCGGGCGTCAATCCCAAGCTGCTCTATACGCGCCTGACGCCCGCGGACGCACTGCCGGCGGAGTTCCTGCGGCGCATGCGCGCCTGGCGCAACGCCTCGGGCGTGCTGCGGATGAACGTGGCGCTCTCAGAGCTTCCGCAATTCTCCTGCCTGCCCCAAACGAGCGCGGACTACGGCGCGGGCGAGCACCTCGGCGCGGGAATCGTGATCGCACCTTCGCTCGACTACATGGACCGCGCCTACATCGACGCCAAGGCGCTCGGCTGGTCGCGAAAACCGATGGTCGAGATGCTCATTCCGTCTACGGTCGACGACAGCCTCGCCCCGCCGGGCGCCCATGTCGCGAGCCTGTTCGCCCAGCAGTTCGCTCCCGAGCTGCCTCCCGATTGCCCCGCCGGCAGGAGCTGGAGCGACGCGCGCGAAGCGGCCGCCGATGCGGTGATCGCTGCGGTGGACGCCCATGCGCCGAACTTCTCCAAGTCGGTGATCGCCCGGACGATCCTCAGCCCTCAGGATCTCGAGGACCGATTCGGACTTTTGGGCGGGGACATCTTCCACGGCGCGATGACGCTTGATCAGCTCTGGGCGTCGCGGCCGGCGCTCGGTGCGGGCGACTACCGCGGGCCCTTGAAAGGCCTCTACCACTGCGGCTCGGGCGCCCATCCCGGCGGTGGCGTCACCGGCCTGCCCGGCCGCAACGCCGCCCGTGAGATCTTGCGCGACCGCAGCCTGCGCGGCCCCCGCTGAAGCTGCAGGCAAGGCGGACTGGTGCGCGCGCGCAACGCTCCGGCCCTGCGTGCAGCCGTCCGCGGCCCGGTGCTGGAGGTGTGGCGATCTGATCCGATATGACGCGCCCCGCATCGAGAGGCCGCAACATCGCCTTGAAGATCGCGAAACCGCCCAAAGCGGGCCCGCCGCTCGCCCGATTGACGCGCTAGGTTTGAACAGTCGCACAAGCACGAAGGCGTGAAAGATCATGATCCGAGCACAACACTATGTGGCGCGCGCGATTGTGCTGGGCTTGGCGGCCGCGATCGTCGCGGCGCCTGCAGTCCTCCCCGACGGAGATATCGAAGACGTTCAGCTGCAGGTGACGCCGGCGGAGCTGGCTCCAACCTCATCTGCTAACTGATCATTTCAATTTTGCTCGCCAGGCGCCAGCCGCTCGATTGATGAACGGCGTTCGCCCCGCCCTCTTTTTGCCCGCTTTGCCGCCGCAACGTCGCCATCTTTCGCACTGAGCATCCCGCGCGTTGGAGGACACGCAGGGGACCACTCCCAAGCGAACGCGGACCAATAGCGATCAGGCGACTAGCGACCAATGCGCCGAGTGCGACCGCTTTGTCGGCGTCCGCGCCCATACGTTCTCCGCAAAAAAAACTCACCTTGGAGAATTCCTATGAAGAAGCTTCTTGTTTCGACTGCCTTTGCGGCGGCGCTCATCGGCGCGCCGGCGATTGCGGATCACCACGAAGGCGTTGCGGGCACGTGGAGCGTCTCATCGGCGCAAGCGTCCTCGACCATGACCATCACCGAAGCCGACGACGGCTACGCGATCACTTATGAAAGCGACAGCGGCGATTCAGCAATCTCCGACGTCGCCGTCGACGGCAATCACGTCACTTTCAAGCGCGCGTTCGAGGCCGCCGGCGCCGGAGAGCTGACGCTGAACTACGACATCATGATCGACGGCGACTCGCTCACCGGCACGGCGAGTGCGGAGGGCGAATTGGCCGCCGCGGTCGGCGAGATCGAGCTGACCGGCTCGCGCGCCGACATGATGATGGACGACGAAGACGCAGCCGAAACGGAATAGTCCGCTAGCACACAATAGCTGGAGAAGCGGCCGGACACTCCCTCCCCGCTCGGCCGTTTCGAACTTGAACGGGCCCGCAGCAACCGCTGCGGGCCCGCTTTCTTTCGCCTGAACCGGTTCCGGGAGAGGTGGAACCCGGTTTCGCTCTAGAACCGCCCGCGCACCCCGACGGTGAGCGCACGCGGCGCGCTGGCGAAGGCGTCCGGCTGCTCGTAGGATTCATCGAGCGCGTTTTCGAGCGTCGCATAGAGAACGGCAGCGCCGGAAAGCTCGAGCTGCCCCGTCAGACGCACCGTCTCGAAGCTCTCGATCGGGAGGCCCGAGCCGACGAAGAAGCCGTCATCGTCATAGTTCGTATCGAGACGACGCCCGACGTAACGCCACTCCGCGCCGAGCGAGACGCGATCGTGCGGCCGAACGTCAACCCGAGCGCTCCACACGTGCGCCGCGCGCCGCGCAAGCCGAACGCCGGTGTCCGCATCCCGCGCGTCAGCGTATGCGTAGCTCAGCCGCGCCGCGCCCCAGTCAGCGGGCTCGACGTCGACATAAGCCTCGTAGCCCGAGATCTCCGCCGCGCCGATGTTGACGTTGGTTCCGACGAAGGTGCTCGGATCGAACACGAAGACGATGAGGTCGTCGATCTCGGTTTCGTACCAGCTCGCCCCGGCGCGCAGCGCGCCTTGCCGGCCGCCGATCGTCTGAACCGTGCGCGCGCCCAGCTCCCAGCTCTCCCCTTTCTCGGACGCCAAGTTCGGGTTGGGCGCCTCGAACGGGCTTTCCGAAAAGCGCTCGGTCAACGTCGGCGCGCGGTAGGACGTGCCGAATGAAGCGGTGAGCTGGGTTCCTGCTTCGGGCAGATCGAACACCAGGCCCAGCCCGCCCGTGGTCACGCCGCCGAAGGCCTCGTGATCGTCATGACGCGCAGAGGCTGTGGCGTAGAGCCGGGAGCCCAATCCGGCATGCGCGACGGCGAAGACGCCGGCGTGGCGCTCGCCGCGGTCGAGTGGATCGGAAAAGGCCGCGTCGTTGGCGATGTCCTCCTCGTCGGCCTGGAGCCCGAACGTCAACGTCGGCGCGACGAAGCCGCCGCGTTCTTCTGGACGCCAAACGTTCAGCCATTCAGCGAACGTCCGCTCGGACGAGAACACGTCCGTCGCCGCGCCGTCGTTGGAGAACTCGCGGTCAACCAGCACCTGCCCGACCCGCGCCCGCGACTCAAAGCCACCGCCAGGGGACGCATAGGCCGCCCCCGCGCGCCAGACCGTGTAGTCGTTTTGCGTAATCTCCAGATCGGGATCATCGCCTCGCTGAGCGAAGAACGGGCCGGCGCCGAAGCTGTCAAACTCGGACTCCGCCTGGCGCACGCGCGCGAGGCCTTCGAGCGAGACTGTGTCGGTCACGCCGAACGTTCCCGCGCCGGTCAAGGTCAGCATCCGTCCACCGTCCGGATCGCCGGTCGAAAGGGCGAAGCGCTCGGGAACCTGGTCAAAGCCCTCGGTCTCGAAGGCCTCAGCGGAGACGAGATAGGACGCCCGCTCGGTTCCGCCCGAGACACCGACGAGCGCCCGATAGGTTTCAAACTCCCCCGCCGAGACGTCATAGAAGCGTTCCGTATCTCCCGCCTGCCCCAGCCGCGGTATGATGTTGACCGCGCCGCCGACCGCATCCGAGCCGTAGACGGACGACAACGGGCCGCGCACCGCTTCGATGCGCGCGGCGTCGCCGATGGTGTCCTGACCAAAGTCAAAAGCGCCGGCGGGCGTGCTTGCCTCGTTGAGACGCACGCCATCGAGCAGCACGAGCGTATGGTTCGAATTGGTCCCGCGGGTGAAGACCGACGTCTGCGCGCCCGCCGCGCCGGTTCCGACCGCCTGCATGGCCGGGACCTCGCCGAGCGCGTCTGTGAGCGTGATGATGTTGCCCGCGTGAAGATCGTCCAAATCGATCACGTCGAGCATCGGCGCGAGCTGGTCGGCCGCAACCTCGGCGCGCGTGGCGGTGACGACGATGACGTCTTCTCCGTAAGCGGATGTTGAAGCGAATGTCAGCAGCGCTGCCGCCGACGAGCAGAGATACGAACGGTGCATGGGCTTAGCCCTCCGCCCGCGCGAGCCTCGGGGACCCCCCGCGCGTTCACGATGCCGAGCGCCGATCACGCGGAAAGCCGACAGCCGCCCGCGCGCCCCGAGTGCGCGTTCCAAGCGTCGCTGCAACGGAAAAAGTCCCCGCGTCCCAAGAGCTGACCCCGGCTCCGGACGAGCGACGGCGGCGGCAGGTCTCCTGGCTTGCGGCTCGAGCGCCGACCACCCGTCTTCCCGACCATCTGCGCCCCGAAACAACGCTGCGCGGTCAGTGACGTCGTGGGCGTTCGGCTCGCCGCTTACAGTTGCGGGCACAGCCGCGGATTTGGGGTTGGGCCCCTCACCGCGTTCCCTTTTAAGCCCCGAAGGGCTCCGCCAAGGCGGGTTGTGGCATGGATGGGATCAGAGCGCCAGAGTCAGCCGGCGTCGCGCGACGAACAGCGCACATAGGTGCGTGGGTTCGGCGTGGAGCCGCCGCGGTAGGTAACGGTCAGCGTCTCGCGCATCGACCCGTCTACCTCCGCCTCGGCGAACGCGAGGTCATAGCTGTTTCCCCAAGCCTGCATCCGCGCCGCGTCGCCGCGGATCGACAGATTGGCCTCGGACAAGTCCATCTCGGTCGACGCCGCCGATCCGGCGTAGACATCGACCTCGTCGGACGGTTCGAAGTAGAGGTCTCCGGCCCAGCGCCGCCCCGGCAGGATGGTGGTTCCCATCACCACGGGCAGCGCGCGATCGCACACGGACCAGTCGGGCGCGCCGGTTTCGGCGTCGATGCGCGCCCAGGCGCCCAGGAGGCGTTCGGCGAACGCCTCGGTCTCCGCGCCCGACGCTTGATCGCAGCCGGCCGCCATCGCACCGCCAAGCGCGACAACGCTCAAACACAAGGCGCGCATGATCAGGCCGCTTGCGCCGCCGCGCCGAACCGTCCGTAGAAAGTCTCGCCCTTCTTCGCCATGTCGCGGAGAAGCTCGGGAACTTGGAACGGCTTACCGTAGGCCTCGGCGAGTTGGTCGGCGCGCTCGACGAAGGCTTTCGCGCCAATCGTGTCGATGAACGACAGCACCCCGCCGGTGTAGGGCGCAAAGCCCCAGGCGAGGATCGAGCCGACGTCGGCCTCGCGCGGATCGGCGACCACGGCCTCCTCCATCGTGCGCGCGGCCTCGATGGCCTGGGCGTAAAGGATGCGGTCCTTGATCTCCTGGACGCTCGGCTGGTCGTCTTCGGGCAGGACGCCGCTCACCGCGAACTGATCAAGCTCCGGCCACAGACGTTTGAAGCGCTTCTCACCGTAGTCGTAAAAGCCCTTCTTGGTCTTCTGCCCAAACCGCTCGAGCGCGTTCAGCTTTTCGATGATCGGATCGCCCGGCCCCGCCTCGTAGGCGTCGCCGAGGTCTTTCTTGGTCTGCTGCTGGATCTTGTAGGCGAGGTCGATCGCCGTCATGTCCATCAGCTCCAAGGGACCCATCGGCATGCCGGCGATGCGTGCGCCGTTTTCGATCAGCGCCGGCAACACGCCTTCGGACAGCATCGACAGCCCCTGCTCGCCGAACCGCATCACGCAGCGATTGCAGTAAAAGCCGCGGGTGTCCTGGACCAGGATCGGCGTCTTCTTGATCTTGGTGACGAAGTCGATCGCCCGCGAGATGGCGTAGTCGCCGGTGTTCTTTCCCTGGATGATCTCGACCAGCATCATCCGCTCGACCGGCGAGAAGAAGTGGATGCCGATGAAGTTCTCCGGCCGGTTCGAGGCTTCAGACAGGCCGGTGATCGGAATGGTCGAGGTGTTGGTGCCGAAGACGGCGTCCGCCTTCATGTGCTCTTCGGCCGCCTTGGTGATCTTGTTCTTCAGATCGGAGTTCTCGAACACCGCTTCAACGACAAGATCGACGTTCTTGATTGCAGAATAATCCGTCGTCGGCGTGACGCGAGCGAGGATCTCGTCGGCTTTCTTCTGATCCATCCGGCCTTTCGAGACGCGCTTGGCGAGGTCGTCGACGATGTGCTGCTTGCCGCGGTCGGCGCCAGCCTGGTCGACGTCGATCAGCACGACCTCGATCTTCGCCTGGGCCGAGACGTTGGCGATGCCCGCGCCCATGAAGCCCGCGCCGATGACGGCGATCTTCTTGACCTCGGCCTTCTCCTGCCCCACCGGGCGGCGTCCGCCTTTGTCGAGGTCCTGTTTGGACAGGAAGATCGAGCGGATCATGTTGCGGCTCTCGGGCCGCATCATCAGCTTGGCGAAATAGCGCGCCTCGATCCGCAGCCCCGTGTCGATGTCGACCTGCAGCCCTTCGTAGACGCACGACAGGATGTAGCGCTGGGCCGGGTAATTGCCCCAGGTGTTCTTGCGCAGCATCGGCGATGCGCCTTGGAAGATCTGCGCGCCGGCCGGATGATAGGGACCGCCGCCGGGGACCTTGAACTTGTCCTGGTCCCACGGCGCCTTGGCGTCCGGGTTCGCTTTCACCCAAGCTTTCGCTTTGGCGACAAGGTCCTTGGACGGCGCAGTCTCGTGGACAACGCCCAACTCGGCCGCCTTCTCGACGCTGATCTGCTTGCCTTGCAGCATCAGGTCGAAGGCGTTCATCGCGCCGATGAGGCGCGGCAGGCGCTGGGTGCCGCCGCCGCCCGGCAGCACGCCGACCATCGCCTCGGGTAGACCGAGCTTCAAACCCGGGTTGTCGTTCGCGGCGATCCGATAGTGGCACGCCAGCGTGACCTCGAAGCCGCCGCCGAGCGCCAGGCCGTTGATCGCCGCGGCGACCGGCTTGCCGCAGGTCTCGAGCTGGCGGAAGGCGAGCTTCATTCGCATGCCGCCGTCGTAGAGCGCCTGCTTGGTCGCCTCCTCGGACTGACCCGCCGACTGCGCGAAGATCGCGCCGAGTTCCTCAAGGTCCGCGCCGGCGCAGAAGGCGTCCTTGCCCGAGGTGATGACCGCGCCCTTGATCGCGTCGTCGGTGGCGATCTTCTCGGCGAAGGCGACGATGTCGTCGATGACGCTTTGGCTGAGCACGTTCATCGAGCGGTCCGGCATGTCGAAGGTGACCAGCGCGATCCCGTCGGCGTCAGTCTCGAAGGTGAAGTTGGTGAGGTTCATGGCGGTCTCTTCCTATGCCTCGCGCTGTGCCAGATGCGCGCGCTGTTCGTCTACGGATTTGGTTTTCTCAGCAACGACGTCGCCGGTGTGCTTGGTTTCGGCCGGCTCGACGAGCATCACCCAGCATTCCTCTTCGGCGACCGGGAAATGCTGCACGCCGCGCGGCACGACGTGGACGTCGCCCTCGCGTAGATGCACGTCCTCGCGGTCGCGGTAGCGGATGGTCAGCGCGCCGCGCCAGATGATGAACACTTCGTCTTCGTCGGCGTGGTCGTGCCAGACAAACTCGCCCTTGAGCTTGGCGAGCTTGACCGACTGGCCGTTCGCGTCAGCGACAACGCGCGGCGACCAGTGTTCGGTGATCTGGTCGAATTCGGAGTCGATGTTGCGCGCTGAGATCATTGCGAAGCGTCGTCGTTCGACGAGCCTCCGCCGCCCGCTTTGTTCTTCATCACTTGATTGAGCGCGAACCCCAACCCGACCCCCAGCGCAACGCCCGCGGCCAGTCCGGCGGAGAAGTTGCCGGTCGCCAAGCCGACGGCGACGCCGAGCGCCAATCCGATAGCGACGCCAATCCCGAAAGCGGGACCGACGATGTTCGCTTGGTCCGTCTCGCCCGCCATGCTCACACCCGCTCGATGATCGTCGCCGTACCCATTCCTCCGCCCACGCACAGCGTCGCCAGCGCCGTCTCTTTGCCCGATCGCTCGAGTTCGTCGAGCACGGTGCCGAGGATCATCGCACCGGTGGCGCCCAGGGGGTGGCCCATGGCTATGGCGCCGCCGTTCACGTTGATGTCGGAATGATCGATGTCATAGGCCTGCATCAGCCGCAGGACCACCGAGGCGAAGGCTTCGTTCAGCTCCCAGAGGTCGATGTCGGACTTTTTCATGCCGGCCTTGTCGAGCACCTTTTGGGTCACCGCGACCGGGCCGGTCAGCATGATCGTCGGCTCGCTTCCGATCGAGGCCATCGCCTTGATCCGCGCACGCGGCTTCAAGCCCGCCGCCTCGCCCGCCTCTTTCGAGCCGACGAGGATCGCCGCGGCGCCGTCGACGATGCCGGACGAGTTGCCGGCGTGGTGGACGAAGTTGATCGCTTCGACTTCCGGGTAGCGCTGGATCGCCACGCTATCGAGGCCGATGAATTCCGAGAGCGCCTTGAAGCTCGGCTCCAACGAGGCGAGCGACTGCATGTCCGTGTCCGGACGCATGTGCTCGTCGTGATCAAGCAGGTCGAGACCGAGCTGGTCCTTCACCGTGATGACCGACTTCTTGAACCGGCCCTCCTCCCACGATTTCGCCGCGCGCTTCTGGCTTTCGACCGCGTAGGCGTCGACGTCGTCGCGCGAGAAGCCGTACTTGGTCGCGATCAGGTCGGCCGACACGCCCTGGGGCACCATGTAGTGATCGAACGCCAGCTCCGGATCGACGCCGAGGGCACCGCCGTCCGAACCCATGGGCACGCGGCTCATCGCCTCGACGCCGCCGCCGATCGCGAAGTCCGCCTCGCCGGTCATCACCTTGGCGGCGGCCATGTTGGTCGCTTCGAGACCGGATGCGCAGAAGCGATTGACCTGCACGCCCGCGGTCGTCTCGGCGTAGCCGGCGTGGATCACCGCCGAGCGGGCGATGTCCGCCCCCTGCTCGCCAATGGGTGAGACGCACCCGAGGATCACATCGTCGACCTTCGAAGTGTCGAGCTCGCTCCGATCACGGATCGCTTTGAGCGCTTGACTCGCCATCTGCAGCGCGGTGATCTCGTGCAGCTTTCCGCCCTTCTTCTTGCCCCGCGGCGTGCGCACTGCGTCGTAGATATAGGCTTCGGTCATGGTCGAATCCTTTCTCAGGAACCGGAGGCGGCGAAGCCGCCGGCGGGGATTTCAGGGAAGCTCGCCGCTTCGATCTTGTTGTCGTCAGGGTCGCGGACGAACGCCGCGAAGTAGGTGGTGAAGGCCGCCTCGCGCGGGCCGGGCGCGCCGTCGCAACGCCCGCCGTGCTCGAGCGCGGCGGCGTGGAAGGCGCGCACCGCGTCCTCAGTCCGGGCGCGCAGGCAGACGTGCGCTCCGCCGTCCTCGTCGGTCTTCAGATTCGGCCGGGCGTTGATCCAGATCTCGGGATAGCGCTTGCCGAAGGCGACGGCGCGGTCGCTCTCGACCAGCACGTGGTAGCCGAGCGGCTCCAAGAGCGCGCGATAAAAGGCGGTGCTCGCTTTGATGTCGCGCACGCCGAAGGACACATGGTCGATCATGGCCGAGCGCCTCCCGCGCCGGTTCGGATCAGGCTCACTATAGAACCAAAAGCGAGATGGCGCGCGGCGAGATCGATCACGATTGGCTACCCCTTACCTGGTCCCATGTCTGAAGATGGCAAGAGACCGACGCGGTGACGCAGAGCCGGCCGCGCTCGTCGTAGAGCTGGCTGTCGACGAAGGCGACCGAGCGGCCGAGCTGGGTCACCTTGGCGTCGACGCGCAGCCGTCCGGGACGGACCGGGCGGAGAAAATGCGCGTTCAAGGTGATCGTCGGCGCATAGTGCTTGCCGCGCGAGGCGACGACGACGGCGGGACCCATCGTGTCGTCGAGCATGGCGATCAACAGCCCGCCCTGGATGAAGCCGGCGGGATTGGTGAACTCCGGCTTGCCCTCGAACGAGATCGTGATCGTCCCCGCGTCCGGGTCGGCGTCTTCGAACCTGAACCCGAGGAGCTGCGCGGAGCCCGGCCGCGCGCCGGTTGTGAAAAAGACGGAAGGGTCGAAATCAGAAACATCGTTCATGAGGTTTATCCGTACACGCTCAAGGTGAATGCGGACGGCGTTTTAGAATTCATCCGCCGTCAGGGCCATGACCGGATCGGCGCCGGTCTTCACCTTAGCTAGGAGCGCGCCGGTTTCAGGCAAGGTGCGGGAGATAAAGTAACGACCCGTGGCGAGCTTGATCTTGTAGAAGGGATCGTCCGAGCCTTCGGCGATCTTGGCGCTCGCAGCCTTGGCCATCTGGGTCCACATGTAGCCCAGAACGACGTGACCGAAGAGCATCAGATAGTCCATCGACGCCGCGCCCGCGTGATCGAAGTTCGTGAGCGCGTTCTCCATCAGCCAGTCGGTCGCTTCCTTGAGGTCGCCCTTGGCCGTCTTGAGGCCGGAAACGAACTCCGCGATCGCTTCGTCGCCTTCGTTCGCGGCGATGTACTCGTCGAGCTCGCCGAGGAAGGAGAACAGCGCGCGCCCGCCGTTCATCGCCAGCTTGCGGCCGACGAGGTCGAGCGCCTGGACGCCGTTCGTGCCCTCGTAGATCATCGAGATGCGGCTGTCGCGCAGGTACTGCGCAAGGCCCGTCTCTTCAACATAGCCCGACCCGCCGTGCACCTGCACCGAGTTCGAAACGTTCTCGAAACCGCGGCCGGTGAGATAGGCCTTGAGGATCGGCGTTAGGAGCGCGAGATAGTCCGAAGCGCGCTCCTTGACCGCGTCGTCGGGCGAATGGTGCAGGAGGTCGCCCTGCAGCGCCGCCCAGAGCGCGAAGGCGCGGGCGCCTTCGTTGAACGATCGCGCTTCCATCAGCATACGGCGCACGTCGGGG
>JASFUX010000005.1:0-34099 GCA_050050115.1 Maricaulaceae bacterium | reverse complement strand
TTCGCCGCTCCCGCCGCGCAGGCCCACCACAGCACCGAGCGGTTCAACCGCACCCAGGAGATCACCATCGAGGGCGTGATCGCGCACTACGACTGGGTCAATCCGCACGTCTACATCTACGTCGAGCAGACGACGGACGACGGCGAAACCATCGAGTGGGAGATCGAAGGCGGTCCGCCGGCGCTGTTGCGCCGCATGGGCTGGTCGCGGGACATGCTGAATGAGGGCGACACGCTCTCAGTGACCGGCAATCCGACGAAGGATGAGTCCGTCAGGACGCTCTATGTGACCGCAATGCGCCTGTCGGACGGAACCGAGCTCAACGAGCGCAGCGGCTTCGCCCAGCTCATCTTTCCGGGCCCGCCTCCGGAGACAGGCGCAAACGGGATCAACGGCCTTTGGACCACGGTGTTCTCGCTTGAAGAGTTCGCCTCGTTCGAAGCGGCGAACATGGAGTTGACCGAGGCCGGCCGCGCCGCGCGCGAGATCTGGGATGGGCGCACAATGAACCCCGGGCTCGATTGCATTCCCTTCACGGCGCCCAACCTGATGTACAACCCCGACGCCAAGCGCATCACCACAGCCGAGGATGGGACGATCACCATCGAGGCGGACTTCGACAGCGCGGTGCGGACGATTCATATGAGCGTCGACACGCATGAGGGCGCCGAGCCGTCGCTTCAAGGCCACTCGATCGGCCGATGGGAAGGCGCCACCTTGGTCATCGACACGACGCACTTTGAAGATCACGCTATGGGCAACGGCTGGGGCGTGCCGTCCGGCGCGCAGAAGCACCTGGTTGAGTGGTTCACGCCGTCGGCCGATGGAACCAGCCTCGACTACCATTATGTTCTGACCGATCCGGAATACCTCGCCGCGCCGGTGATCGGCGACGCGGTCTGGACTTACGCGCCGGACGCAAACTTCGGCCCCGAGCCGTGCGATCTCGCGGTGGCGCGGCGGTTCGCGGATCGCTAGCCGCCCGCTCAAAAACAGCGCCGCGCCAGATAAGCTCTTGCGCATTGCAACATTTATTCATTAGTTTGCCCGAAATCTTGCCTCCGGCGCCCCGCTGTCGCGGTCGGCCGCCGCCAGGAGAGTTCTGATGAAGTCGCGCGCTCGCGCCATTGCTGCAGAAAAGTCGTCGGTTTCGCCGGCGACCCTCAGCGCGCTTGTCGTACTCGTCGTACTTTCGCTCGTCCTCCTTATCGGAGCCGGGGGCTAGGCCGTATCGCAAAGTGACGAGACGAGACTACCGCCCCCCGCTCCGCCCGAGCGGGGGTTTTGATTTGTGCGCCGGGCTCAGGCCCGGCATCGGAAAGACAGGGACCAAACATGGCTGAAAACGCCGGCAAACCGTCGAAACCATCCGACGCCATCGTCAAGGGCGACGCGCGGGCGCCCGCGCGCGCAATGATGCGGGCCACCGGCCTGACGGACGCCGATTTCGACAAGCCGCTGATCGCCGTCTTCAACACTTGGACCAACGTCTCCCCCTGCAACATGAACCTCGACTCCCTCGCCGCCTACGCCCGCGAAGGCATTCGCGAGGCCGGCGGGGTGCCGATCGACTTCAACACCATCGCGGTGACCGACGGCATCGCCATGGGCGCGGCCGGCATGCGCGCCTCGCTGATGTCGCGCGAGGCGATCGCCGACGCCGCCGAGCTGGCTGTGCGCGGCCACCACCTCGACGCGGTGTTGTTCCTCGTCGGCTGCGACAAGACGATACCGGCCGCGGCGATGGCCGCAGCGCGGATGAACCTGCCGAGCGTGATCCTCTACGGCGGCTCGATCATGCCCGGAAAGCTGGGCGACAAGTCGCTGACCATCCAGGACGTGTTCGAGGCGGTCGGCGCCTGCGCGGCCGGAAAGATCACGTCGAACGAGTTGGGCGAGGTCGAGCGCAAAGCCTGCCCCGGCGCCGGCGCATGCGGCGGTCAGTACACGGCCAACACGATGTCTCTGGCGATGACCTACCTGGGGCTCTCGCCGATGGGCTTGAACGACATCCCCGCCGTCCACCCCGACAAGCCCGAAGCCGCGCGCGAGGCCGGCCGCCGCGTGGTCGAGGCGTTCCAATCCAACCGCCGCCCCTCGGACCTGCTTTCGCACAAAGCGCTGATGAACGCGGCCGTTTCGGCGACCGCGACCGCAGGCTCGACCAACATCGTGCTCCACCTCCTCGCCATCGCGCGCGAGGCCGGGCTCGAGCTGTCGATCGACGTGTTCGACGACGTCTCGCGGCGCACGCCGGTGATCGTCGACATGAAACCTGGCGGTCGCTTCGCCGCGCCCGACTTCTTCGAGGCCGGCGGCGCGGAAGTGCTGGGTCAGCGCCTGAAGGCCGCAGGCCTGATCGAGGACGCGCCGACCATCACCGGCAAGTCGCTTTTTGAAGAGATCGAGCGGCGCTCGGAGACGCCCGGCCAGGAAGTGATCTACAGCGCCGAAAAGCCGATCAAGGAACGCGGCGGCTACGGCATCCTCTACGGCGACCTCGCGCCGGAAGGCTGCGTCGCCAAGCTGGCCGGCCACGGCAAGCTGTTGTTCGAAGGCCCGGCGCGCGTGTTCGACTGCGAAGAGGACACCTTCGCTGCGATCGAGTCCGGCGCCATCAAGGAAGGCGACGTCGTCGTCATCCGCAACGAAGGTCCCGCCGGCGGCCCCGGCATGCGCGAGATGCTCGCCGTCACCGCTGCGCTCCAAGGCGCGGGGCTCGGCGATCACGTCGCTCTGGTGACGGACGGCCGCTTCTCCGGCGCCACCTACGGCTTCATGGTCGGCCACGTTGCGCCCGAAGCCGTCCGCGGCGGTCCGATCGCGTTTTTGAAAGACGGCGACATGATCCGCATCGACGTCGACGGCCGGCGCATCGATTGCGACGCCGACCTCGCCGAACGCGCCAAGGGCTGGACGCCGCCGCCGCCGAGCGCCTTCTCCGGCGCCTACGCCAAGTACGCCGCCCTCGTCTCGTCCGCGTCCGAGGGCGCGGTCACCAGTTTTCCGTTTGATTCAAGAACCGGCGCATCCGCCAAAAAGACAGATCTTCAAGGGAGTTCCGCATGAGCACATCCACCGTCGCCGCCGCCGATGTCGCAGCGATCTCAGACAAGCCCGTCGCGATCATCGGCTATGGCAGCCAAGGACGCGCCCACGCGATGAACCTGCGCGACTCTGGCGTCGAAGTCCGCGTCGGCGCGCGCGAAGGTGGCCCGGGCTGGCAGAAGGCGGAAGCCGACGGCTTCAAGCCGATGAGCGCCGCCGAAGCCGCCGGCCCGGCCGGGCTGGTCTCGCTCCTCGCGCCCGACACCAAGCAACCCGACGTGTTCGAGGAGATCAAAGAGACGTTCGAGCCGGGCAACGCCCTGCTGTTCGCCCACGGCTTTTCGATCCACTTCGACCGGATCACGCCGCCGAGCACGCTCGACGTGATCCTGATCGCGCCGAAGGGCCCGGGCGATCTCGTCCGCCGTCAATACGAGATCGGCGCGGGCGTGCCGTGCCTGCGCGCCGTCCATCAAGACTACTCCGGTCAAGCGTCGCAGAAGGCGCTCGCCTATGCGGCGGGTCTCGGCGGCGTGCGCGGCGGCGTGATCGACACGACGTTCAAGGAAGAAACCGAGACCGATCTTTTCGGCGAACAGGCCGTGCTCTGCGGCGGCCTCTCCGAGCTGATCTTGAAAGGCTACGAGGTTCTCGTCGAAGCCGGCTACCAGCCTGAGGTCGCCTACTTCGAGTGCCTGCACGAGGTGAAGCTGATCGTCGACCTTCTCCACGAAGGCGGCCTCTCGAAGATGCACGACTTCATCTCCGAGACCGCCAAGTACGGCGACTTCGTTTCCGGACCGCGGGTGATCAACGACGAGACCAAAGAGCGCATGCGCGAGGTCTTGGGCGACATCCAGGACGGCACGTTCGCGAAGAACTGGATCCTCGAGAACCAGGCCGGACTGCCGCAATACAAAAAGATGTGGCAGGCCGACCTCGATCACAACATCGAGAAAGTCGGCAAGGAGCTGCGCGCGAAGATGCCGTGGCTCAACGCCGAGGACGACAAAGCCAACGCTTAGTTAAGGCGAACGCTCAGAGGACTGAGACGATGACCGTGGCCGCGAAAATCAGCACAGAGACGCCCGACCCGCGTGCGAATGCGTGCACTGGGGCGGATCTGCTCATCCGCGGCCTCGAGGCGCTGGGGGTCGACAAGGTGTTCGGCTACCCCGGCGGCGCGATCATGCCGATCTATGACGCGCTGACGCGCTCCTCGGTCGAGCACATCCTCACCCGCCACGAGCAAGGCGCCGCCTTCGCCGCCGAAGGCTATGCCCGCGCCGGCAAGCGGGTCGGCGTCTGCATGGCGACGTCGGGGCCGGGCGCGACGAACCTGGTCACCGGCCTCGCCGACGCGTTCCTCGACTCCACCCCGGTCGTGGCGATCACCGGCCAGGTGTTCCAGACCTTGATGGGCACCGACGCTTTCCAGGAGGTGGACGTCTTTGGACTGACGCTGCCGGTGGTCAAGCACAGCTTCATCCTGCGCTCGGTCGAAGAGATCCCGGAGACGGTCGCGCGTGCGTTCGAAATCGCCCAAAGCGGCCGGCCCGGTCCGGTGCTGATCGACGTGCCCAAGGACATCGCCCAGGCGCCGGTGTCGCGGATGATCGATCCGCCGCCGCCACCCAAGCAGCCGCGCGCCGCGGCCGCAACGGCGCTCACCGAAGCTGAAGAGCTGATCCGCTCGGCGAAGAAGCCGCTGCTCTATGTCGGCGGCGGGGTGCTCCTCGCCGGCGGCGTCGCGGCTGTGCGCGCCTTTGCGGGCCGGACGGGCATTCCGTCGGTGGCCACATTGAAGGGCCTCGGCGCGATCCCGACCAACGATCCGAACTTCATGGGCATGCTCGGCATGCACGGGCTGAAGGCGGCGAACTTCGCTGTGCAGACCTGCGATCTTCTGATCTCCGCCGGCGCGCGCTTTGACGACCGCGCCACCGGCAAGCTGTCGGAGTTCGCGCCGAACGCCCGCGTGATCCACCTCGACGTCGACGGCGCAGAGATCTCCAAGCTGCGCCGCGCCGATGTCGCTCTGACTGGCGGACTCCTGTCGAACCTCTATTCGCTCGAGCCGGGTCATCTCCAGATCGGACCGTGGCTCGACGAGCTGAAGACGCTCAAGGAACAATCGGCCTGGGACTACAACGCCTCCGGCGACGGCGTTTATGCGCCCAAGCTCTTGAAAGACATGTCCGAGCGCGCGCCCAGCGACCTGATCATCGCCTGCGATGTCGGCCAGCATCAGATGTGGGTCGCCCAGCACTGCCGCTTCACCCGCCCCGAAGCGCACCTGACCTCGGGCGGCCTCGGCGCGATGGGCTTCGGTCTGCCGGCCGCGATCGGCGCGAAGCTGGCGTGTCCCGACTCCATGGTGGTCTGCGTGTCGGGCGACGGCTCGATCATGATGAACATCCAGGAGCTGGCGACGCTCAACCGCTACAAGATCCCGGTGAAGATCATCCTCATCGACAACGCCATGCTCGGCATGGTCCGTCAGTGGCAAGACCTGTTTTTCGACGGCAACCGCTCCGAAGTCGATCTCGCCGACAACCCGGACTTCGCCAAGGTGGCCGAAGCATTCGGCATTGAATCGTTCACGGTCGACAAGCGCGATCAAGTCGACGCCGGCATCGACCGCCTGCTCGCCGCCGAAGGCCCGATCCTGATGCACGTCAAGATCGATCCGGCCGCGAACGTCTGGCCGCTGGTGCCGCAGGGCGCGGCCAACCACGAGATGATTGAAGGAGACGTGACGTGAGCACGATCCGCGTGACGATGGACGACGCCGAGGGCGCCTTGGTGCGCCTGCTTGGCCTTGTCGAGCGTCGCGGTTGGCGCTTCGAGGCCGTCGACTTCGGCGGCCCGCTCGACGGTGAGCGCAAGCTGACCCTGTCGATCGCGCCGCGCGACGCGGGCCGCAACGCCGAGACCCTGAAACGCCAGCTCGAGCGCCTCGTAGACGTACGTACCGCCGAGCTTGAAGCTGCGAACACCGAGGCGATGGAGAACGCCAGATGACCGCCCAGAACCAACAAGCCAGAAACGGCGCGAACGGAACCGAAGATCACGTCCGCATCTTCGACACCACGCTGCGCGACGGCGAACAGGCGCCAGGCTTCTCGATGACCGTCGGGCAAAAGCTCCGTATGGCGCGCACCCTCGCCGACCTTGGCGTCGACATCATCGAGGCGGGCTTCGCTGCGTCGAGCCCTGGCGACTTCGAGTCGGTCCAGACGGTCAGCCAGGAGATCAACGGCGTGACCATCTGCTCGCTCGCACGCTGCGTGGAAGGCGACATCCGCGAGGCGGGCAAGGCGCTGAAACCAGCTCAGCGCAGCCGCATCCACGTGTTCATCGGCACCAGCCCGGTGCACCGCGAAGCGAAGTTCAACTTCACCAAGGAACAGGTGCTCGAGCACGCCGTCGCCAGCGTGCGCATGGCCTGCGATCTCGCCGACGAAGTGGAGTTTTCGCCAGAGGACGCCATCCGCACCGAGCGAGACTATTTGGGCGAAGTCGTCGCCGCCGCGATCGACGCCGGCGCGACCACGATCAATATTCCGGATACGGTCGGCTATACGACCCCGGCCGAGATCAAAGAATTGTTCGAAGGCCTGCGCGCGGACATCGGCAACGACGCCATCGTCCTCTCCACACACTGCCATGACGACCTGGGACTGGCGGCCGCGAACTCTCTCGCCGCCGTCAAAGGCGGCGCGCGGCAGATCGAATGCGCGATCAACGGCATCGGCGAGCGCGCGGGCAACTGCTCGCTCGAAGAAGTGGTCATGGCGCTGAAGGTCCGCGCCGATCACTTCGGCGTCGACACTCAGGTCAACACCAACCGCCTCTATGGCGCGAGCCGCCTGCTGGCGACGCTCACCGGGCAGCCGGTGTCGCGCAATAAGGCGATCGTTGGCCGCAACGCCTTCGTGCACGAGGCCGGCATCCATCAGCACGGCGTGCTGAAGAACCGCGAGACCTACGAGATCATGAAGCCCGAGGACGTCGGCGTTTCGCGCGACAATCTGATCTTGGGCAAGCACTCCGGCCGCGCCGCGATCGCCGAGCGCGCCAAGCGCCTCGGCTTCGACCTGGGCGACAATCAGCTTCAGTCCGTATTCGTCGCCTTCAAGGACTTGGCCGACACCAAGAAAGAGGTCTTCGACTCCGATCTTGAAGCGCTGATCCTTGGCGAAACCGCCGGCAACGCCGGCCCGTGGCGCATCTCCGGCATGCACTCGGGCACCGGCTACGGTGAGGCCTCGACGCCCTACGGCTCGATCGAGTTGATCAACGACGATGGCGAGAAGTTTCGCGAAGCTGGCGAAGGCGACGGCCCCATCGACGCAATCTTCTCCGCGATCGACAAGATCACCGGCGTTTCCCTCGAGCTCGAGGACTTCACCGTACGTTCTGTATCCTCCGGCGAGGACGCGCTGGGCGAAGCGGACGTACACGTATGGTTCGACGGCCGCCGCTATCACGGCCGCGGGGTCAACACCGACATCGTCGCAGCCGGCGCTTCGGCCTACCTCGACGTAGTCAATCGAATCTTGCGCCAGCGCGATCGTCTCGCGGCGCAGAAGGCAGAGCAAGCAGCGGCGACCGGCGAAGCAGCCAGAACCGCCTGACGCTTACAGATTTATAGGAGTACGGATTATGCGCGATGACGGCGCAACGAGCTACATTTGGATGAACGGCGCGCTGACGCCTTCGCATGAGGCGAAGATCAGCGTGCTCTCCCACGCCCTTCACTACGGCACCGCCGTGTTCGAGGGCATCCGCGTCTATGAGACGAACAACGGCCCGCGCGGCTTCCGCATCCACGATCACGTCCAGCGGTTGGTCACCTCGGCGAAGATCTACGGCATGGAGATCGGCCGCACGGTCGACGAGCTTGAAGCGGCGTGCCGCGAAGTGGTCGGCGCCAACGGCCTGACGAGCACCTACCTGCGTCCCATCGCCTTTTACGGCGACTGCGGCCTCAAGGTGACCCCGCCCGATCACGCCGTCGTAGACGTCGCGATCGCTGCGCTGCCCTGGGGCGGCTACCTCGGCGACGAAGCGGTGACCCAGGGCGTCGACGTGTGCGTCTCTTCCTGGCGCCGACCCGCGCCCTCGACCACGCCAGCCGCGGCCAAGGCGGCGGGCAACTATCTTTCGGGCGTTCTCATCGGGCGGGAGGCGCAATCCAACGGCTTCGCCGAAGGCATTGCTCTGGGAGCTGACGGCCGTCTGTCGGAAGGCGCGGGCGAGAACCTGTTCATGGTCAAGGACGGCAAGCTGCTGACTCCGCCGGCGGGCGACTCGATCCTGTTCGGCATCACCCGCGACACCGTCATGCGCCTCGCTGAAGATCTCGGCATCCAGGTGATCGAGCAGTCGATGCCGCGCGAGATGCTCTATCTCGTCGACGAGATCTTTCTCACCGGCACGGCCGCGGAGATCACACCGGTGCGCAGCGTCGACCGCACGCAGGTCGGCGAAGGCAAGGCCGGGCCGGTCACCCGTGCGTTGCAGGAGCGCTTTTTCGGCCTCTTTGACGGCAAGACGCCCGACACGCGCAGCTGGCTGATGCCGATGGCGGAAGGCGCGACGGCCAAGGTCGCGGCGGGGGCGTGATGGCTGCGCCGAAGACCCTTTTTGAAAAGGTTTGGGAGAGCCACCTCGTCTCCCAGGCGAGCACCGACCAACCGGCGGTGCTCTACATCGACCTGCACCTCATTCACGAGGTGACGACGCCGCAGGCCTTCGCCGAACTGAAGGCGCGCGGGCTCAAAGTACGCCGCCCCAACCTGACGCTAGCGACCTGCGATCACTCGACGCCCACCTTGCCGGCCGGCCCGGACGGGTTTCGTCCGTATGCGACCAAGCAGGCGCAGAACCAAGTCGAGACGCTCTACGCCAACTGCAAGGAGCATGGGATCACGCTGCACGGCTGGGAGAGCGAGCACCGCGGCATCGTCCACGTGATGGGCCCCGAGCTGGGCGCAACCCAGCCGGGCATGACCATCGTCTGCGGCGACAGCCACACTTCGACCCACGGCGCCTTCGGCGCGCTCGCCTTCGGCATCGGCACGACCGAAGTCGGCCACGTGCTCGCGACCCAATGCGTCCTGCAGCGACGCCCGAAGACGCTGGCGATCGAGGTCGAGAGCGAGATTCCGAAGGGCGTGACCGCCAAGGACCTGATCCTGGCGATCATCGGCAAGATCGGCGTCGGCGGCGGGGTCGGCCACGTGATCGAGTATCGCGGGCCGGGGATCGCCGCGCTCTCGATGGAAGAGCGGATGACCATCTGCAACATGTCGATCGAGGGCGGCGCACGGGCCGGCATGATCGCGCCCGACGAAACGACGTTTGCCTGGCTCGAAGGCCGCGAGCGCGCACCCAAAGGGGCCGACTTCGACGCCGCGATCGAACGCTGGCGCGCGTTGACGACCGACGACGGCGCCGAGTTCGACCAGACGGTGACCCTCGACGCCGCGGCCCTCGCGCCCATGATCACTTGGGGCAACAACCCGGCGATGAGCACGCAGATCGACGCCGCCGTGCCTGAACCTGCAGGCGCAGACGAGCGGCGCGCGCTTGAATATATGGGACTCTCGGCGGGCCGTCCGATTGCTGGGCTGCCAGTGCAGAAGACCTTCGTCGGTTCGTGCACGAACGGACGTCTGTCCGACCTCGAAGCCGCCGCCGCGGTGATGAAAGGCCGCAAGGTCGCCGACAACGTCGAGGCCATCATCGTGCCGGGCTCGGAGACGGTGAAGCGCCAGGCCGAAGCGGCAGGGCTGCACGAGGTCTTCCTCGCTGCGGGCGCGCAATGGCGCGAGCCGGGCTGCTCGATGTGCCTTGGGATGAACGGCGACACGGCGCGGCCTGGCGAATACGTGGTCTCGACGTCCAACCGCAATTTCGAAGGCCGCCAAGGCCCCGGCGCGCGTACGATGCTGGCGAGCCCCGCCACCGCCGCAGCGAGCGCGATCGCGGGATGTGTCGCGGATGCACGGGCGTTCCTGGCGGAGGTGGGGAATGCTTAGGCCACTTTCGGCCGACGAATTGCTTGCACTCGATGAGGGGTTGGCGTTCGCCATGCGCATCAGTCAAGCTTCGCAGCGACCGCTGAGCGTTCAACAAGTTCAGAGTTTGTACGACTCATTTTTAGAAGAAGAGATCGACGCTCCGGATGCGCTCATTGCGCTCGGCTTGGCGTTCGGCGAGACAATTGTCGAAGAATCCAACTTTGAGTGGGTCCGCGCTGAAGACGAATACGGTGAAGAGACGTGTTTGTCTCCTCCGGGAAAGAACATTCATTGCGCGCCAATCAGCATGATTCAAAAGCGCTTGCGCCGCAAAGAAGCAGTTTCGATTGAACAGCTGCGTGACGAAACCATCAAGGTGATACGCGCGAAGCTCGACAACAATGAAATTCAAGATCGCAAGGCGAACTAGCTGATGTCCAAACCTTTCCGCAAGCTGACGGCGAAGACGCGGGTCTTAGACCAGTCCAACGTCGACACCGACCAGATCATCCCCGCGCGCTTCCTCACCGCGACCACCCGCGAAGGCTTCGGCGAGCACGCGTTTCACGACCGCCGCTGGAACGCGGACGGGACGGAAAAGGCCGACTCACCCCTGCCCTCGAGCGGTCCCGGCGAGGCGACGATCCTGGTCGCGGGCAAAAACTTCGGCTGCGGCTCCTCGCGCGAACACGCTGCCTGGGCGTTGTCGGACTACGGCTTCAAGGCGGTGATCAGCTCCGGTCTCGCTGACATCTTCCGCGCCAACGCCCTGAAGAACGGCCTCCTGGCGATCGACGCGCCGGAGGAAGTTTACGAACGCCTGCTCACTCAGCCCGACATTCCGGTTACGATCGATCTCGACGCGAAAACCATCGCCGTCGGCAACGATGCGCCAGTGGCGTTCGAGATCGAGCCGTTTGCGCGAACGTGTCTGCTCGAAGGCGTCGACCAGCTCGGATACTTGCTTGCGCGCGAGGATTCTATCGCAGCGTTCGAAGCGGAGCGAACCTAGTCTTCCGAACCCTGACCGTTCGCGACGTTCGCCAACCGCTGCAGCTCCGCGACGTGTGCGGCGAAAGCGGCGCGGCCCTTCGCAGTCAGCTGCGTCCAGGTGCGCTGGCGGCCGTTCATCGCGCCCTTGCGCACCTTGAGATAGCCGGCCTCTTCGAGCTGCTTGATGTGTTTCGACAGCACTGAGTCCGACACTCCCAGCTCATCGCGCAGCACGGCGAACTCCGCCTCTGCGAGCGGCGAAAGCAGTGCGCAGATCTGCAGCCGGTTGGGCGCGTGAATCACGGGGTCGAGGGCTGGCTGCATCGAATCTCTGCTCACACCAGACCATCGGCGTCGCGGGCGAGGACCACGAGCCGATGAATCTCCATCGCGGTGAACACGATCACCCAGACAGCGGCGCCGGCCGCCCACGGCCCCCATCCCTGGTCCCAATACGCCCGAGGAACTGCGCCCAATGTTCCGAGGATGAAAATGCTCAACCAGCTCACCGCATGCAGACTCCAATGCATCGGTCCATGGCGCGCCGCCGCGCCCCAGGCGCGCCAGCCGAAGTACTGAAGGCCACCCGTCGCCAACGTCAGGACAATCCACCACACGTAGAAGTCCAGCTTCGCCGCGTCGCTGCCGGTCACGTCAGCCCAGCGATGGGCGAGGCCTCCGTAAACAGCCGCCAGAACGAGGTTGTACCAGCGCGGCGGCAACCCTCGACGCACGCCCGCGCGCATAAACCTTCGAACGTCGTAGAGCGCGTCTCGCGCGTCAGTGCGATCAGACGTTTCCGGCATGACCCCGCCTCTCTTTCCAATGCGGAAAGTAAGCTAACATCAAGTTTCCAAGTTGGAAAATCATAATTTTCCACTGTGGAAAGTCTTGAAACGCGAGCACGGTCCGCCGCTTTGCCTCGGCGCGTCGCTGTGGCAAGAGAGCCTGCCTTCCAAGCCGCCTCCAGCGAGCCTCCCTATGACGAACCTGAAAATCGCTTACCTCCCCGGCGACGGCATTGGCCCTGAAGTCGGCGCCGCCGCGATCTCCGTTCTCGAAGCGCTCGCGCCCAAGCACGGGCTGACGTTCGCGATCGACGAACAGCGTTTCGGCGGCGCGGCGATCGACGCGGATGGCGAGCCGTTCCCGGCGGCGACCAAAGCAGCGGTCGAAGCGGCGGACGCGGTGCTGCTGGGCGCGGTCGGCGGGCCGAAGTGGGACAAAGTCGATCCGAAGATCCGCGCCGAGACCGGCCTTTTGGGCCTGCGCGCGGCGATGGGAACCTGGGCGAACCTGCGCGCGATCAAGCCGCATCCGGCGGGCGCGGCGCGCTCGCCGATCAAGGCCGATCGGCTCGAAGGCGTCGACATCCTGGTGGTCCGTGAGCTGACCGGCGGGATCTACTTCGGCAAGAAGACCCGCGAAGCCGACAAGGCCACCGATGAGTGCCTCTACACCGTGGCCGAGATCGAGCGCGTCGCTCGCCGCGCCGGCGAGCTGGCGAGAGGCCGCAGAGGCAAGGTGACGTCGGTCGACAAGGCCAACGTGCTCGAAACCTCCCGGCTGTGGCGCGACACTGTCTCGGCGCTGTTCGAGAAGGAGTTTCCCGAGCTCGAACTCGAGCACATCCTGGTCGACGCCGCCGCGATGCACCTCATCAACGCGCCGTCGCGCTTTGACGTGATCGTCACAGAAAACATGTTCGGCGACATCCTGACCGACGAGGCCGCGGTGCTTTGCGGCTCGCTCGGCCTCGTGCCGTCGGCCTCGCTCGGAGACGGCCGGCGCGGTCTCTACGAGCCGATCCACGGCTCGGCGCCCGACATCGCTGGACAAGGCCTCGCCAATCCGTTCGGCATGATCCTGTCGGCGGCGATGATGCTGCGCAGTTCGTTCGGTCTCGAGGACGCCGCACGCGCGGTCGAGGCGGCCGTCGCGGACGCGCTCGAAGGCGGCGCGGCGACTCGCGATCTCGGTGGAAGCGCAAGCACGAGCGAGGCGGCCGAGGCAGTGATCGCGCGGCTCTAGGGCGTCGCGCCGCCGGCATGGATAACGCTTCGTTGCCGCGGCGGCGCAAGAGCGGGAAAAAACCTCTCTTTCTGCGGAACGAAGCTGAAACCCGGCGCGATTAGGCTGTCGTGCATGAGCAAGAAGCACGAACCCTTCGAAGCGCCGTTCTCGGCCGCTCAGAGACTGCCCAAGTCGATGCGTCTGCTGATCTTCGGCCGGCCCGGGCATTCGCGCCAGTGCCTCGCCGCGCTGGCGAAGATTCAGGGCGTCGCCGACATCACCGTGGTCGAGAGCACCGAGGACGCCTTCTGCGCCGTCGAGAACGCCTACTTCGACGCGATGATGTTCGACGTCGAAGACCTCGACGGGCCGATCGAATATCTGCTCGGACCGTTGAAGCGCGGCGTGCTCGGCCCTGACCGGCCCTGCCCGGCGATCATCGCGGTCGCCGCCGACACCGCCGCGGTAACGCGATCGGCGAACACGGCCGGCCTCAAGCCCGACGTGGTGCTGAAGAAGCCGGCGAGCTTTGACGGCATGCGCGCCGCGCTCATCCGCGCGGCCGCGCTCGCGCCGATCCCGGGCCAATACGCCGCGGCCTGAGCGAAAACTAATTGCGTGGTTGAATCCCCGGCCGCGAGCCTTTAAAGAACGTTCCACACTCATCGTGTGAGGACGTGTTCGGCCATGGCGCATATCGCGCGCACCGCAACGACCGCCTCCCCCGGACCGCTGCCGCGGCCCGGCCAAAGCGCTTTCGGGCGCTTCATGACCATCGGCATTACGATTACCACCACGCCTTCGGCGAGGGATCGTTAGCGCGCCTAGTTCCAGGACCGTCAGCAAACGCCCCCGCCGAGACCTACGGCGGGGTTTTTCGTATGTAAGGAAGACCCATGTTGAACACGCTTGAGCCCGCACGCTGCGAACCGGAGCCTGCCGTGCGCGATGTCCTCTCGTCCAAACCGGGTTCGGAGCCCGTCGGCGGCTACAGCGCCAAGGCGGACGCTGGCAGCGAAAAGCGCCCGCTGGTCGTGCTCAAGCTCGGCGGCTCGATCCTGCACGATCCGGCCGATGCGGCGAAGGTCGCCAGCGAGGCCTATCGCGTCCACCGCCAGGGCGCGCGCGTCGTCGCGGTAGTTTCGGCGCTGTCGGGCCACACCGACTCGCTTCTCGCCGAAGCCCGCGCCAACGGCTGCGAGCACGAGAACCGGTTCACGCCGCATCTCGTCGCCTTGGGCGAGGCGCGCACTGCGGCGCTTGCGGCGATGGCCTGCGAGCGCGTCGGCATGCGCGCCGCAGTGTTGAGCCCGCAGGATCTGAAGCTCCTCGCAGAGGGCCCGCCCGAGCACGCCAGTCTGGTCTCGATGGACCGCGGCGCGCTCGAGGCGGCGCTCAGCGATCATGACGTGGTCGTCGTGCCGGGCTACGCCGGCGTCGGCGCGAACAGCCAGCCGGTGCTGTTGGGACGCGGCGGCACCGATCTCACCGCGGTCTTCATCGCCGCCGAGGCGCGCGCCGACCGGGTTCGTCTGGTCAAGGACGTTCCGGGCGTTTTCGACCGCGATCCTGCCGAGCATGGCGGCGCGGCGCGGCTTTTCGAAGAGCTTTCCTGGGACGATGCGGCCAAAGTCGCCGGCGAGCTGATCCAGCTCCAAGCTGTCACCTTCGCCAGGGACCGCAAGGTCAAGGTCGAAGTCGCCGGCGTCGGCGCGGCGCGCGCGAGCGTCGTCGGCCCGAAGAGCGCCGCGCCCGGCAAGCCGCCGCAGCCGCGTCCTTTGCGAGTCGCGCTTGCCGGCTGCGGCGTGGTCGGGCTCGGCGTCGCCCATCGTCTGCTCGACGCGCCCGAGGCGTTCGAACTCGTCGGCGTGCTGGTCCGCGATGCGAGCAAGCCGCGCGACCGGATCGATCCCAAGCTGCTCACCGACTCCGCCTACGCCCTGCTCGCCGCCGAACCGGACGTGGTCGTCGACGCGCTCTCGGACGCCGACGCCGGTCGCGCGCTGCAGGAAAGCGCGCTGGGTCGCGGCGTCTCGGTGGTCACCGCCAACAAGCAGGCCCTGGTCGAAGACCTCGCCGGCCTGCACGCGCTTTGCCAAAGCCATGGCGGCCGGCTCGCCTACTCGGCCGCGGTCGGCGGCGGCTGCCCGATGGTCGAGGTCGTGCGCGGCGCGCACGCCGCCGGACCGGTCGCCTCCGTCGAAGCGGTCTTGAACGGCACCGTCAACTTCATCCTCGACCGCATGGCGCACGGCGCGGCGTTCGCCGACGCTCTCGCCGCCGCCCAGGCCGCCGGCTTCGCCGAGGAAGACCCGAGCGCCGATCTCGACGGCCGCGACGCCGCGGCGAAGATCCGAATCCTCGCCTATGAAGCCTTCGGCCGCGCCCCCGCCGAGGACGACGTGAAAGTCGAGCCGCTCGACGCCGACCGCCTCGCCGAGATCGCCGAGAGCGGCGGCGTCTGGAAGCAGGTCGCCGTCTGCCGCTGCGACGAAGCGGACAAGCTGCACGCCGAGGTGCGCCTGTTCCGCTGCGCGTCGGGCTCGGACCCGCTGTTTTACAGCGCGGACCGGGAACGCAATGCGCTGCGCGTCGAGGCCCGCGGCGGTCGCGCCTGGACCGCGCTCGGCAAAGGCGCGGGCCGCTGGCCGACCTCGATGTCGGTCTACGCCGACCTTCTGGACATGCGCGCCGACTTGCTCGACGCTTGAGGCTACCCAAGCGAACCTCAATCTGGAGCCTGGCGCGCCGTCATGGCGGTGTTCACCCAAGTCAGCGCCGCCGACGCGGCCGCATTTCTTGACGACTACGACATTGGGGCGCTCGACATGCTCGCCCCGATCGCTGAGGGCGTGGAGAACACCAATTATCGCCTGACCGTCGAAGGCGGGGCCGCCTATGTGCTCACACTGTTTGAAAAACGTGTGCGCGCGGAGGACCTGCCGCACATTTTAGCATTGATCGCGCACGTGTCGGACAAGGGCTACCCTGCGCCGCGGCCAGTGGCGCGCAAAGACGGCGCGCTTCTGGGGCGGCTCTGCGGCCGTCCGGCGACAATCATCCGCTGGGCCGAGGGCGCGTGGCTGCGCGAGCCTTCCGCCGAGGATTGCCGCAAGGCCGGCGCGGCGCTGGCGCGGCTGCATCTGCTCTCCGACGACGGACCGGAGATGCCGGCCAACCGCTTCGGCCCCGCGGCCTGGCGCGACCTCGCGCTGGTCTGCGCCCAGCGCGCCGGCGGGGAGGACGAACGCCTGCTCAATCGCGTCCGCGACGTCATCGAAGCGCTGACTGACATCTGGCCCGACGCCTTGCCTGCCGGGCCGATCCACGGCGACTACTTCCCCGACAACGTCCTTTTCAAGGACGGGGACGTCTCCGGCGTCATCGACTTCTACTTCGCCTGCGAGGACGCGCGCGCCTACGACCTCGCCGTGGCGATCAACGCCTGGGGCTTCCGGTCGGGCGGCGTCTTCGACGAGGCCGCGTGTGCGGGCTTTTGTCAGGGATACGCTTCGGTGCGTCCCCTAAGCGCGCTCGAGCGCGCCTCGATGCCGATGCTGTGCGCCGGCTCGGCGGCGCGGTTCACGCTGACGCGATTGCACGACGTTCTCTACAGAGACGAAACCGCGATGGTGAAGCTCAAGGACCCGGCGCCGTTCGCCGCGCGGCTCGACTTCCATCGCGACGTCCGCGACCCGGGCGCCTACGGGCTTTAGGCGGGGATAAGCGGGCTCTCGCGATGCTCGGCGGGGGCTGCCTGTCCTCTCTCCGACGAGTGCTCGCGTTGCTCGATTCGAAGCCCGCGCGGGTCAGATGCTCGCCTCGGCTCCTGAGATTCCGAACAGAAACTAAGCCGGCTTCCCGGCCGAGCGGAGCGAGAGCCGGGATCCAGGCGGGCCTCGACGCGACGTTTCATGACGTCATCACCAAGCGTTGCGGCAAAACCTCCTGGGCCCCGGATCGCCGCTGCGCGTCGTCCGGGGAGCCGGTGAAAAGCTTTGTTCAATTCAGCACTCAAGCGCCGCAACTCACACCACGAGCCCAAACGCGCCCGTGATCCCGTCGATGATGAACTGGATGGCCAGCGCGGTCAGCAGCACGCCCAAGATGCGCGTCAGAGCGCCCGTCGTACTCTTGCCGAACAGGCGCACCAGCGGGCCAGCCGCCAAGAGGATCGCCAGCGCCAGCAGCATATTGAGGCCCAAGGCGGCGAACACCGCCCCGCGGTCGAGCCAGCTTGGATGCTCGGACATGTAGAGCATCACCGAAGCGATGATGCCGGGACCGGCCAGCATCGGGATGCCGACTGGAAACACCGAGATGTCCTCGAGCGGCGCATGGTCCGGCCCTTCGGCCTGATAGTCCGCCGACCGCTTCTCGCGCTGCGCCGTCCGCCGCTCGAACACCATGTCGAGCGCGATCAGGAACAACAGCGCCCCGCCCGCGATGCGGAACGCGTGCAGCGAAATGCCGAGGTGCTCAAGCAGCCAGGCGCCGCCGAAGGCGAACCCAAGGATGATCGCCGTAGCGACCACGATCGACTGAACCGCCATGCGCTGGCGATAGCCGCCGTGACCGTGCGCCGTCATGGTGGCGAACACCGGCGCGACCCCGACCGCGTCCAGAAGGACGAAGAAGGTCACGAAGGCGGCGGTGAAGAGAGGGGCGAGGTCGGCGAACATGGCCGCGCGGATAGGGCGCGCTGGTCGGAAAAGCAAGGCAATTGCGACGCGACGCGCGCCGTGGCTTCATGCCCCCCGCGCTAAAGGGAGCTCGGCGATGATCAGCTATGTGACGCTTGGAACCAACGACCTCGAGCGCGCGCTCGAATTCTACGACGCCCTGCTGGCCGAACTCGACGGCAAGCGCATGTACGAGGTCCCCGAGGGCCAGCTCTACGCCTTTGGACAGGGCGCGCTGCTCGGCGTGCTCAGGCCCGCGGACGGCAAGGCGGCGACGAACGGCAACGGCACGATGGTCGCTCTCAAAGTCGCCTCGCCCGAGCGGGTCGACGAAATTTACGCCAAGGCGATCGATCTGGGCGCCGCCGACGAAGGCCCGCCGGGACCGCGCGGCGAGCGCGGCTTTTACGCCGGCTACTTCCGCGATCTCGATCGCAACAAGCTCTGCGTTTATCACATGTAAGGGCGCGGCCGGCGGCTCACGCCGGCGCCAAGCGCCGCTCGATCACGTCGCGGACGGCATCGATCTCCGGATCGGCCTCGGTCATGTGTTCGGGCAGGTCAGCGAGACCAGCGAGCGCCTCAGGGATATCGATCGCGCGGCCGAGCGCGGCGCCGACGGACTCGGGGAACTTGCCTGGATGCGCGGTCGCCAGCACCACCTTCGGCGCGCCGTCGACCGGCATGCGGCGCGCGACGGACATCGCCACCGCCGTGTGCGGACAGATCACGCGGCCGGTCGCCTTGTAGGTCTCGGCGATGGTTTGGGCGGTCTCCGCCTCGCTGACCGAAACAGCGGCGAGATCGCCCGCGGCGACGTGTCGGATCGGCTCGGGGATCTGGACCGCACCCTCTTTGGCGAAGGTTTCGAAGATTGTCCGCGTCGCTTCGGCGTCGCCGCCGCTGGCTTCGAAGATCAGCCGCTCGAGGTTGCTCGGCGCCTGGACGTCCATCGCCACCGATGCGGTCGGCGTCGCCGCGCGGCGTTCGTAGCGCCCGGTCTCCAGCGCGCGGGCGAGTGCGTCGTTCGAGTTCACCGCGGCGGTCATCGAGGCCATTTGCGCGCCGCAGCGGCGCGCCACCCAGCCGGCGAAGGCGTCGCCGAGGTTGCCGGTTGGCACGACGAAGTGCGCCGGCTCGGCTAGCTGTGAGACGGTACGCAGATAGTACGGGATTTGTCCGGCGAGGCGGACCCAGTTGATCGAATTGACCGTGCTGACGCGACGGTGTTCGGCCAGCCGCGCGTCGCCGGTGAGCGCCTTCAGGATGCGCTGGCAGTCGTCGAAGTCGCCGCGCACGGCGAGGTTCAAGACGTTCGGCGCGTCGCACGTCGTCATCTGCCGGCGTTGGGCGTCGGACACCCTGCCCTTGGGATGCAGCACGACGAGGTCAACCCGGTCGGCGTTGGCGAAGGCGCGCACCGCCGCCGCGCCCGTGTCCCCGCTCGTTGCGCAGAGCAGCAGCAGCCGCTCCTGGCGCGCTCTCAGCGCCTCGCGGGTCAGAGGCGCGATCAGCTGCATCGCGCAGTCCTTGAACGCCAGCGTCGGCCCGTGGAACAGCTCGAGCAGATGCAGCCCCGGCGCGATCTCGACGAGCGGCGTCACATCGGGATGGCTGAACGATGCGGCGGCCTCGGCGGCGGCTTGCGAAACGGCTTCAGACGGCAGCGCCGGCCCGACGAATGGCGCGATCGCCTCGGCGCAGACGTCCTTGTACGGCGTGCTCGCTGCACGCTCGACAAGCCCGCTCGCGGCGTAGTCCGGCCAAGCCTGCGGCAGATAGAGCCCGCCGTCCGGTGCGAGGCCTTCAAGCAACGCGCGGTCGAACGGCGCGTCAACGACGCCGCCCCGGGTGGAGCGGTAGAGATGAGACTGGGGCTCGCTCACGGCCGCACCTGGCCAACGCCCCTCACCTGATACTTGAAGGTCGTCAGCTGCTCAGCGCCAACGGGACCGCGCGCGTGCAGCTTGCCGGTGGCGATGCCGATCTCAGCGCCCATGCCGAACTCGCCGCCGTCTGCGTACTGGGTCGAGGCGTTCCACAGCACGATGGCGCTGTCGACCTTGGCGAGGAATGCTTCGGCCGCCGCAGCGTCTTCGGTGACGATCGTCTCGGTGTGCGCCGAGCCGTACTTGGCGATGTGATCGACCGCCGCGTCGAGATCTTTGACCACACGCACGGCAAGGATCGCGTCGAGGTATTCCGTATACCAGTCTTCCTCGGTCGCTTCGGCCATGCTCGGAACGATCTGGCGCGCCCGCGCGTCGCCCCTCAGGGCGCAACCGGCCTTTGCCAGGTCCTCGGCGATTCCGGGCAGCAGGTCTTCCGCGACCGCTTCATCGATCAGCAACGTCTCGGCGGCGCCGCAGATGCCAGTGCGCCGCATCTTCGAATTTACGGCGATCGCCCGCGCCTTCTCCGGGTCGGCGCCAGCGTGAACGTAGACGTGGCAGTTGCCGTCGAGGTGGCTCAAGACCGGCACGCGCGCATCGCGCATCACCCGCTCGACCAGCCCCTTCCCGCCGCGCGGAATGACCAGGTCGACCGTCCCGCCGAGTCCGCCGAGGATGCGGCTGACCAGCGCCCGGTCGGTGGATTGGACGAGCTGCACCGCTTCAGCGGGAAGCGCGGAGCCTTCAAGGCCCGCAACCAGCGCCGCTCGGATCGCGGCATTCGAACGCCTGGCCTCCGAGCCGCCGCGCAAGATCACTGCGTTACCGGCGCGCAGACACAGCGAGGCCGCGTCGGCGGTGACGTTGGGGCGGCTCTCGTAGATCATCGCGATCACGCCGATAGGCGTGCGCACGCGAGAAATCTCCAGACCGTTCGGCCGGGTCCATTGCGCGATCGTCTCGCCGACGGGATCGGCCTGATCGGCGACAACTTCGACGGCCTTGGCGACGCCTTCAAGCCGGTCGGGCGTCAACACCAACCGGTCGATCTTCGCTGCGCCGATGTCGGCCTCACGCGCTGCGGCGACATCTTCAGCGTTGGCCGCGAGAATCGCTTCGGCGTGCGCACGGATCGAGGCGGCCATCGCTCGGATCGCGGCGGTGCGCTCCTCGGCCGTCGCCGCGCGCACTTTCGCCGCAGCCGCCTGGGCGGCGCGCCCCATCGCGTCGAGGGTCGCCTCTTCCTTGGTCGGCAAGCCGGTCTCAGGCTTGTTCACCGTCGCTCTCCCCAGAATCAGGACCTTTGGAACTCAAAACCATGTCGTTGCGATGTATTATCTCAGAAGGCCCGGCGAAACCCAAAACCTCTGCGATCTCTTCGCTCCGCCGGCCGATGATCCGCTTGGCGTCGGCCGCGCCATAGCCGGCGATACCGCGACCCAGGTCCGCGCCGGCCGCCGAGACGATCCGCACCGCATCGCCCTTTTCGAAAGCGCCTTCGACGTCGGTGACGCCGGCCGGCAAGAGGCTCTTGCCACCGCTCAACGCTTTTTCGGCGCCCGCGTCGATCTTGAGCGCGCCGCGCGGGCTCAGCGCCCCGGCGATCCATTGCCGCCGCGCGGTCGCCGGGGCCTGACGCGGTGTGAACCAGGTGCAGGCGCCGCCTGCCCCAAGCGCCGCAATCGGATGATCGACCGCACCGGGCGCGATCACAGCCGCGCAACCCGCCTCGCCCGCGACACGCGCCGCTTCGAGCTTGGACGCCATGCCGCCCGAGCCGACCGTGCTGCCCGTCCCACCGGCCATGGCGAGGATCGCCGGTGTGATCTCGGCCACTTCGTCGATGCGTTTGGCCTGGGGCGAGAGGCGCGGATCGGCGTCGTAGAGTCCGTCGACGTCGGAGAGGATGATCAGAACATCCGCGCAGACCATCTGCGCCACCCGCGCCGCGAGACGGTCGTTGTCGCCGTAGCGGATCTCGTCGGTCGCGACCGTGTCGTTCTCGTTGACGATGGGGCAGATCTTCCAGCTCAGCAGCCGCTCGAGCGTGTCGCGCGCGTTGAGCCAGCGGCGGCGGCGCTCCGTGTCGTCCAGCGTGAGCAGCGCCTGAGCGGCCTTGATCTGATGCCCCGCGAAGGCATCGGTCCAGGCGCGCATCAGCTCAGGTTGGCCGGCCGCAGCGCAGGCCTGTTTCTCATCAAGCCGCTTGGGCGTTTCCTTGAAGCCCAAGGCGGCGCGCCCGGTGGCGACGGCGCCGGAGGTGACCAGCACCACCTCGCAGCCGCGCCCGCGCAGCTCGGCGATGTCGCCTGCGATCCCGGCGAGACGATCCGGATCGAGCCCGCCGTCCTGCCGCGCGCAGATCAGCGACGAGCCGACCTTGACGACGACCCGCTTGGCGGCGGCGAGGCGCTGCGAGGGGTCGGACACGGACGGGCTCCTTCGGCGGTTTTTAAGTCGATCGCTGCAAGAAATCGTCCATCGGTATAAGGAGACCCGGCCCCGCCAGCAACGCGCGCTTCACCCTCTTGCGCGCCAAGCACTTGATCGCACGCCGCTATTGAGGCAAAGAGGCCGCAATTGGGGCCGGATCGCCGGCCCGTCGTTCCAAGAGCTGCTTGCTCATCACCGCCTGTGAAAGGCTGCATGACGTCATGCTGAGCAACATTGCAGATATTGCGCGCGACGCACGCGGGCGGATTTCGCCGAGCCTTGCAGGTTCGGCGGCGCCGGCGCATGAGCTTTCGCACCACCACCATTGAACCGGTCTTCCCTGTCTGCGCGGAGGGAAGACGGCAATTCGCGCGAAACGCTCTAAGCTGCTTGGAACTTTCAGATGTCACGCCCAGATAAAACGCCCGCGGAACGCCCGCGCGGCTTCATCGACCGCAAAGGCGCGGAGATCGCCGCCGAAGCGCGCGTCGTCGAGGCCGCGGGCGCTGTTTTCGAACGCTGGGGATTCGAACGCCTCGAAACCCCGGCGTTCGAATTCACCGAAGCGCTGGGCAAGTTCCTGCCCGACGAGGACCGGCCGAATGCGGGCGTCTTCTCACTTCAAGATGACGATGAGCGCTGGCTGTCGCTGCGCTATGACCTGACCGCGCCGCTCGCCCGCTTCGTCGCCGAGAATTTTCAAGACCTGCCGCGTCCATTCCGCCGCTGGCAGACGGGCCCCGTCTGGCGCAACGAAAAGCCCGGGCCGGGACGCTTCCGTCAGTTCACCCAATGCGACGCCGACGCCGTCGGCGCGCCGGGTCCGGCGGCGGACGCCGAGATGATCGCCATGGGCGCCGAGGCGATGGCCGCGATCGGCATTCCGGCGGGCGGCTTTCAGATGCGCGCATCGACCCGGAAGCTGCTGAACGGCGTGCTCGACGCGATCGGTCTCGACAGCGCGCGCGGGCAGCTGATCGTGCTCCGCGCCATCGACAAGCTCGACCGGCTCGGTCCAAAGGGCGTGACCCTGCTCCTCGGCGAAGGCCGTAAAGATGAATCCGGCGACTTCACCAAAGGCGCGGGGCTCGACGCGAAGGCGATTGACCGGGTGATGTCGTTCGTCACCGTCGAGACCGGAACCCGCCAGGAAACCCTCGCCGCGCTCGAAGCCGTCGTCGGCGACACCGAACAAGGCAAGGCCGGGATCGCCGAACTGGCCGCGATCGACGACGTGCTCACCGCGCTCAAGGTCGGCGACGATCAGGCGCGGTTCGACCCCTCCGTCGTCCGCGGCCTCGAGTACTACACCGGCGCGGTTTACGAGGCGGAGCTGACGCTGTCGGCCGGCGACGGCGAAGATGCCGGCCGCTTCGGCTCGGTCGGCGGCGGCGGGCGTTACGACGACCTCCTCACCCGTTTCCGCGGTGAGCAAGTTCCCGCGACCGGCTTTTCGATCGGCGTCAGCCGGCTGGTCACCGCCCTCGCCGCGATCGAGCAAGGCGCCGAAGCCGGCCCGGCCAAGCCGGTCGTGGTCATGGCTATGGACAAGGTCGCGACCGTCAACGAGTTCGAGCTGGCCGCGGAGCTGCGCGCCGCGGGCATTCCGGCCGAGGTCTACCTGGGCGGCTCAGGCGTGCGCGCTCAGTTCAAATACGCCGACAAGCGCGGCGCCCCGATCGCGGTGATGTGCGGCCAGGACGAGCGCGAACGCGGAATCGTGACCATCAAGGACCTCGACCTCGGCGCCGAGGTCGCCAAGAACATCGAGGACAACGAAGCCTGGCGGCAGGCCAACCCCGCCCAGTTCGAAGCGCCGCGCGAGGAGCTCGTCGCCCGAGTGGATCAAGCTCGACACGATCCAGCCCTCGGTGCCCTACTTCAACGTGCTCGGCGAAGCGCTCCGCCCCCGGTTGATCTCGGTAGAGACGCCCGAGCAGGATCAACTGTGCCTCAGGCTCGACATGACCGTGCCGGCCGCCCGCGCCTGGGCGCAGCGGATGATGGAGGACGCGGCCGACGACCGCGCATCCAAAAGCCCGCCCCAAGGCGCCTTGGCTTACGAAGGTCTCGTCTACCGCTTCAACGCCGCCGCCATGCAGCGCTCAAACGAGCACGTCCAGGTCGGGGTCGAGGTGTTCGGCCGCGACGCCGCGTCCGGCGTCGACTGCGAGCTGGTGATCGCCGCCTGGAACGCGGTTCAGGAGGCCGGCGTCAAGGACGCGCAGATCGCTTTCGGCGACGTCGGCCTGTTTGAGACGTTCGTCAGCGCGCTCGGCGTCTCGCCGCAAAGCGCCGACCGGCTGCTCGAGCACGCGCCGACACCGGGCGACGCCTCGGCGCAGTCCTCCGCTTTGGGACGCGCCTTCGCCGCCCTGCCGCGCGAGGAGGCCGAACGCGCGATCGAAGAGATGCTCGGCTTCATCAAGCTCGACGACGTCGTCGGACGCGACCCCAAGGACATCCTTGACCGGCTGATCGCCAAGCGCGACGGCGCGGCGGGACTGACCGAAGCGGCGCGCGACCTGATCACCCGCTACCTCGCCGTCGCCGGCGAGCCGACCCAGGCGCTCGACGAGATCGCCAAGCTCGCCGCCGAAGCCGGTGCAGACCTCGACGACTCGCTGCGCCGCTGGTCAGCCTGGCTCGGCCGCTTCCACGACGCGGGCCTCAAGGTCGACCGCCAGAAGTTCGACGCCGACCTCGGCCGCGGCTTTTCCTACTACGACGGCCCGGTGTTCGAGATCGAAGCGCCGGTGTTCAACGGGGGCGACAGCCCTCAACTCATGAGCCTCGGCGGCGGGGGCCGCTATGACGCCCTCGTCGGGCTGCTCTCAGAGCGCGCGGTCGAAACGCCCGCCGCCGGCGCCATCCTGCGCCCCGAGCGGTTGGCCCAAGCCGCCGAACGAGCCGCTGGAGGGACGTCATGACGCTGCGCATCGGCTTTCCCTCCAAGGGCCGCCTGATCGAGCCGGCGACGGCCTACTTCAAGGACTGCGGGCTCGAAGTCGACCGCTCGGGCGGCGATCGGAGCTATCAGGGCGGGATCAAAGGTCTGCCCGGCGTCGAGGTGTGGTTCCTGTCGACCGCGGAGATCGCCCAGTCGCTGCGCGACGGCCGGCTGCATGTCGGGCTGACCGGCGAGGACGTGTTGGCCGAATGGTCGACCGGCATCGAGGACGCGGCGCTGAAGCTCCGCCCGCTCGGGTTCGGCCAGTGCGATGTCGTCGCCGCCGTGCCCGCCGCTTGGATCGACGTCACCGGCGCGAACGACCTCGCCGACGTCGCTGCTGAGTTTCCCCGCCGCTACGGTCAGGCGATGCGGGTGGCGACCAAGTACGTCAATCTCACCGAGCGCACCTTCGCGCGCTGGGGAGTGAAGAACTACCGCATCGTCGTCTCCCCCGGCGCGACCGAGGCCGCGCCCGCTTCGGGCCTCGCCGAGGTCATCGTCGACATCACCACAAGCGGTGCGACGCTCGCGGCGAACAATCTCCGTCCTCTGACAGACGACGTGATCCTCAAAAGCCAAGCGTGCCTCTTCGCATCGCTCCGCGCCGACTGGTCGGCCGAGGACGCTCCGGCGCTTGAGACGATCCTGAGCCGGATGGAGGCGCGCGTGCTGGCGAAGGCCTATAAGCTCGTCAGCTTCGCCAACACCGCGACCGCGTCGGACCTCGTGCGCACGCTCGAATGCGGCTTTGAAGCGATCCCCGCGCTCGACGCAGAAGCCAAGCGCGCCGGCGCCGCGGCGGTCTACGTGCCCGCCGATCGCGCGCTCGCGGCCGCGGCGTTCATCCAGGACGTCGCGCAGTGTCCGGTCAACGTCGCCTCGCTCGACATGATCTTCGATCGCTCGGGCGAGACCTCGAACATGCTTCGCCGCATCTTCCGCCCCTCCGGACCGCGAGGCGGACGTGCCTAGTATCGCCGCGCCCAGGATCGCCATGCGCCGGATCGATTGGGACAGCCTCGACGCCGCCGAGCGCGACGACGCCCTCGCCCGTCCGGCGCGACGCTCGGGCCGCGAGGTGCTGGGCGTCGTCGAAGAGGTGTTCGACGCGGTTCGCGCCCGCGGCTGGGATGCGGTGACTGAATTCGCTGAGAAATTCGATAGGGCCGCGCCGGATGTGATCGAGGTGACGCCCAAGACCGTCGCCGCCGCCCGCGCCGAGCTGGATGCGGCGGATCTCAAGGCGCTCGAAACCGCACGCGACAACGTCGCCGCCTTCCATGCACGGACGAAGCCGCAAGAAACCACGGTCGAGGTCGCGCCGGGCGTCACCTGCAAGCGCGCCTGGCGGCCGATCGGCTGCGCCGGCCTTTACGTGCCCGGCGGCACGGCGCCGTTGTTTTCGAGCCTCTTGATGCTCGCCCTGCCCGCGCGCGCCGCCGGCGTCGAAACGCTCGTCGCAACCACGCCGCCGGGCGCTAGCCCGATTGCGCGCACGCTGATGACCGTCGCGGCGGACCTCTGCGGGCTCGACACGGTGCACGTCCTCGGCGGCGCCCAGGCGGTCGCCGCGATGGCTCTGGGCGCTGGCCCGATCCCCAAGGTCGACAAGATTTTCGGCCCCGGCGGCGCGTTCGTCGCTGCGGCGAAGGCCTATGCCGCCGGCCTGCCCGGCGGTCCGGCGATCGACTTGCCGGCCGGTCCGTCCGAGCTCTTGGTGATCGCCGACGCGACTGCAGACCCGGGCGTCGTCGCCGCGGACCTGCTGAGCCAAGCTGAACATGACGCCGACGCCCAGGTGATCCTCGTCGTCACCGACGCCGCTGTCGCCGATGCGGTCGAGGGCGCGCTGGGCCAGCAGCTCTCCACCCTGCCGCGCGCGGACATCGCCAGAGCCTCGCTGGAGAATGCGCGCGCTGTCATCGCTTCGAGCATCGACAGCGCGGTCGCGACGGCCAACACCTATGCACCTGAGCACCTGTCCCTCAACCTCGCCGACGCCGCGGCGATCGTCGATCGCATCACCAACGCGGGCGCTGTGTTCGTCGGACGCTGGTCGGCGGAGACCTTCGGCGACTATGTCTGCGGGCCAAGCCACGTGCTGCCGACCGACGGCGCGGCGCGCGCTTTCGGCGGCGTGACGACAGAGTCCTTCATGCGGCCGATGTCCGTGCAGGAGCTGACTCGCGAGGGCGCCGCGTCTCTCGCCGACGCCGCCGCGCGTCTGGCGCGACTCGAAGGCCTTGAAGCACACGCGCGCGCTGCCGACGTACGGCTGTCGGCGGAGCAATCGCAATGAGCAAGCCCAAGACCAAGATTGGCAGCAGCTTTGTTCGCCCCTGGTTGATCGAAGCCCTCGCCGCGGGCGAGCGCCCGGCGCGCGTGAAAGGCGGCGTCCGCCTCGATGCGGCGGAAGCAGCGAGCGCGCCGACCGTCTCCGGCTTCGACACCGGCGATCTCAACCGTTTCCCCGACGCCGAACCGACCGCGCTCGCAGCGCGCATGGCCGAGGTCTACGGCGTCGCGCCCGAATGCCTCGCGGTCGTCGAGGGCGTGGCGGCGGCGAGCGATCTCATCGTGCGCCTGTTCCGCCGCCCTGAAGGGCGCGAAGCGGTGATCGTCGCGCCCGGCACCATCTCGGGTGGCGGTTTCAGCTCAAGCGCCGCATCGGCCGCATCGAGCGCGCTTCTGCATGGCGCGCGGCTGGTCGATCTCGCCACGGACATGCGCGCGGGCTTCGACATCGACGCGCTCAAGGCCGAGATCTCCGGCGCCGTCGGCGACGCCGTCGTGTTCCTGGCTAGCCCGACCTATGCGACCGGCGAAGCGCTCGATCAGACGGCGTTGCTGTCGCTGATCGACGAAGCGCCGACGGCGCTGTTCGTGATCGATGAGTCGTTCGTTGAGTTTGCCGGCGGCGAAAGCCTCGCCAGCGCAGCGGCCGAAAGAGAAAACCTGATCGTGCTGCGTTCACTGTCCCGGGCTTACGGGCTCGCCGGCGCGCCCTGTGGCGCGGCGATCGCCTCAGCCGGCCTCGCCGACATCTTAAGGCGCGCCGCCGCGCTCCGGCCTTTGCCGCGTGCAACCGCGACGCTGGCGCTCGCCGCGCTGGCGCCGATGCAAGCGCCGTTGATCGAACGCCGCATCGCGCAAACGGCGGCGGAACGCGGCCGGATCGCCGAGGCGCTCGCGCAGTCGCCGCACGTCGACAAGGTGCTGCCGGGCGCAGCCAACTTCGTCGCGCTCGAGATCAAGGACGCCGACGCTCTTGCCCGCCGCCTCGCTGAGCGCGGCGTGCGGATCGACTTTGACGACAGCGCTGCACCCGTCGTTGCGCGTGTGACTGTAGGAACGCCGACCGAGAACGATCTCGCGCTCGCGGCCTTCGGCGTCGAACCCAAGGGCCGCCCCGCCCGCATCGCCGAGATCGCGCGCGACACCAAGGAGACCAAGATCGCCGCCCGCGTGAACCTCGACGGCGCGCCCGGCGCGTGCGTCTCCACCGGGATCGGCTACTTCGATCACATGCTCGAACAGATCGCCAAGCACGGCGGCTTCGAGCTGACGCTGACCTGCAAGGGCGACGTCCACGTCGATGCACACCACACGATCGAAGATTGCATGCTGGCGCTTGGCGGTCTCCTGAAAGAGGCGCTCGGCGAGAAGAAAGGCATTCAGCGTTTCGGCTTCACCTTGCCGATGGACGAGACCGAAGCCGAGGCGCTGATCGACCTCTCCGGCCGTCCGTACGCGGTGTTCGAAGGCGAGTTCGCCGCGACGCACCTCGGCGACTATCCGACCGAGATGACCGCGCACGCGTTTCGTTCGCTGGCCGAAACGCTGGGCGCCGCGATCCACGTGAAGACCAAGGGCGAGAACGACCACCACAAGACCGAAGCCTGCTTCAAGGCCTTCGGCCGCGCGTTGCGTGAAGCGATCCGCGTGGAGGGCGAAGACCTGCCGAGCACGAAGGGCGTGCTCTGATGACCGTCGCCGTCGTGGACTTGAAGTGCGCGAACCTCGCCTCGGTGCGCTTTGCGCTCGATCGATTGGACGCGTCCTACGAGATCACCCAGGACGCCGGCGTGATCGCATCGGCCGAGCGGGTGATCCTGCCGGGCGTCGGTTCGGCGCGGTTCGCCGCCGATCAGATGGACGCGCTCGACCTGCGCGAGACGCTGCAGAGTCTGACCCAGCCAGTGCTCGGCATCTGTCTCGGCATGCAACTGTTGTTCGAGCGCTCCGCGGAGGGCGACGCGATCTGCATCGGGCTGCTTGCGGGCGAAGTGACGAAGCTCGCTATTCCCGAAGGCGAGCCCTGGCCGCACATGGGGTGGAGCCGCTTGACGCCAACTCGCGCGGACAGCCGCCTGATGCACAACATCGAGCCCGGCGCCTACGCCTACTTCGTGCACGGCTACGCCGCGCCGGTGACCGAAGCGACGGCGGCCACGGCCGAATACGGCGCGACCTTTGCCGCGGTCGTCGAGCAAGGACACGTCTACGGTTGCCAGTTCCACCCCGAGCGATCGAGCGCCGCGGGCGCGACGATCCTCGCCAACTTCCTGGACGCGCCATGCTGATTTACCCGGCCGTCGACCTGATCGAAGGGCGCGTCGTGCGCCTGATGAAGGGCGCGTTCGATCAAAAGACCGTCTACGACCTCGACCCCGCCGAGGCGCTCGCCGGTTTCCTCGACGCCGGCGCGCGCTGGGCGCACGTCGTCGACCTCGACGGCGCCAAGGCGGGCGAGCCACGGCAACACGAACTGATCGGCGCGCTGGCCAAGACCTCCAAGCTCAACGTCCAGGCCGCCGGCGGCGTGCGCACGCTCGAGCACGTTCGCGGCCTCTTGAAAGCCGGCGTCGCGCGCGTCGTGATCGGCTCGCTCGCCGTCACCGAGCCGGCGACGGTCGCGCGCTGGCTCGAAGACTTGGGCGAGGACCGCATCGCCCTGGCGCTCGACGTGCGGGTGGAGCGCGGAACACCCTACGTGACGGTCAAAGGCTGGACCGAGACGACGCAGACGATGCTCTGGGACGCGCTCGACGCCTATCCGCGCGGCAGCTTGCGCCATGTGCTCGTCACCAACGTCGCGCGCGACGGCGCGATGGAGGGGCCGGACCTCAACCTCATCTCCGATCTCGTCCACGCCCGGCCGGATCTGGCGATCCAGGCGTCGGGCGGTGTGCGTTCGATCGCCGACCTAAAGACCGCCGCGTCCGCGGGCGCGGCGGGCGCAGTGGTTGGCCGCGCGCTCTACGAAGGCGCGCTCGATCTTCGGGAGGCGGTCGATGCCTGCGCGTAGGATCATCCCCTGCCTCGACGTGCGCGACGGAGTCGTCGTCAAAGGCGTGCAGTTCCGCGATCACAAAGTGATGGGCGACATCGTGCCGCTCGCCAAGCGCTACAAGGAAGAAGGCGCGGACGAGTTGGTGCTCTACGACATTACCGCCTCAGTCGAAGACCGCGAGGTCGACATCGACTGGATCGGCCGGGTCGCGCAGGAACTCGACATCCCCTTCGCCGTCGCCGGCGGGGTGCGCACCGAGGCCCAGGCGGCCGAGCGGCTGGCGCACGGCGCGGACAAGATCTCGATCAACTCCCCCGCGCTCGAACGGCCTCAGCTCATCGACGAGCTGGCCAAGCGCTTCGGGTCGCAGTGCGTCGTCGTCGGCGTCGACAGCCGGGTTGAGGACGGGCGCTACGTTGTCCATCAGTACACGGGCGATCCGGACAAATCCCGCGCCACGACGCGCGACACGCTCGAGTGGATCGCCGAGGCGCAGGACCGCGGCGCGGGCGAGATCGTTCTCAACTGCATGAACGAGGACGGACGTCGCAAAGGCTACGACGTCGAGCAGCTCTCTCGCGCGCGCGACATCTGCAAGATCCCGCTCATCGCCTCAGGCGGCGCGGGCGAGCCCGAGCACTTCCGCGACGTCTTCTTCGAAGCTGACGTCTCCGGCGCGCTGGCCGCCTCGGTGTTCCACTCGGCGCAGATCGCCATCCCCGATTTGAAGGACTATCTGATCTCATGTGGAATCGAAGTGCGCCTCTAGGCGTCGAGCAAATCGACCAGCTCGACTGGAGCAAGTCCGAGAACGGACTTCTGCCCGCGATCATCCAGGACCGCGCAACGCTGCAGGTGCTGATGCTCGGCTACGTCGACAAGGCCGCGCTCCGCGCCACGATCGAGACCGGCCGGGCGACTTTCCTCAGCCGCTAGCGAGGCGAGTTGTGGGTCAAAGGCGAAAGCTCGGGCAACTTCCTCGAGAACGCCCAAGCCTTCACCGATTGCGACCAGGACACGGTGCTGGTGCTCGCCGATCCCGTGGGGCCGACCTGCCACCTCGGCACGACGAGCTGTTTTTCCGAGGAGATGGACCCGCCCGGCGTCGGCTGGCTCGCCGCGCTCGAGAAGATCATCGCCAAACGCGCCAATGCCGACCCGGAGGAGAGCTACACCCGCCGCCTCTTCGACAAGGGCGTCGCGCGCATTGCGCAAAAGGTCGGCGAGGAAGGCGTCGAGACCGCCCTCGCCGGCGCGACGGACGACGCCGAGGGCCTGCGCGGCGAAAGCGCCGATCTGATCTTTCACCTGCTCGTGCTGCTCAATGCGCGCGGCGCGTCGCTGGGTGAAGTGATCGAAGTTCTGCGCGCGCGGCATGCGCCTAAAGATGCGGGCTGACGCGGCGCCTGCACCGTTTCGTCTCCCGCAGGATCGGAAAACCGGCCGCTCGGGTCTTTCGCCCTATCGTCGCAGCGCCTTGCATGGTTGAATGGCGATCGACTCGAGGCGTTGGGGACGATCAAGGGGACTACTATGATCAAGCTGCACCATGCCGCCCTTCTGGGCGCCTTTGCGCTCGCCGCCTGCGGCGGGGCCAGCGCCGAGGTGGCGACGCTCACCGACGCGTGCCTTGAGGACAACAGCCTGACGGCGTCGGAATGCTCCTGCATGGCGAACCTCGCCGAGCAAGAGCTGACTGAGGATCAGCTCGGCTTCCTCGTCGCAATGGTGGGCTCGGACGATCCGACGTCCGCGTTCGCCGAAGCCGGCGCGCCGAACCCGGCCGACCTCGCCGCGGTGATGCAGTTCGCGCAGACCGCGGAAGCTCAATGCGCGGAGAGCTGATCCTTCAGCCCTTTTTCAGATTTTCTTCCTCGTACTGGATGAACCAGCCGATCATCTGACGCCAAAGCGCTTCGGCGAGGCTGGGCGGCAGCCCGCGCTCCTCGGCGCGGGCGCGCACCTTGTCGATCACCTGCTGGATCCGCCAGGGTACGGTGGCTTCGTCCGGGTTGTTTTTGAGCTGCCAGGCGCGGTCGACGTAACCGAAGCGCTCAGCGAGCAGGTCGACGAGCGCATTGTCGAGCCGGTCGATCTCAGCGCGCACTTGGCTCATGTCGGCGCAGTCCTCTGGGCGGATGGGCGTGGTCATGAATGCGTTCCCCTCGTTTCTTCTCGATCTTTAGCCGGTCACGCGCCGACATGCAGCCCTTCAAGCACGGCTCTCAGTTCGTCGCCGATCGGCGTCGGCCGACGTGTTTCGCGATCGACGTAGACGTGCACGAAGTGCCCCTCGGCCACCGGCTCGGTCCCGCCCTCTTCGAAGAGGCCCACCTCGTAGCGCACCGATGTGTTGCCGACGTGCGCGACGCGCAGCCCGCCTTGAACGCGCGCGGGAAAGGCGATCGAGGCGTAGAAGCGGCAGCCTGTCTCGACCACGAGGCCGATCTGCTCGCCCGCGTGAATGTCGAGCACGCCGTTGTTGATCAGGTGCTGATTCACCACGGTGTCGAAGAAGGCGTAGTAAACGACGTTGTTGACATGTCCGTAGACGTCGTTGTCCAGCCAGCGCGTCGTGATGTCGACGAACACCGGGTAGTCGGCGCGCGCGCCGCGGGGAGGTTTCTCTGCCGTCATGGAAGTTTCCTTGGTGATGCCGAGCCGAGGCGACGTATAGCGCACCGTCGCGAATGAACAATCCGGATTGAGCGCGGTCGTCGCGTGAAGCCGCCTCCCGCACCTGCAATGCAACAAGGAGCATCGTCATGCTGAAAGCTGTCGTCCTCATCAAGAAGCGCCCCGACCTCGCCTACGACGAGTTCGCGCGCTATTGGACCGAGGTTCACGCCCCGATCGTCACGCAGCTACCGGGCATGCGCCGCTTTGTGCAGAACGTCGTTGATATGAACGCGCAGCAGCAGCCCGCCCCGTTCGACGGCATGGCCGAGAGCTGGTGGGACGACCTGTCCAGCGTACGCGCAATCCGCGACGGCGAGGCCTACGCGCGGATGATCGCAGACGAGGAGAACCTGATCGACAGATCCGCGACGCGCACGATGCTCGTGCGGGAATACGAGCATCCAATTCGCCGTTGAGATCACGCGATGGCCGCTACAGCGCCGCCTGATAGATCGCCAACGCGTCATCCTGGGTGATCTCGCGCGGGTTGTTCACCAGGAGCCGCGTTTGCAGCATCGCGTCCTCGGCCATGCGCGGTAGATCATTGTGGTTGACGCCGAGCTGGGTCAGCCGTCGCTCGAGTTTCACTGCGATGCAGATGCGCTCCAGCTCGGCGATGAAGGCGTTCGCCTTGGCTTCCGCTGAGCCAGAAAGCCCCGGCAGCAGATGCTCGCCAAGCTCCGCGTAAAGATGCGCCGCATCGGGCGTGTTGAACTTCAACACGTGCGGCAGGACGAGCGCGTTCGAGAGACCGTGCGGAACATGGAAGATGCCGCCCAACGGATAGGCCAGCGCATGCACGCCGGCGCAGGGGGCATTGGCGAAGGCCTGGCCGGCGAGCATCGCGCCCAGAGCCATGTCGGCGCGCGCTTTCCTGTCCGAACCATCCGTGCACGCCTTCTCCACCGCGCCGTGCAGCAGAGTCAGCGCGCGCAGCGCCAGGGCGTCGGAAATCGGGTTCTTCTTCAGCTTGGTGGAGTAGGCCTCAAGCGCATGCACCATTGCGTCGACGCCGGTCGCGGCGGTGACGTGCGACGGTAGGCCGACCGTCAGCTCCGGGTCGAGCACGGCGACGTCGGCGT
>JASFUX010000004.1:0-36859 GCA_050050115.1 Maricaulaceae bacterium | reverse complement strand
GCGATGCCGACGCGGTGGGCGTGCCCGGCCGCGAAGAGCTTGGCGTTGTCGAAGCGGACCATGCCGAGCGGCAGCCGCCCGTTCCACACCCGGTGCTTGATCTGATCCTTGACCATGTCGAGCCAGCCCGGAACGCAGAACGGCGTCCAGACGTCTTTGCTCTTGGTCTGCGCATAGGCTTGCCGCGCCGCGCCGAGGTAGCTCGCGTCCGGCGCATTGTCGTCGGAGAGATTGTAAGTCTCGACGGCGCCGGGCTCGCGCGGTTCAGCCAGGCCGCGGCGCATGAAGGCGATCAGCGCATGCACGACGTCGACGTAGTAGATCTGGTGGCTGTGCCGATAACCGCGCCAGATCCGTCGCAACAGCGGCCAGCGGGCGATCTGGGTCAGATGAAGCTCCCAGGAAATCTCGGTCGGCCGGAAGATGTCGTAGCGCACGCGCTCGGCGGTGTTGCGAACAGCGATCTCGCCGAGGAGCTTGGTGCGCGCATATTCCTGCATGAACGGCCGCTCGATGTAGTGCGCGTTAGTGACCTCATCGGAAGGCGTGAGCGGAGAGTCCTCGGTGACGACCCGCGCTTTGGGCGATCCGTAGACGCAGATCGAGCTGGTGTAGCAGAAGTAGTCGATCTCGGCGCGCTCGGCGGCGGCGGCGAGGGCCGCGGTGGCGTGGCCGTTGATCCGCTCCATCGTGGGCGAGTCCCACAGCTCGGCGCCGAGGTGGATCACCGCTCTGACGTCCTTGAGCGCGGCGTCGAAGTCGACGGTGTCGCGGAAGTCGCCGAACATCCATTCGACGTTGGGATGAACCAGCGGGCGGTCGGGCGTCAAAACGCGCAGCCGATAGCCCAGCTCCGCCATTTCCTTGACGAGCGCAGCGCCGAGCCGGCCCGTGCCACCGGTGACGAGAACGACGCCGGTGCGCGCTATTTCTTCTTTATCGGGAGCGTCGTTGTACATGGCGGCGGCAATTCCAAAGAGGTTGGTTGATCGATCGGAGCGGAGCAATTCTCGTGCGCGGCGGCGGGCTTTCTCTGCAGTTCCTCAGCGCTGACGGCGCGGTGGTCTAGCGGGCGGTGAGCCGCTTCCACTTGCGGCGGACGAGACGCAGCGCCTTGCCCGGAACGAACTCGGCGAGGGCGGCGGCGAAATCCCACGGGCGCGGCCGGTGACCCAGTCTTTCAAGGTGTTCCATCTGGGCGCGGTAGCGCGCGGTGTCGCCATGCGCGGCGAGATTGAGAACCTCGCGGTAGTATTTGAACAGCTGCGAGCGGATCAGGCGCTTGGCCCGCGGCGCAGGGAACAGCTCGGGCGCGTAGCGCTTGAGCATCATCACCCATTCGCGGATGTGCGAACTGTCGGCGTAGGCGATCGAGTTCGAATGCGTGTTCTCATGCACTCGCGTGAACGCCAGGTATTCGTGCACGAAGCCGTACTTCTCGCCGATCAGAGCGCCCAGCGCGCGCTCAACGTCGTCGTGGTGGAACGCCGGGTCGTAGAAAGGGACGAAGCGGTCGGCGAAGTCCCGGCGGAACAGGAGGTGGTTCGCCCACAGACAGTTGTGGTCGAACGTCATGTAGCCGCGCGCGATCTCGGTGCCGTCGAAGACTTCCTGGTCCTTCGGCAGGGCGCGGATCGGGGGGTTGTCCGATTTGCGCGTATAGGCGCCGACGACGCCGATCTCAGGGTCGCGCATCGCCAGGCGGACCATTTTCTCGGTCGAGGTCGGGTCGATCAGGTCGTCCGCGGCGAGCACCCGGAAGTAGGCGGCGTCCTTGGGCACCATCTCGACCGCCCGGTTCCAGTTCGGGTTCATCGGGATCGTCTCGGGATTGCGGTGGACGATCACCGGCACCCGGGCGTTCTGATACCGCGCGAGGATCTCAGGCGTGCTGTCGGTGCTGGCGTTGTCGATCACGACGTGGACGAGATTCGGCCAGGTCTGGGCCTGCACGGCGTCCATCGTCTCGGCGAGGAACTCCTCGCCGTTGTAGACCGGCGTCGTCACCGCAACGAGTGGCAGCTCTTCGGCCGGGCCGCGCGCGGGTTCCGCAGCGTCGGCGGCGTGGGCGGGCGCTTGCTCGGGCGCGGAGGCGGCGATGTCGGCGGAAGCGGTCATTTGAAGGCTGCCTCCGGCGCGTCGGAGCGAGCAGCCTCAGGGGCGCGCAGTCCGAACAGGGCTTCTTGTTCGCGGTAGAGCTTCAAGGCCGGGCGCGCGGCGTCGCAGACGACGTCGTCCCAGCGGATCACGGCGTCCTTGGCGACAGGCTTGACCAGCCGGCAGCCGTCGGCGAGGGCGATGGGCAGGAGGTTCTCCGTGCTCATCACGTCGGCGTTGTCACAGAGGCCGTAGGCGGTGAAGCCGCCCATGCCGTCGAGCGTCTCGCCGGCCTTGAGGTCTGATTTCGCCGCCGAAGCGACGCCAACCACCGGTCCGCCGAGCGGCGTTCCGGTCGGGTCGTTGAACAGCACGGTGCGCGCGATCGTGGTGGCGGCTTCGAGGTGGACGAGGTGAGTCGGCCAATAGAAGCAGTAAAGCGGACCGGGGCCCATCTTGTAGTATTCCATCAGCGCATGGTGGCGCGGATCGTCGATCACGCCGTAGATGAAGACGGCGGTCAGAGGATCGGTGCCGATCACGTAGTCGACGATGCCGGGCCCGTCGAAATCGAGGTGGGGCGCATAGAGCTTGCCCAGATCCTCGACCCGGGTTCCGGGCGGCGCCTCGGGCACGATCATGCCGCGCTTGGCGACGCCCATGCCGGTCGCATTGGCGATCACCGCCTGCTCGAAGGAGATCTTGGTGCCGTCGCAAGCCGAGGTGGCGAGCTTGACGTCGAGGCCTTTTTCGTCCGCATACGCCTGCTGCGTCGCCGGCGTGCGGTAGACGTTGTGAAAGCCCTTGGTGTGGCCGTTCAGGACCGGCCGAACGCCCATGCCGACGACGTAGCGGTGCAGGTTCATCGCCACGCCGGGCTCGTCGCCCGCGCAGCAGGTGATCACCACGCCGGCCGCGTCGGCCTTCTTCTTGAGGATCGGGCCGAGGAGCCCGTCGATCTCGGCGTTCAAGAGCACCACGTGCTTGCCCGCCGCGATCGAGGCGAGCACCACCTCAAGGCCGTAGTCGATCGTGCCGGTGCCTTCGACGACGACGTCGATGCCTTCGGCCTGGGCGAGGGCGTGCGGATCGGCCGTCACCGCGGCGCGGCCGGCCTTGATCGCGTCGTCGATCTGATCGGCGGTCTCGCAGGCGACCGGATCGGCGTTGAGGCCGGTCAGCAGATCGTGCGCGCGCGCCGGCGTCCGGTTGGCGATCGCGGCGACGCGCATGCCGGGCGTATGCGTTTCGATCTGAAGCGCGATGGCGCGGGCCATGTAGCCCGCGCCGAAGATCCCGACCTGGACGGGTCGCCCTTCGGCGACTCGCTTCTTCAAGGCCGTGTCGACGATGAACACCGCTCGAGCGCTCCTAAGTCCAGAACAGCTTGTCGTCCAAGAGCCCGTTCTTGCGCAGCTTCAAAAGCTCTTTAATGCGCGTATACGGATCGGCTTCGAAGACCTCTTTGGTCATGTCGATCGACTTGTACATCTCGACGAGCTGCTTGGCGCCGCGCTCGGCCGACCATTCGCATTTGAAGTCCGGCAGCAGGCGGTGGATCTTGTCGAAGTTCACCATGTAGCTGCGGTTGTCGCCGTCCGAGTTGCCGATCGTCAGCTCGCAGCCGGGGATCGTGTTGGCGACGATCTTCGCAAGCTCGATGATCTGGTAGTTCTGCTCGTTCGAGCCGACGTTCATGATCTGCGCCTGGACGTTCTCAGAAGGCGCGGTCAGCGACAGATGGATCGCCTTGGCGATGTCGAGCGCGTGCACCATCGGCCGCCAGGGCGTGCCGTCGGAGGCGAGCTTGATCTCCTTGGTGGTCCAGGCGACGCCGGTGAGGTTGTTCAAGACGATGTCGAAGCGCATCCGCGGGCTCGCGCCGAAGGCGGTGGCGTTCCGCAAGAAGCAGACGGTGAAATCGTCGTCGGCCATCTTCGAAACGTCCTGCTCGACCTTGACCTTGCACTCGGCGTAGGCGGTTTGCGGATTGGGCTCGGTCTCTTCGTTGACGAAGTCCGAGCTTTCCGCGGTCGCAGCCGCGCCGTAGGCGCTGCACGAGGAGGTGTAGACGAACCGCTTCACCCCGGCCTTGCGCGCCAGGTCGGCCAGGCGCACCGAGCCTTGGTGGTTGATCTCGTAGGTGATCGAAGGGTCCTGCTGACCGAGCGGGTCGTTCGACAGCTCGGCGAGGTGCGCCACGGCGTCAAAGCCCTGAAGGTCCTCGGCGGTGATGTCGCGCAGGTCCTTGGTGATCGTGAACGGACGATCGCCTTTCATCGGATAGAGCCAGCCCTCGCGGTAGAGGCCCGTGTCGAGGCCGACGACCTCGATTCCGCGCTCCATCAGGTAGGGCGCGGCGAGGCACCCCAGATAGCCGTCAACGCCGGTGAGAAGAACTTTCATCGCTCGCAACCTTGTCATTCGCCGGCGCGCCGCTTTGTCGGCGTCCGATCCGCTCCAGTTTCGTCAGAACCCCCGCGCGTGCGCGCGTCGATCCTCTTCAAGCAAGCCTCAAGCCAGTCCTCGTCGTTCGAAGCGGAGACGCTTCATCCTTGAGCCGACGAGACTTTTCCTTCGATCGCCGGGCTCGGCGCCTTGCGGCCCGGGCCCTGGGCGAAACGGTCCGCAAGCTCGTCGAAGTGCGCGCCGATGCGGGCGCGGTTCTCCGCATTGCGCTTAGCGATGGCGGCGCTGACCTCGGCGGCGTTCGCGCTGATCTCGGTGAAGTCGGACCGCAGCTTGTCGAGGTCGAAGTCCCAGACGTCCTGGCAGAACTCACCCATGGCGTAGTGGTTCATGAGCGCGGGAAAGCGCGGCGAATAGCCGAGCGCGATCACCGGCTTTTCGAGCATCATCGCGCCGACCACGTTGTGGTAGCGCGAGCCGATCGCGACATCGACCTGAGCCAGCTCGTCGAGCAGGCCGTGCATGGTCGAGATCGGGTGCATGGTGATGTTCGAGGCGAGATCTGGAATGCGGCGGGCGAACAGCGCCTTGAGATCGCGGGTGACCCGGTTGTCGACGACGTCGCCGGTGAGCATCCGGACCTTGAGGCCGCGCTCGACCAGCTCGGTGACGAAAGTTCCGACCTTCTCGACATATTCGGGATGGCAGGCTTCGCCGTTGAAGCGGCCGTCGGCGGAGTCGCACAGCTCCATGACGCCGAAGCCGACGGTCTTGACTTCTTTGACGCCCGAAGCGGCTTTGAGCTCGTCCGAGAGCGGCAGATCGAAGACGATGTCGGGCACGATCTCGTCGGTGTCGGTCTTCACGCCGAGACCTTTGACGAACTCGAGCGAATAGCCGTCGCGGAACGAGGTGTGGGTGTCGAGCTTGGCGATCCAGCGGTAGAACCGCCGGGTGATCGGGTTGGCGATCGGCCCGGCGCCGATGCAGGCCAGGTAGTAAGGCGTGCGCGTCAGCTTGCAGAGCGCGGCCCACTTCAGGTGCTGGAGGGGCAGGGCGAACGGCTTCATGCAGAAGTCGTCGAGAAATCCGGTGCCGGCGACCACGAAGTGATCGACCGAGTTCAAGAACTTGATCGTCCGATAAAGCGAGAGCGGCTCGTCGATCAGCCGCCGGACGATGCGCACAAACACGTTGCCGCTCTTCGCGCGAGGCGTCCGCTGGATGATTGATTCCGAAGGCACGCCGTATTCGGCCTCGACGGCCGCGGGCGCATGCGACACGCAAGTATAGCGCGCGTTCGGCAGGCGGACGCGCAGATCGTGCAGCATCGCCTCGAACGAAGCGTCGTTGCCGTAGTTGCCTACGCCGATGAGGCCGTAGAGGACGATGTGCGGCTGGGCCGTTTGCGCGGCGGTCATGTCAGCGGCCTTTCGTTGCAACGCTTCGATTTCGTGCATGGATCGCGCCGTCGCGCCCCGGTCGTCCGTCGGGTCATCCGAGCGTTAGCTTGCGCGCCGTGAAGCCTTCCGCGTACCGCTCGGGAGCGCGACACTCCATGCCGCGCAGGCGCGCCAGTGAACGGAACGTTTCCTCGTCGAACCAGTCCTTCGAGCGCTGCGTGCCGAAATGAGACTCCAGGAGCGCCGACTTGCGCGCCATCTGCGTCTCAGTGAGGGGCGCATAGACGTTCGGCCGTCCCAGATCGCCGTCCCATTTGGGGATCTCGTATTCGAGGATCAGGTGATCGCGGAACAGGTTCCACGTCAGCTCGCTGATCGCCCGGTGGTCTTGGTGGGCGTCGTCGGCGCGGTGGGTGAGCACGAGGTCGGGTTTCTCGACCTCGTTGCGCACGCCGATCAGCCAGTCCTTGATCGCCGGCAGATCGGACGGGAAGTAGCTGTCGGCGAACTCCGCCGTCTCGATTCGCATGCTGGCGGCGTCGGTCAGGAAATCGGCGGCCGAGGCGCGCGCTTCGATTTCGCGCTCGCCTTTGGCGGCGGCGACGACCCAGGTCGCTTCGAGCGCATAGCGCTCGGCCAGCTGCAGGATGAACCCTCCCGCGCCGATCTCGATGTCGTCCGAGTGGGCGCCGAGAGCGAGGACCCTGAGCCTCTTGCCCGGAGCGGCGAGAGGCAGGCCGATCACGGCTGGAGGACCTTGCCGTTTCCGACGAGCGCGCCGTTGCCGCCATGCGTGCCGTTGGCGAGAAGCTTTTCGTCGCCGGCGGGTTTGACGTCCGCGGGCTTGGCGTCGGCGGGAGGCTTGCCGTTCTTGCCGTTGCGGCCGAGCCAGGGCATGTCGCCCTTTTCGACCATGTCCTCAAGCGCGGTCTTGTCCTTCAAGGTGTCCATCTGCCGCCAGAAGCCGTCGTACTTGTAGGCGAGCAGCTGGTTTTCCTTGATCAGGCGGGCGAAAGGCTCGAGCACCAGCTCTTCGCCTTCGCGCATATAATCGAAGATCTCCTTGCGGAAGATGAAGTAGCCGGCGTTGATCCAGGTCTCGGTCTCGTCCGAGGCGCGGATCCCCGTCAGCTCGCCGTCGTCGTCGAACTCGACCAGGTGGAAGCTGATCGGCGGCTTGACCGCGAGGAAGCAGCCGATCTTGCCCGATTTTTTGAACGTCTCGATCATTTCCTTGAGCGGAACGTCCGAGAGGCCGTCGGCGTAGTTGGCGAGGAACATCTCCTCGTCCTTGACCAGATCGCGCACGGCCCAAAGGCGCTCGCCGATGTTCCGCCACATGCCGGTGTCGATCATCGCCACGCGCCAGTCCGGCGGCGTGTCGCCGAGGATCTCGATGTTCTTGCCGTGATCGGAGACGACGCAGTCGGCGTGCATCGACGGCCGCCAGTTAAGGAAAAAGTCCTTAACCATGTTGGACTTGTAGCCCAGCGTCAGGACGAAGTCCTCGTGGCCGTGGCGCGCATAGTACTGCATGACGTGCCACAGGATCGGTTGCTGACCGATGGGCACCATGGGCTTGGGCACGGCCTCGGAATAGTCCCGAATCCGCGTGCCGAAACCGCCGCAGAACAACACCACTTTCATCTTTGCACACCCCGTTGGATCGACGCCGCCATCGTCCGCATCGCCATAGCTCAGGCCTGCGGCTTTCCCCCCGCGACAAAGCAAGGTCGGCGCCACGCGCCGGCGGGATTTCGTCTCGATCAGCTCGGGCTTCCCGCCGCGGGCGGCGCGCCGCCCGCGGTCGAGGCTTCGCCGAGCCCATCTCGGGACGGCCGCGCCTTGGGCGCCTATGACACGTTTCAAATTCGAAGTCTCTTGGACACACCGGAGGGGCGAAGTCGCGCGCCAAGATCCGCTTACTGAGCGAACTTCATTCACTTGAGCGCCAAATCCTCTATCGATGGCCCATGTTTTGCGGAGGTTGGCCGCACAATCGAACGAGGGGTGGCCGGACCATGATACCCGTGCATTTGAATTTCACGGGCGCCGACCGCGCCCGGCGCGCAGCGCTCTATCGCGGCGAGCTTTTTAACTATTCTCCGTCGCCGGCGGCTGAGGCCTTCGCGGCGTTTGCACGCGGTCTGGTGGAAGAGGCGTTCGACGGCGTCGAACCCCGCACAGCTCAGAATACGATGCCGGTCGAGCGGTTCGTCGAGATCCTCGCCGAGCTCAAGCCGAAGTTCATTCACCATCCCGAATCGAAGGTGCTGCTGCGGGCGCTGCTTGAGGAGCACGGCTGCAATCTCGAGCAGACCTATTTCGACGTGCCGCGCCTGCGCAGCTCGACCTCGCACGGCTATCTGACGAGCGGCATCGCCTACGCCTGGCACCCGCATCGGGACACTTGGTACTCCGCGCCGCGCCAGCAGCTGAACTACTGGTTCCCGGTCTACGAGATCGAGGCCGGCAACGGCATGGCGTTCCACCTCGATCATTTCGATACGCCGGTCGCCAATGACTCGGCGAAGTACAACTACTATCAGTGGAACCTGCTGCATCGCCGCGCAGCCGCTTCGAACGTGAAGAAGGACGACCGACCTTTGCCGGGCCCGACGGAAGAGGTGGACGTGTCTAACTCGCTGACTCTCGTCGCGCCGCCGGGCGGGGTGATGATCTTTTCGAGCCAGCACCTGCATTCGAGCGTGCCGAATATGACCGGCAAGACCCGGTTTTCGATCGATTTCCGTACGGTTCACATCGGCGACATCGAGGCGGGCAAGGGTGCGCCATTGGTGGATGCGGACTGCACCGGATCGGCGATCCGCGACTACATCCGGGCGAGCGACTTTGCGCCGATGCCGGAACATATCGTCGAGCTGTTCAACGACGGCACCGAGAACGGCGGAGAGCTTCTCTATGAGGAGAACCGCAAGCGGCTGCGCTCGGAACACGCGGCTGGATAAGAAGCGGCGCAACGCGCCGAAGGTCCGGCGTAGAGATCGGGCCACGGCACGAAACTTGCCATGCGAAGGGCCATTCTGGAGCGTTTGCGGCCGAAGGCCGGAGCGCGAGCCTGCGGGGCGAGGTGTGAGGGCGCGATGAGCATTGAGCAATCCATGACCATGTCAAAAACGTCTGCGGCGGCGACCACTGCGCCGCCATGCCGCCACTGCGGCGCGCCGATGACCGTCACGCTCGCCGATCTCGGCATGAGCCCGGTCGCGAACGATCTTGTCGCGCTCGACAAGGCGGCGGACATGGAGCCGTTCTATCCGCTCGAGGTTCTGGCGTGCTCGGACTGCCGGCTCGCTCAGACCCGCGATTTCAAGGCCGGCGACGAGATCTTCACCGAGGACTACGTCTACTTCTCCTCGATGTCGACGAGCTGGCTCGAGCACGCCAAGCGCTACGTCGACGCGATGTTCGACCGCTTCGGCTTCGACGAGAGCGCCAAGGTCGTCGAGATCGCCTCGAACGACGGCTATCTCTTGAAGAACATCAAAGACCGCGGCGCGTCCTGCCTCGGCGTCGAGCCCTGCCAGTCGGTCGCGCTCGAAGCGCGCCGCAAGGGCATCGACACCCGGATCGAGTTCTTCGGCGTCGAGCTGGCGCAGGCCCTGGTCGAGGAAGGCTGGTCGGCCGACCTGATCCCGGCGAACAACGTCTTTGCGCACGTGCCCGACATCAACGACTTCACCGCGGGCCTGGCGACGCTGCTGAAGCCTGAAGGGGTGATCACCATCGAGGTGCAGCACCTTCTTCGGCTGATGCAGCGCAACCAGTTCGACACGATCTACCACGAGCACTTCTCGTACCTGTCGCTGCACGCCGGCATGCGGATCTTCGCTTCGCATGGCCTGCGGGTCTTCGACGTCGAAGAGCCCCCGACGCACGGCGGCTCGATCCGCTTCTTCGTTTGCAAGGAAGGCGCGAGCCACGTCGAGAGCCCGAACGTCGCCCGCGTGCTCGCCGAGGAGGCCGAGTACGGCCTCGGGCGCGACAACGTCTATCTGGCCTGGCAGGAGCAGGTGAAGGAGACCAAGCGGGCGCTGCTCGAGCTCCTGATCAAGCTCAAGCGCGAAGGCGCGACCATCGCCGGCTACGGCGCGCCGGCCAAGGGCAACACGCTTTTGAACTACTGCGGGATCGGCAAGGACTTCATCGACTTCACCGTCGATAAGGCGCCGTCCAAGCAGGACAAGCTGCTGCCCGGCTCGCGCATCCCGATCCTCGCGCCCGAGGCGATCTACTCGCGCAAGCCGGACTATGTGCTGATCCTGCCTTGGAACCTCAAAGACGAGATCATCGCTCAGATGTCCGACATTCGCCAATGGGGCGGCAAGTTCATCACCCCGATCCCTCACCCGAAGATCTACGAGTAGGGCCGGGGAGAAAGGGCCGGAGAAAGAACCATGATCTTCGAGCCGCTTGACCTCGAAGGCGCGTTCCGGGTGACCCAGGAGCGTTTCGCGGACGACCGCGGCTGGTTCGCGCGGACCTATTGCAAGGATGAGTTCGCCGCACATGGCCTCGACGACTGCTCGCTGCAGTGCTCGTCGTCCTATAATCGCCGCGCGGGCACGCTCCGGGGACTGCACTTCCAAAGCGCGCCGCACGAGGAGACCAAGCTCGTGCGCTGCGCTCGAGGCGCGATCTGGGACGTGATCGTCGATCTGCGGCCCGACTCGCCGACCTACAAGCTCTGGCACGGCGAGGAGTTGTCGGCGGAGAACGGCCGGGCGCTCTATATTCCCAAGGGCTTCGCCCACGGGTTCATCACGCTGACGGACGATGTCGAGGTCGACTATCAGATGGCCGACCCCTTCGTGCCGGCGGTCTCGATCGGGATCGCCTGGGACGATCCCGACATCGCCGTCGCCTGGCCGCGCCGTCCCCTGGTGATGAGCGAGCGCGACCGGGAGCTGCCGGCCCTGGCCGACATCCTCGAGGAGGCCGAAAGGTCATGAAGCACGAATTGCCGCAGATCTCGTTCGAGAAGTCTCGCGCTTTGCGCGAGAAGGCGCATCGGATGATCCCGGGCGGCGCGCACACGACGGCCAAGGGCGACGATCAGTATCCGGTTCTCTCGCCCGGCTTCGTCACGCATGGGCAGGGCTGTCACGTCTGGGACGCCGACGGCAACGAGTTCATCGAATACAACATGGGCAACCGCGCAGTCGGTCTTGGTCACGCCTATGCGCCCATTCTCGACGCGGTGCGCGGCGAGCTCGACAAGGGCGTGAACTTCTCCCGCCCCGCCACGATCGAGGTCGAGGCGGCCGAGGCGTTCCTCGCCCACGTCCCCGGCGCGGACATGGTGAAGTTCTGCAAGGACGGCTCGCGGGCGACTTCGGCGGCGGTGCGCGTGTCGCGCGCGGTGACCGGGCGCGACAAGATCGCGATCTGCTCCGATCATCCCTGGTTCTCGGGCGATGACTGGTTCATCGGCACGATGGTGGTCAACGCCGGCGTGCCCAAGGCGACCCAGGACCTCACGGTTGGCTTCCGCTACAACGACATCGAGTCGGTCAAGGCGATGTTCGCCGCGCACGAGGGCGAGATCGCCGGGGTGATCCTCGAGCCGACCAAGGGCGAGGATCCCAAGGACAATTTCCTCCACGAGCTCAAGCGCATCTGCCACGAGAACGGCGCGCTGTTCATCCTCGACGAAATGATCTCCGGCCTGCGCTGGGCGAACGCCGGCGGCCAGGAGCGCTACGACATCGTTCCCGACCTCTCGACCTGGGGCAAGTCGCTGGCGAACGGCTTCTCGGTCTCCGCGCTCGCGGGCAAGCGCGAGTTCATGGAGCTCGGCGGGCTCGAGCACGACAAGGAGCGGGTGATGATGCTCTCCTCCACCCACGGCGGAGAGACCCATGCGCTCGCGGCGATGATCGCCACACTGAAGATTTACCAGACCGAACCGGTGATCGAGCACTACTTCCGCGTCGGCGAGCGGCTGCGCGCCGGCGTCGCCGAGGTCGCCGCCAAGCGCGGACTCGAGAAATACGTCCAGCCCATCGGGGCCGCGCCGTGCCTGGTCTATGCGGCGCGCGACCCTGATCTCAAGCCGAGCCAGGCGTACCGCTCGCTGTTCCTGCAAGAGACGATCAAGCGGGGCGTGCTCGTCACCGCTCTGACGGTGAGCTATTCGCATACGGACGCCGACATCGACCAGACAATCGAGGCCATCGACGGCGCGCTCGGCGTCTACGCCCAGGCGCTCGACGCCGGCGATACGGAGGGTTTCCTCGTCGGCCGGCCCTCGCGGATCGTCAACCGCAAGTACAATCACAAGGACTGATCGCCGTGGCGAATGCTCAAACCGATCACTCAGACGCGGTGCGCAAGCCGCGCATAAGCACGCCGCCGGTCAAGTCGACCGCAAGCAACGCCGGACCGCGGCCGGCGTCCCCGCCAAGCCTGGCGCCGAGCGATCCGCTCGTCGCCGTTCTGACGCCGCTCTACAACGGGGAGGAGTTCCTCGTCGAGACGCTCGAGTGCGTGCAGGGGCAGACCTATCCGAACGTCGTGCACGTGATCGTCGACAATGGCTCGACCGACGCGAGCCCGGAGATCCTTGCGCGCTACGCCAACGCTCGCACGCCGGTGATCGTGCACCGGTTCGAAGAGACCGTGCCGGTCGCGCAGAACTATCAGCGTACGCTCGATCATCTGCCCGAGGGCGCGAAGTACTTCCGCTACCTCGCCGCGGACGACACGATGCCGGCAGATTCGATAGAGAAGATGGTCGCGCTGGCCGAGAGCGAAGCCGACATTCACATCGTCGGATCGATGTGCTCGCGCGGCGAGAACACCGCGGACGCGGGCTATGAGAACCGCGGCTTGCCGGTCGACCGGCAGGTCTTCGACGGCGACTGGATCGCCAAGACCTACTTGCAGGGTCTGCATTCCTGCATGCGGCTCGGCCATACATTGTTCCGCACCGAGGTCGCCCGCAGGCGTCGCCCTTTCTTCACCCCCGACACGATGGGCTCGGACGTCGCGGCGATCCTCGACGTTTGCCACGGCGTCAAGTTCGGCTTTGTGCACGAAGATCTCGGCTTCATGCGCGACCACAAGGGCGCGTTGTCGAACACCGCGGCCAAGGAACTCAAGACCGAGATGACCGAATGGCTCGATTGGATCGACGAGTTCGGGCCGCGCTACATGACCCCGCGCGAGTATGAGTACCGCGTATGGTGGCAGCTGCAGATGTACTATCGCTCGCTTTTGCGCTGGCGCTTCATCGACCGGCGCGGCGACATTGCGGATACGCACTACAAGCGGCTGGCGAGCGAGGGCCGGGCGCCCAATCTGCTCGACTACGCCTTGGCGCTGGTCGCGTTTCCGCTTGCGATCGTTCCCCGCTATGCGCGCCGCTTGCGCGACCGGATCGCGCCGAACCGTCAGTTGCCGCCGGTCCGCGGCAACGCGTTCGAGGGCGCGACGATCTCCGCGCCGCCAAGTGAGGAGACTGCGTGACGCGCCGCCGGGCGGCGTGACGGCCTACGGGTCGAGCGCCCCGGAGCCGTCCGCGCGCGTCAGGTGCCAGTTCGATCCGTCATAGATCGTCTCGGCGTATTCTTCCGGGCCCGTCCATAGCAGCAGCGCCGGAACCTCCGAGCGCGAACCTGGAGGCGGGAAGTAAAAGCTCTTGCGGACGACGGCGCGCAGCTTCGGGCAAAGCCCGCGGCAACTGACCACGTCGACCTTGAGCGCGGCGAGATGGTCGAGGCCGGCGCGCAGGAGGCTTTTGGCGATCCGAGGCGAGTCCGGATCGCAGAACAGGTCCATGATCCGTCCACGCAGCAGGTCGTCCTTGGAATCGGCGCGCACGGCGATATAGCCGATCAGGTCGCCGTTCGGCCCATAGGCGCCGAACACCGCATGATCAAAGCACGGATCTTCGAAGAACCGCCACTGCACGAATGTGCGGTCGCGGACCAGCGAGACGGTGAACTTGTCCTTGATCCGGCTCCACAGCGCGTCGAATTCCTCGCCCGGACTTTCGACCCTCCGCACCGACACCGTCTTGTCCCTGGCCGGCTTGAGGAGGGGATTGACCATCGCCACGGCCGTCGCAGCGGCGATTTCGAACAGAGCCCTGACGGGCTGACGGCCGATCCAGCCCGGCAGGCGCCCTTGCTCGGCCCAGTAGCGGGCCATAGCGCCGCCGCGCATCGGGCGGGTGAGCAGTTCGGTGCAGTTGTGGACTTCGCGGTGCCTGAGTCTCAGCCTCAACCTCTCGTGTGTGACGGTGATCTCTGTGCCGCCATGAAACACGAGCTCGGGGTCATTGAGGAACGCGCGCACCATCCTCATGGCCAGAGTCGGGTCGCGGCGACTGACCCCGATCTCGGCGGTGAAGTCGCACTGCCAGCGGATGACGAACTCTTGATCGCGTACTTTGAGGATCAACGGGTAGGAGCCCATGTAGGCGACGACCCGGCCGCCCTCGTCGGCCACCCAGGCGCGCGGCTCGCCGCGGGCGCAGGCGGGGTTGTCGACGAACTGCCAGTTCCACCGCCGCTCGAGCCGGTCGAGCGACAGCTTGCTGAAATTAGCCTCGTAGAGAGGGCGAACCTCCGGCCAGTCCGACGGCTCGAAGCGCCGGATCGTGATCCGGGCCTTCTTGGCGTCGGGCGGCTTGACGGATGCTGTTTCCGAGCCGCCTAGACCCGCATCTGTCGACATCGCGCCGTTGCTCCTCCATCCCGCGGCGTGCAGCGAGCCGCCGCATATTCCGGTTTTATGGGCGCTTCGCTCCAGGACATTCGCCTTACGGACGAATACCGGCGCGAGACAGGCGCGCGGGATCTTCCTGCAATGTTCGTGCAAGGCAAGGTTGCGAAAGCTCCGAAGGTAGGCGCGAAAAGCCTTCGCGCCGTCTCGCGCTGTAATTTAGCGAGTCCGGGCAGCTCAACTGGCGCGATCATTGCTCGGATCGACCCGGGCGGGGAGACGTGCGCAAACGCCGGTTCCGCCGCCTTGTGGGGAAAGCCGGCGAACGCAGATGGACTTTGATTTCACAGAAGAGCAGGCGGACCTCTTTGGCCGCGTCGTTGCGTTCGCCAAGGGCCGTCTCAACGATGACTCCGCCGAGCGCGAGGCGCGCGGCGCATTCTCGCGCGAGCTATGGCGGGAATGCGCCGAGTTCGGAATCCACGGCCTGCCGCTGCCGGCCGAGTACGGCGGCGGCGCTCAAGATCTGGTGACCGCTTCGGCGGCTATGGAAGCCCTGGGCTACGGCTGCCGCGACCAAGGCCTTCTGTTCTCGATCCATGCGCACATGTGGAGCGTGCAGGCGCCGATCGTCGCTTTTGGAACCGAGGATCAGAAGCGGCGCTGGCTGCCGAAGCTCTCGAACGGGGAATGGGTGGGCGCGCACGCGATGTCCGAGCCCGACTCCGGCTCGGACGCCTTTTCCTTGCGCACTCGCGCCGAGAAGCGCGGCGACCGCTACGTGCTGAACGGCGCGAAGACGTTTTCGACCAATGCGCCGGAGTCCGACCTCATCATCGTTTTCGCCACGGTCAATCGCGATCGGGGCATGTGGGGCGTGACCGCCTTCGCGGTTGAGCGCGACACGCCCGGGCTGACCGTCTCCAAGCCGATCGCCAAGATGGGCCTGACCACCTCGCCGATGGGCGAGATCGTTTTCGACGACTGCGAGATTCCCGCCGAGAACCTGCTCGGCAAGGAAGGCCAGGGCGCGACCGTCTTCAATCATTCCATGGCGTGGGAGCGCGCCTGCATCCTCGCCTCGGACGTCGGCGCGATGGAGCGCCAGCTCGAGACCGTGATCGAATACGCCAAGACCCGGCGCCAGTTCGACAAGCCGATCGGCGACTTCCAGCTCGTCGCCAAGCGCGTCGCAGACATGAAGATGCGTCACGAGACGTCCCGGCTGCTGCTCTACCGCGCCGCGGCCGCGCTCGCGGCGAACGCCAAGGACGCCGCGATGCTCGGCGCCATGGCGAAGACCTACATCTCCGAAGCGGCGGTGCAATCGGGCCTCGACGCGATCCAGGTCCACGGCGGTTACGGCTACATGAAGGAGTTCGAAGTCGAGCGCGGCCTGCGCGACGCGATCGGCGGGCAGCTCTATTCGGGCACGACCGACATCCAACGCATGCTGATCGCGCGGCGTCTCGGCCTCTCGCCGAAGAACTGAGGGCGCGGACGATGGCGTATCTGCTTTGGCATTATCTCCGCGACAGCGCCGCACGCGACGCTTCGAAGATCGCGATCCAGTCGGACGACGTCGCCCTGACCTACGGCGAGCTCGACGCTCTGAGCGACCGGATCTGCGCCGCGCTCGCCGCGCGGGGGATCGGGCCGGGCGCGCGCGTCGGGCTTTATCTGCCCAAGTCGTGGATGGGCGTTGCGGTGATGGCCGGGGTGTCGAAAGCGGGCGCGGCCTATGTGCCGGTCGACCCGAATGCGCCCGGCGAGCGGGCCGCCTATGTGCTGGCCGACTGCGACGTGTCGCTGCTGGTGACGACGGCGCGCGGCGCGGAGAAGCTGGCCGAACGGCTCGGCGACCTCGCCTCGCTCAAGGCGCTGGTGATCGCCGACGGCGAGGCCGACGCGCGATCGGGGGTCGAGACGCTCGGCTGGGAAGACTTCACGAAGAACGCAGACGTCGAGGCGCGGCCCGCGGCCGCGGTCGAGAACGATCCGGCCTATCTGCTCTACACCTCCGGCTCGACCGGCCGGCCCAAGGGCGTGATCATCAGTCACAGGAACGCCATGGCGTTCGTCGACTGGGCGGTCGAGGCGATCGGCGTGCGCGCGGACGACCGGCTGTCGAACCATGCGCCGCTCCACTTCGATCTGTCGGTGTTCGACATCTACGCCGCCTTCAAGGCCGGCGCCTGCGTCGTGCTGGTTCCCGAGAAGACGGCGCCGTTTCCGCCGGCGCTGACCAAGTGGATCGCCGCGCAGGAGATCTCGGTTTGGTACTCGGTGCCCTCGGCGTTGACGCGGCTGCTGCTGCACGGCGGCCTCGCGACAGCCGCCTTCCCCAAGCTGCGCGCCGTGCTTTACGCTGGCGAGCCGTTCCCGGTGAAGTATCTGCGCGAGGTCATGGCGGTCATGCCCGGCGCGCGGTTTTTCAACCTCTACGGCCCGACCGAGACCAACGTCTGCACCTTCTTCGCATTGCCTGAGCGCCTCGATCCCGACCTCGCCGCCGTGCCGATCGGCGCGGCGTGCGCGAACACCGACGCCTTTGCGGTCAAGGACGACGGCGCGGTCGCCGGTCCGGGCGAGGAGGGCGAGCTCTATGTGCGCGGCCCGACGGTGATGCTCGGCTATTGGAACCTGCCCGAGCGCTCGGCGTCCGCGGTGACGCAGAACCCCAAGCATGACGCCTACGCCGATCCGGTCTACCGCACCGGCGACATCGTCCAGGTCGACGCGGACGGCGGTTTCGTGTTCGTCGGCCGGCGCGACCACATGGTGAAGTCGCGCGGCTATCGGATCGAGCTCGGCGAGATCGAGCACGCGCTCTACGCGGTCGAAGGCGTCGCCGAAGCGGCCGCGGTCGCGATCGCCGACGACGAAGTCGGCGCGAAGATCTACGCGGCGGTGTCGCTCAACGACGGCGCGACGATCGGCCAGGTCGAAATCGCCGAAAGCTGCCGCCAGCGCCTGCCGCGATATATGATTCCGGAGGCGGTTCGTATCGAGCCGGAGCTGCCGAAGACCTCGACCGGCAAGGTCGATCGCGTGGCCCTGGCAAGCCTCTTCGCCAACCCCATTCAGGAGTGACCAGCATGTCGTTCAAGGAAAAGCTCGTCGGCTACTTCAAGGAAAAGCACGCCGCGGAGATCGGCGAGGATGAATCGCTGTTCGAGCGCGGCGTTCTCGACTCGATGGACCTCATCGAGCTGATCGCCTTCATCGAGACCAACGCCGGCGTTCAGGTGCCCGACGACGAGGTCGCGCCGGACAACTTCGAAACGATCGCCCAGATCGACGCCCTGGTCGCGCGCCTGCAATAGCGCGCCGGCCGGGCCGTCTTACTCTCTATTCAGATGAAATGAGCAGCGCCGCAGGTCGACCGATCAGGCCTGCACGAGGCGCTTGGCGAGGAACGCCATCACTGCGGCCGGATACTCCGCGCCGAGGTTGATCCGGCAGGTCCGCTCGAGAATGCCCAAGGTGCGCTTGCACATGTCGGGGCTGTATTCGATCTCCCGGTGCGCCCAGGCGTAGGGGTCCATCTTCGGATGGAAGCTGCGCTTGGTGAACAGCGGCTCCCAATGCGTATAGACGTGCTTGGAGTTGTCCTGCAGCCGGTAGACGCCGCGGTTGTGCGCGAAGGCCTCGGCTTCGTCCTTGGTCTCGAAGATCACCGACAGGGTGACCGCGTTCTCCGGGTCGTTGTGCGGCGAGATGCGGAACTTGTCGGACCTGCCGAGGATGTCTTCGACGATCTGGCGGCGCTTGCGCAGCCGGGTCAGCATCGGTCCGAGCTTGGAGAGCTGGACGTTCAGCATCGCGCCTTCAAGCTCGGTGATCCGGTAGTTCCGCCCGGCGAACGCAGGCTCGTTGTAGCCGTTCTCGTGACCGCGGATAAAGGCGCCGGCGTCGTGGAACATGCGCGCGCGGGCGAAGATGCGGTCGTCGTTGGTGGCGATCGCCCCGCCTTCGCCGACGTTGATGTTCTTGTACTGATTGAAGCTGAAAGCGCCCGCGTGGCCGATCCCGCCCGCATGGCCGGCCTTGTAGCGCACGCCGACGGCCTGGCAGGCGTCCTCGATGACGATCAGGTCGTGCTTGGCCGCGATCGCCATGATCCGGTCCATGTCGCAGACCGCGTTGATCATGTGCACGGGGATGATCGCTTTGGTGTGCGGAGTGATCTTCGCCTCGATGTCCGCCGGATCGATGGTCAGCGTCTCGTCGATGTCGACCAGGATCGGCACCGCGCCGACCGCGAGCGGCGCGATCGCTGTCGCCACCCAGGTGTAAGCCGGCACCAGCACCTCGTCGCCCGGACCGATCCCGGCGGCGGCGAGGGCGGAGATGAGGGCGCTCGTGCCCGAGTTCATCGCCAGGGCGTGCTTGACCCCGACGGTCTCGGCGAAGCGGCGCTCGAAAGTGTCGGCGCGCTTGCCTTCCCCGCCCGCGTAGCGGACGAGCTGGCCGCTGGCGATCACGCCGCCGAGCGCCATCCATTCGCGAAATCCGACGTTGGGCATGATGTTCCCTCGAGCCGCTACTCGAACTCGAGAAGCAAGTATTCAGCCGACGGCATCAACAAAGCCAGGCTGGCCGCGATCGCGCCGCCGGCGATCTTGCCGAACGAGCTGCGCAAGTGATCGGCGAGGCGGATCGCGACCGACATGATCATCAGCGTCGGATTGGCGTGCCCGTTGGTGGGGAACACCGAGCCGCCGGCCACGTAGAGGCCTTTGACGCCGTGCACCTTGCAGTTTTCGTCGACCACTCCGGTCTTCGGGTCGGTCGACATCCGCGTGGTGCCGATCGGATGGGCCATGTCGATGAAGACGCCGTCCTCGGGCCGGCTCTCGGCCACCCAGTCCTCGAGCACCGGAGCGGGCAGGCCGACGCGGGGGAACTCCTCGACCATCAGCTGGCCGAGCCGGACGACCGAACGCCGCTCCTGCTCGTTGATCCGCCAGTCGGCGCGCGGCAGCGGCACGCCGAGAGGGTCGGTCTGGGGCGACAGGGTGATGCGGCTGTCGGGGTTGGGGCGCTGCTCGGAAATCGCGTCGACGACGAGGCCTGAGAGCTTGTGTGGGATCCCGCGGCTCTGGAACTCGCGCACGACGAAGTTGGGGTTGCGCGCGATCATGAAGTTGACCACCGCATCCTTGACCGGCTGCGGCATCGCGTTGCTCTGGAACGCGCGTCTGCCGAGGCCCTTGGCCAGCAGCGCCGGGCTCTTGGCGACCGCCCAGGCGTCGCTCAAAGGCGTCTCGCTGTTGCGCCGGACCAGCCGCTTGATCGCGTCCCAGGGATCGTCCGGGGCGCGGTGCTCGGACATATAGAGCGCGCAGTTCAAAAGGCCCTCGCGCTCTTGGACCTCCTCCGACAGCGTGAGGCCGTGCATATACATGTGCGCCCGCCCGCCGTGGGTGACGCCGTAGAAGCCGAAGCGATCGACGATCGCGTTGAAGTCCTCGGGCTTGAACCGGGCGATGGTGGCGCTCGGATGCTCCATCAGGAAGCGGCCGACCACGTCGTGATCGTTGCCCACGCCTTGGGGCCGGATGCGGTTCGAGGCGAGCAGGAGCCGTGCATTCTCCACCGCGCCCGCGGCCAGCACCACCGCCGTCGCCTTGACCTGGGCGCGCCGGCCCGAGATCGAGGCGATCTCCAGCTCTTCGAGCGCCGAGCCGCTCTCGTTGGTGTTGATGTGGGTCACGGTCGCATCAAGCAGCACGCGGACGTTCGGCGCGTCCTGGGCGAGGAACTCCGGGCCCAGACGCATGATGTCCATGTTGTCGAGGCGCGAGCGGGCGAACTGCCAGAAGAACGACGAAAGAAGCTCTTGATTGAAGCCCGGCTCGGGCGGCTCGGCGCCGATCAGCTCCCAGAAAGAGTCGTCGTAGCGGTTGGGGCCGAGGTTGAGCGCCTCGGCGGCGCGGTCGATGTGCGGCTCAAGCTCGTCGCGCGTGATCGGCCAGCCGGAGTGCGGGACCCAGTCGCGCGCTTTGAAGTCGATCGGCTCGAACGCGGCGGACTTGCCCGCCCAGGTGTGGCTGGAGCCGCCGAGCACGCGGTTGCGCACCTCAAAGGGTTGGGTGTTGTCGGTCCAGCTCGAGGCCGCGCCGCCGAAGATCTCGTTGCGCTTGGCCCATTGCGCGTCGCTCTTCGGCTCGCCGACGTTCTCGACTGTATTGAGTTCGGCGCGAACCGGGCAGTCGGCGTCGAGTTCGCCGCTTTCGAGGATCAGCACCTTTAAAGACGATCCGATCAGCTCGCGCGCGACGGTCAGCCCGGCGGGCCCGCCGCCGACGATCGCGACGTCCGCCTCGATGACCGTGTCTGGCTCAAGGCTGGACAGCCTCTCGACTTGCATGCGGACCCCCTCCCCGGTGTCTCGCTTTGCGAACGCGTCGCTTTATCGAATTCTAGCCCGTCGTGCATCGGAGGACATCCGACGCGCGAGAGGGGACAACCTGAAGGTGAGATACAAGCTTCATACCGACTGCCGCTATGGGGTGCGCAACCCGAAGCCGGGCCGCTTCCGGGGTTGAGACGGCGCATCTTCAGGTCCGAGCTTGCGGCGCGCGACGGCGGCCGCGGCGCGGACGGCGCTCGACGGCAAGACCGCGACGTGCGTGCGCTTGCCGGTCGCGCGCGTGATCTGCGACGCCAGCGGCAGATGGGCGTCGTAGTCGATCGCGACATAGCCCTGCGAGCGCGCCCAACCGATCGTCTGCTCATGCAGGCTCGCCAGCGCCAGCTTGTCCGCCCGACCTTCGACATGAGCCAGCTTGGCCATCAGCGTATTGTCTCGGACCAAAAACACCATGGCGGCGATCGGCGTGTCGTCCTCGTAGAGCGTCGCCGTCCGGCGCTGACCTGTCGCGGCGAAATGATTGGCGGCCAGCTCGAGGTCGAGAAGCCGACCCGGGTCCGAGCCCGGCGCTCGCGCGGCCCGGCGGAAAGCCCATTCGGCCTGGCCGTACGCGTCCATGAGGAGGTAGCGCCGGCGCGCCTGCGGGCAAGCGCGCGCGGCCTCGACCAGGAGGTCGTATCGGCTCGCGCGCCAGTGCTTCGTGGGATTGCGCAGTAGACCGAGGCTGTAGGTCGACACCGCGCGTTCGACGCGCACGCGACCGCCTGCGGGTATCGGCTCGGGCGGCTTGCGGAAGCTCAGCTCAAGCCGGACGCCGAGCGCCGCGCAGGCGGCGAAGTAGTCGCCCGGGCGCGCCGGAAAGGCGGCGCTGGGCGAGATGTCCTCAGCCGCCGCGCGCCAGGTCTTCGACCGGTCAGCGCGCAGCACGGCGACCATCACCGGGTCTTCGCCGTCGAGCACGAGGCCGATACGCTTGGCCTGGCCTCGCCGGGAGATCGCCAAGGCGCGATAGAGATCGGCGGGCAATTCATCGATCGTCGGCAGAGCGAGAAGCGCATCGTCCAGCGACGGCTCCCATCTCGAAAACCAATGCGTCTTCAGCCGACCTCGAGCGCGGCGCGGCGTGTCGGACCAGTGTCGGCTGACGCTCTCAATGACGTCCCCTCCGCTCATGACGGCTGTCCCCTCACATGCTGTTTCAGTTCGGCGGCCGGCCCCGGCCGCAGCCTTCAGGCATGCAAGAACGGCTCGCAAAAACGCGTGCAGACAGGGCTTTTTGCAGCTGCACGCTGATCGCGGGAACGCGCTGTCGCGCGCTCAACCAACAGCGTTTATCCGGCCGGCTACCTCTGCATCTATCGTAGAGAGCCTCCGGTGTGCTTTGATGGCTGCGGGTGACGGCTGGTCGGGGTGCGACGCGCGCAGGCGCGAGGCGGACCAGCCTCGCCGCAACACGGCATGCATGGCGCGCAGGGGAGGGATCTGATGCGCAAGTCGGACTGGCCGATCATCGGCTTCGGCGTCTTCTGGTTCGCAGCCTTCGTGCTGCTCGCCGCGATGAACCTCCTTTCCGACAGGCCCTCGCCCCGGTTCGCCGAGGGCGAGCAGACCGAGGCGGTCGAAGCCGCGCCGGGCGCCCGCGCCGCCGCCGAGCGCGCCGAGGCGGCTCGCGAGACGCCCGAAGACGACCAGCCGATCGAGCTGGCGACGCGCGATCCCGACGCGCCGCGCGCTCGGCCGATCGCGCCCGACCGGTTCGAGTATCTGCGCTACTACATGGACGTCAGCGACGTGCAGCCGCGCGCTTGCTTGGTCTTCTCCGCACCACTCGATCCGTCGGCGGACTACGAGCCCTACATCGAGGTCGACCCGCAAACGCCGATCGAGATTCTCATTTCGGGACAGTCGGCCTGCGTCGGCGGCCTGACCTTCGGCGAAAGCCGCGACATCGTCGTGCGCGAGGGCCTGCCGTCGGCCGACGGCCGCGAGTTGGCGCGCACCGAGCGGACCGCGATCGACTTCGGCGACCGGCCCGCACACGTCGGCTTCGCCGGCAGCGGCGTGATCCTGCCGCGCCTCGATGCGGACGGCCTCGCGCTCGAGACGGTCAACGTCGATGCGGTCCTCGTCAGCGTCAAGCGCGTCTCTGATCGCGCGCTCGTGTTCAAGCGGGTGACCGAAGGCAACGCGATCGGCGAGGGCGATTACGGCTGGCTCGACTTCGACGAGTCCGCGGACGACATCGGCATGCTCGTCTGGGAAGGCGAGATGGCGATCGAGGGCGAACCCAATGCGCCGACCACGACGGTGTTTCCGCTCGCCGGCGCCTTAGGAACGCTCGAGCCCGGCGCCTACTTCGTCGAAGTGACCCAGAAGCGCGAAGGCGAGAACTTCCGCGGCCAGCCTGCCTCGGCGCGCCGTTGGATCATGTTCACCGACCTGGCGCTGACGAGCTACCGCAGTCAGGCCGGCCTCGACGTGACGCTGCGTTCACTGCAGAGCGCGCAGACCGTCCGCGGCGCAGAGCTGGCGCTGGTGGCGCGCAGCAACGAGATTCTCGCCATCGAAACGACCGGCGCAAACGGCCGGGCGCATTTCTCCGACGCGCTGATGAGCGGGCAGGGCGCGCTCGCGCCGCGCTATGTGATGGCTTACGGGCCAGAGGGCGACTTCGCCGCGCTTGATCTCTATCGAGCGCCGGTCGATCTCTCCGGCGAGGACATCGCCGGACGCGCGGTGCGCGAAGGCGCGGACGTATTCGTCTATCTCGACCGCGGCATCTACCGTCCGGGCGAAACAGTGCGCGCTTCGAGCCTGATCCGCGACGCCCAAGCCCGCGCGCTTGCGCCGCGCCCGGGCGCCTTCGCGATCTACCGTCCCAACGGCATCGAGGCCGAGCGCATTCGTTTCGACGCCGACGGACAATCCGCCGGCGCGCGATTCTACGACTATGACGTGCCGCGCGACGCCGCCCGCGGGATGTGGCGGATCGCGGTCGAGCTTGACGGGCTCGGCCAGGTCGCTTCGGAGAGCTTCGCGGTCGAAGACTTCGTGCCTCAGCGCGTCGCGCTCGAGCTCGACGCCGACGAGGAGACCGCCATCGCCGCGGGCGAGATCCGCGCGATCCGCGCCAACGCGCGCTTCCTTTATGGAGCGCCCGGCGCCGGTCTGCCGATCGAAGGCGAAGCGCGGATCGAAGTCGATCCCTCGCCGTTCGACGAGTATGCAGGCTACCGTTTCGGCCGCCACGACGAGCAGTTCCGCGAGCTGCGCCTCGACCTGCCCGAAGGCCGCGCCGACGGCGCCGGCGACGCGCTTGTTCCGCTCGACCTCTACGGCGAGGGCGAGAACGCCAGCCAGCCTTTGCGCGTGATCGCCGTCGTTTCGGTCGAAGAGCCGGGCGGCCGCGCGGTGTCCGAGAGCGTTCGCATCCCCTACCGCCCGCGCGATCTCTATGTGGGGATCGACCCGAGCTTTGACGGAAACACTGCCCCTGAAGGTCAAGGCGCGAGCTTCGATCTCGTCGCGCTCGACGGTCGGGGCGAGGGGGTCTCGACGGACGTCGACTGGCGGCTGCTCAGGATCGACTGGCACTACGACTGGTGGCGCGACGACTACGGCGACTGGAACTGGCGCCGCTCGCGCGAAGTGGTCGAGATCGAGGCGGGCCGCGAGGCCGTGCCTGCGATCGGAACCGCGACGGTCGAGATCGCGGGGCTCGACTGGGGCGACTATGAGCTGATCGCCTCCGATCCCGCCACGGGCGCGGAATCGAGCGTCGGCTTCTGGTCCGGCTGGGGCGGCCGGGCGACGTCGGGCGTCGAAGCGCCTGACCGGGTGCGCATCTCCGCGCCTGAGGAGCCGGTGGTCGTCGGCGCGCGCGCAGAGTTCACCATCGTGCCGCCCTATCCGGGCGAGGCCGAGATCGTGCTCGCCACCGACCGCGTGCTCGAGACCCGTTCGGTCACGCTGCCGACCGGCGGGGGTACGGTGTCGTTCGACGTGACCGAGGACTGGGGCGCGGGCGCCTATGTGATGGCCAGCGTCTTCACCCCGCGCGATCCGGTATCGATGCCGCGGCCGCGCCGCGCGGTGGGCGTGTCGCACGTTCCGGTCGACATGGGCGAGCGGACCTTCGAGATCACGCTCAATGCGCCCGAGGTGGTCCGTCCGCGTCAGACGATAGAGATTGAAGTCCAGACCTCAGGCGCGTCGGCCGGCGAAGACGCCTTCATCACGCTCGCGGCGGTGGACGAGGGCATCCTGCGGCTGACCCAGTTCGCTTCGCCCGATCCGGTCGACTGGTACTACGGTCAGAAATACCTCGGCGTCAGCTTGTATGACGATTACGGACGACTGCTCGATCCCAACCAGGGCGCCGCCGCGCCGGTCAATGTCGGCGGCGGCCAGCTGGGTGGAGAAGGCCTCACCGTGACGCCGACCCGAACGGTCGCGCTGTTCTCCGGGCCCGTCGCGCTAGAAGCTGACGGCTCGACGATCGTCCCGGTCGAGCTGCCGGACTTCAACGGCGAGCTGCGGCTGATGGCCGTCGCCTGGTCGCCGGACGCTGTGGGCGGCGTCGACCGTCCACTGACGGTGCGCGACGAGGTGCCCGCCGAGCTGATTCTTCCGCGCTTCCTCGCCCCCGGCGACGAGGCGATCGCCACGGCGACGATCGACAACGTCGAAGGCGAAAGCGGGACCTACGAGATCGTCCTCGCCTCGGCCGGGCTCAAGGTTCCAGGCGATCCGATTGCGGTCAATCTGGCCGAGGGCGAGCGCCGCGACCTCGCCGCCGCCGTCGGCGCGGGCGAGGAGGGGATCGACGAACTGTCGTTCTCGGTCGAAGGTCCGGACTTCGCGGTCTCGCGCGACTATCAGATCCAGACCCGCTCGCCCTATCTGCCCGCGCGCTACGCCAGCCAAGGCGTGATGAGCGCCGGGGAGGGCTATGAGACGCCGTCCGATCTGCTGTCGAGCTTCGTGCCCGGCAGCGGCGAGGTGCAGGTCTCGTTCTCGGCGATTCCGATGGACGCGGGCGCGCTCTACGCTTCGCTCGATCAGTATCCCTACGGCTGCACCGAGCAGGTGACCTCGCGCGCCATGCCGCTGCTCTACGCCGGCGAGATGGCCGCGCTCGCCGACATCGCGGGCTCCGAGCGCGCCGCCTTCGTGATCCAGAATGCGGTCAGCACGATCCTCAATCGGCAAAGCGCCGACGGCACGATCGGCCTCTGGCGCGTGTCGGACTATTCAGCCAGCCCGTGGCTCGGCGCTTACGCGGTCGATTTTCTCTCCCGCGCCAAGGAAGCCGGCTACGCCGTGCCTGACGCGGCGCTCGACCGCGCGCTCAACACGCTCTCGCGCGTCGCCGAGGGCGATATGTCCGGCGGCGGAGGATACGATTACTACATTCCGTCCTACACATGGCAGCAGGACACCTACGACCGCATGCGTCACCGAGCGCGCGCCTATGCGCTCTACGTGCTGGCGCGCGAGGGCCGGGCGAACGTCTCGCGGCTGCGCTACGTGCACGATCAGGAGCTTGAGCTGATCGAAAGCCCGCTCGCTCGGGCGCACATCGCCGCCGCGCTCGCCTTCGCCGGGGATCGCTCGCGCGCGATCAGCGCCTTCGAAGCGGCGGTGGACGCGCTCGGTTATCAAAACCGCGGCGACTACTACCAGACCCCGCGGCGCGATCTCGCCGGCATATTGGCGCTCGCCGCTGAAGCGGGCGAGACCGACCTGGTCGAAAGCCTGGCCCAGCGGGTCGAGCGCGAGCTGCCCGAGCCTTCGATGCTGACCACCCAGGAAAAGGCGTTCATGCTGCTCGCTGCGCATGCGCTCCTTGATGGACGCGAAGGCCCGAGCGTTTCGGTCGCAGGCCTCGACGCCGAGCCGGGCCAGTCGCGGTTCACGCTGACTGAAGCCGACCTTGAGCGCGGCGTGAGCTTCGAGAACGCCGGCGCCGCGCCCTTGTGGCGGACCGTGGTCTCGCGCGGCGCGCCGGCGACCCCGCCGCGACCGGCGACGGCGAACATCAGCGTGCAGAAGACCATCCACACCCTTGACGGCGCCGCGGCGCGGCTGAACCGGATCGAGCAGGGCGATCGTCTGATCGTCCAGGTGCTAATCCAGCCCTACCAGCGTCGCACCCAGCCGCTGATCGTCGCCGACCTTCTGCCGGCGGGTTTCGAGATCGAAGCGATCCTGCGGCCTGAGGACGCTGGCGACCGCGGGCCCTACGGCTGGCTCGGCGACATTGCGTCGACCAAGGTCGCCGAGGCGCGCGACGATCGCTTCGTGGCCGCGCTCGACGTCTACGAGGACGCGCGGACGCTCGCCTACGTCGTTCGCGCCGTGACGCCGGGCCGCTTCGTCGCCCCTGGCGTTGTCGTCGAGGATATGTATCGTCCGGACGTGTTCGCGCGCAGCGCGGGATTTGATGTTGAGATCGCGCCGCGGTCGTGAAGCCGGGTGCGAAGCTTTTTGGGGAGACCAACGTGAGACCTTTTGAATTCAACGCGCGCGGCGCGGCGGTGGCGCTCAGCCTGGTCGCCGCCGCGGCGCTTGGCGCCTGCACGACCGCGCCTCAAAGGCCCGCCGACCTGACGCCGGTCGAAGACCCGAGCGCGCTCGGCTTCGACCCGGCCGCCCTCGATGAAGTGCGCGCTGCGCTGGCCGAGGATGTCGAGGAAGGCGCCTTCCCCGGCGCAGTGTTCCTGATCGTCAGGGATGGCCAGGTGGTCTTGAACGAGCAGGTGGGCGTGCACAGCGCGGACAACCCAACGCCGGTCACTGACCAGAGCCTGTTCCGCATCTTCTCGATGACCAAGCCGGTCGTCACGGTTGCAGCGATGACCCTCGTCGAAGAGGGCGCGCTCGATCTCGACGCGCCGGTGTCGGACTACATCCCCGCGTTCGCTGACGCGACGGTGTACGTCGGCGAGGGCGAGAGCCGTCCAGCGACGAGCGAGATGAAGGTCCGCCACCTGATGAGCCACACCTCAGGTCTCATCTACGGCTTCATCATGACCCAGCACCCGCTGACGGCCATGTACGACGCAGCCGGCGAGAACCGCTCGGACATCACCGCACGGGAGCTGGCCGACGGTCTGGGTGAGCTGCCGCTGATCGCCGATCCGGGCACGGCGTGGAACTATTCGCGCTCGACGGACGTGCTGGGCGCGGTCGTCGAAGTGGCGGCCGGCCAGCCGCTCGACGTGGTTCTGCAGGAACGCATCTTCGATCCGCTGGGCATGGACGACACGTCGTTCTATCCGCCGGTGTCGGAGAACTATCGCTTGGCGTTCGGAACCGATCCCAATCCGATCCTGACGCCGCTGGTCGAGCCGCAGGCGATGCTCTCGGGCGGCGGCGGTCTCGTGTCGACGGCGGAGGACTACTATCTCTTCGCCTCGATGCTGGCCAACCGCGGCGAGCTCGACGGGGTGCGGATCATCGAACCCGAAACCCTCGATGCGATGCTGGTCGATCAGACCACGCCGGAGATCCGCTCCAACGGCCTGTTCTTCCCCGGACCGGGCGTGGGCTTCGGTCTCGGCTTCCAGGTCGTGCTCGAGGACAGCGCCAACCGACCTGAAGAGCCCGGCGCCTTCTCCTGGTTCGGCATCGCGGGCACGAACTTCTGGGTCGATCCGGGCAACGATCTGTTCGCGGTTCTGATGATCCAGAACCAGCAGCTCGCCAGCCGCTATCAGAACATAGCGCGCGGTTGGGTCTACGGCGCGATGGCCGAAGAGGAATAATCGTACACAGATGAACTTGACGCGAGTTGCGAGGAAGATCGGGTTCGCCGCCGTCGGCGCGGCGCTCGGCCTCCTTGCGCTCGCGCTGGTTCTCGATCTGGCGTTTCCGCCGCCGCTTGCCCGCGCTGTCTCGCCCGTCGTCGCCGATTCCGAAGGGCGCACGCTGCGCGCCTTCCCGGTCGAAGACGGCCGCTGGCGGCTCGCCGCCGATCTTGAGCGGATCGACCCGAACTACGTCGAAGCGCTGATCGCCTACGAGGACGCCCGGTTCTACAGCCACCCGGGCGTCGATGCGGCCGCCGTCGCGCGCGCGTCGTTCGATGCCGCCCGCTTCGGCCGCGTCGTTTCGGGCGCTTCGACCATCACCATGCAGACCGCCCGGCTTTTGGAGCCGCGGCCGCGCAACCTGGGCTCCAAGCTCGTCGAGATGGCGCGCGCCGTCCAGCTCGAGCGGCGATTGTCCAAGGACGAGATCCTCGAGCTTTACCTCACGCTCGCACCCTACGGCGGCAATCTCGAAGGCGTGCGCGCGGCGAGCTGGTCCTACTTCGGTCGCGAGCCCGAGCGCTTGTCGCCCGAGGAGATCGCGCTGCTCATCGCCCTGCCGCAGTCGCCCGAAGCGCGCCGCCCCGATCTTCGCCCTGACAACGCCCGCGCGGCGCGACAAAGGGTGCTGGCGCGGCTCGAAGCGGACGGGCTGGTCGCGCCCGATCGCGCCGCCGAAGCCGCCGCCGCGCCGCTGCCCGTGCGCGGCGCTTTTCCGGGCGAAGCGTGGCACGCCGCCGAGCAGGCCCTGGCCGTCGCCGCTGCGCGCGGTCAAGAAGACGCTCCACGCATCCGCTCGACCTTGGATGGCGGCCTGCAGTTCCGACTCGAAGCGCTCGCGCGCGCCGCGGCGGAGGAGGCGGGGCCGGACGTTCAGGTCACGATGCTTGTCGTCGAGGTCGAGACCCGCGCCGTGCGCGCCGCGGTCGGTTCGGCGAGCCGCGACCGCGCGGGCGGCTGGATCGACCTGACCGACCGGCCGCGCTCGCCCGGCTCGACGTTGAAGCCGCTGATCTACGGCCTGGCGTTCGACGACGGCCGCGCCGCGCCAAGCACGCGGATCGAGGATTTGCCGCGGCGCTTTGCGTCTTACCGGCCGGAGAACTTCGACCGCACCTTCCGCGGCGAGGTCACCGTCGCCGAGGCGTTGCAGTATTCCTTGAACGTCCCCGCGGTGCACGCGCTCGACGAGGTCGGCGCGGACCGGTTCGTCTCCGCGCTCGCCTTCGCCGGGGCCCGTCCGACGTGGACGCGCGGCAGCGACGAGAGCGCTGGCCTCGCGCTCGCCTTGGGCGGGGTCGGGTTGACCGCGCGCGAGCTCGCCATGCTCTACGCGGCGCTTGGCGACGACGGGCAGGCGCGGCCGCTCGTCTGGCTTGAAGACGATGTGCAGACGGAAGAGCCCGCGCCGGGCTTTGCGCTGCTTTCGCGCCAGTCCGCGGGCGACATCCTTCAGATCCTGCGCGGCGCGCCGCCGCCGGAGGGGCGCATTCCCGCCGCCCTGACCCTGGGCGCGCCGGAAGTCGCGGCGAAGACCGGCACCTCTTACGGCTACCGCGACGCTTGGTCGGCGGGGGTCTCGGGCGGCTATGCGGCGGTGGTCTGGGTCGGCCGTGCGGACGGTGCGCCGCGGCCCGGCGTTACCGGTCGCCGCGCAGCTTTGCCGCTGTTGTTCGATGTCTTCGACGAAGTCGCTCTGGCCGCGCGCCGTCACGGCGGGCCGGCCGAGCCCTCAAGGTCGATCGACGTGCTAGAAGACGCGCCGGGCCCGGCGCTGGCCGAGTTCGAGCGCGCAGGCGCGCCACCGGTGATCCTGTTTCCGCCCGAAGACGCCGAAGTCTGGTCCGACCGTTTCGGCGCGGACGCGCGGGCTTTCGTGCTCGCCGGCCGGGGGGAGGGGCGGCTCTCCTGGTACGTCGATGGCGCGCCGGCCGAGCACGACGCCTCGGGCGCGCCGGTTTGGCGGCCCGCCGCGCCGGGGTTCTTCGAGGTCACGGCGGTGGACGCCGCGGGGCGCTCACGCAGCGTCCGCGTGCGGCTGGTCGGCCCGCCTCAAGGGTGACGTGGTAAACATCCGTTAACCAACAAAGCAGCGTCAGCACTTTCGCAACCGTAATCTGCTAAGCTCGGCGCATGATGAGGTTAAGCCGCCTTCTGCTCGCCGCGCTCTGCGCAGCCGCGCTTTCCAGCCTTCCCGCCATGGCGGCCGAGGAGGGGCACGGCTCGGGCGGGCATGGCGAGCGTAAGACCACAGGTTCGGCGACCTTCGTGCCGATCCAGGGCGTCTCGGCGACGCTGGTCGACAACGGCGACCGTATCGGCCGTTTCCAGGTCGAGCTTGGTCTTGAGATCCCCGACGCGCACGTGCGCGACCTCGCTTTCGCGCTCGAGCCGCGGCTCAGAACCGCCTGCTCGACCGCGCTGCGGTCCTATGTGGGCGATCAATACATCGTCGGCACGGTGCCCGACGCCGACCAGATCGCCGACATGATCCAGGCCGAGATCGACGCCGCCCTGGGCCAGCCGGGGGCGGCGCAGGTGGTCCTGTCGATGCTGGTCATCCACGGACCGCGCTAAGAGATTTCGTCCATGAACCGCGCCAGTTCGAGGTCAAGGCCGGTCACGCCGCCGGCCGAATGGGTCGCCAGCACCACGTCGACGCGGTTGTAGACGTTGAACCATTCGGGGTGATGGTCCATCTGCTCGGCTTTGAGCGCGATCCGGTTCATGAACCCCCAAGCTTCGTTGAAGGTATTGAATTTGAATGATTTTTCGATCGCGTCCCGGTCCTTGACCGCCGCCCAGCCGTCCAGCTGGCCGACGGCGGCCGACGCGCCGATCTTCGAAGCCATGAGAGCGCCTTTCGTCTTCCGGCGTCATCAATCTTAACGCGGAGCTTCAACGTAATGTCAAAGAATCCCGGCCAAGATCAGTCTCAGGCAGAGAACTTGGAGCAGACGATGACGCGCTTTCTTCAATCCGACGACAATCCGGGCGGATTTCGTCTCGAAGAGATATTGGCGATCCTGCGCGCCGACGTCCTGAAGCGATCGGTGCGGATCTCGGACGACGATCGTCCCGAGGCGCTCCACGTGATGGCCAACAACATGAAGATCCTGCAGCATCTGACCGAGGCGGCGGAGCTGGCGGCGGATTCCACCCGCACCCTCGATCGCGCCTTCGGCCCGTCCACCGTCGGCGAAGGCGGCGCCCCGCGCATCGGCGCGGCGTCCTAAGGGCGAAGCCCGCGGCCGAAAACTTGCAGCGGACGACTCCGTCGTCCGATCGCGAGGCCGCCCATGCGACCCAAACGCATTAACCTCTTTGCTCCAGCCGCGCTCGCGGCTGCGCCCGCGCTCGCTCTCATTCTTTCCGGAGGCGCGCAGGCTCAAGAGCGCGTCCATGGGACGCTGCAGGGGACTTACGTCGGGATCGATCATGAGCGCCGGGTCGTCGCGCCTGCTGAGGACGCCGACGCGCTTGAAGGCGAGGGCGCCAGCGACGCCGCGTCTCAGGACGACGTGCTCGAAGGCGCGCCGCCGCCCCGTCCGCTTACGCAGAGCGCTTGGCGCATCCGCTCCTCGCACATCCCGGCAGACCTCGAGCCGCGGCCGGACATCCCGATCGGCGTCTGGGTCGACGCGGACATCGAGACCGAGCGCCGGTCCCGTCCGCCGCGCCGCCGTCCGCCGTATGGCGATCGAAGACCGCCGCGCGACTAGCTTAGTCCAAGGGCGCGGCTTCGCTGCGCGTAGCGGCGCGGCGTTGCTGATCAGCCTGCCGCGTCACCGCGAAGATCACGCCGGAAAGCCCCAAGAGCGCGATGAGGTTGGGCGCGGCCATCATGCCGTTGCCGATCGAGGCGAAGGCCCAGGCCGCGTTGTTCGTCCAGATCGCGCCGATGAACACCACGATGCACCAGAGAATGCGGTAGGGCAGGATCACGCCCACGCCGAACATGAACTCCATCGCCCGCTCGCCGTAGAGCGCCCAGCCGAGGATCGTGGTGAAGGCGAACACCATCAATCCGAAGGTGACGATGTATTCCCCGCCCGGCATCGACGCGCCGAAGGCTTGGGCCGTGACGTCCGCGGCTGAGGCGATGCCCGACTGCCAGACTGCGACGTCGCCGGCCGCTGCTACGCCGTCAGCACCCGGAAAGTCGAAAATCTTCGGCGCGGTCAGGATCACCAGCGCGGTCATCGTGCAAACGACGATGGTGTCGATAAAGGTGCCAAGCATGGCGATCGTACCCTGGCGCTGCGGATCGTGCGTGCGCGCCGAGGCGTGCGCGATCGCCGCCGAGCCGAGGCCGGCTTCGTTCGAGAACGAGCCGCGGTTCGCCCCTTCGCGGATGGCCGCGGAAAACAGCGCGCCGATGAAGCCGCCCGCGGCCGCCGTGCCGGTGAACGCGTCGGTGAAAATCATTCCCAGAGCGCCGGGCACGTATTCGGCGTTGAACACCAAGACAATGAGAGCGCCGGCGATATAGAGAACCGCCATGACCGGGACCAGAATGCTGGCGACCCGCGCGATCGATCTCACGCCGCCGATGATGACGAAGAACGTCAGCACCGCCATGACGGCGCCCGTCACCCAGAACGGCACGTTGAAGTTCGATGCGAACAGCGCGGCGACGCCGTTCGCCTGGACGAGGTTGCCGGTGCCGATCGCGGCGATCCCCGTGCAGATCGCGAACGCCCAGGCGAGCCATAGCCAGTTCTTACCCAGCCCGTTTTTGATGTAATACATTGGTCCGCCGACATGCACGCCGCGCTTGTCGGTCTCGCGGTACTTCACGGCGAGGACGGCTTCGCCGTACTTGGTAGCCATGCCGAAGAGCGCGGTCATCCACATCCAGAACACTGCGCCCGGACCGCCTAATGTGATCGCCGTGGCGACGCCGGCGATGTTCCCGGTGCCGATGGTCGCTGCGAGCGCCGTTAAAAGCGCGGCGACAGGCGCGATCTCGCCTTCGTCCTTGTCCTCGGGCTTGCCGCGCTGAAATAGCAGCGAGATCGCGTAGGGCAGCCGCCGGAAAGCGTAAAACCGCGTGCCGATCGTCAGATAGAGGCCGGTGCCGAACAGCAACAGCACCAGGACCGGCGGCAGAAATGAGACAGGGCTCCAGCCCCATACCCAGCCGTCGATCGTGTTGAGGATGTTCTCGATGGTTTCCATGTCGGCCTCGCGTTGGACGGGGTCGGATGGGGCGCGAGCTTAGGACGCGGCGCGGCGTCGTGGAAAGGGCTGGTTTCGAGCCGCGAAAGTTTCTTCCCCGTCGGCTTGAACTGGATCGACCGCCGCCACACCTAGCGAAGATCGCCGGTCCATGCGGGAGGAGCTGTCATGAAAGTCGATCTGTTCGAAGCCTCAGTGGGCGTGTTTGCGCGCGGATTGCACGGCTTTAGGACCGTACTCGACAAAGGCGCGGCGTTCGCCGAAAGCCACGGGATCGAGGAGGCGGACCTGCTCGCCGCCAAGCTCTACCCGAACATGCTCCCGTTGCGCCGGCAGGCTCAGATCGTTTGTGACTTTGCGTGGAAAACTCCGGCGCGCGCGGCGGGTCTTGAGTTCCCCGGCGAGCTGGAGGGCGAGTCGAGCCTTGCGGACATCCGTACTCGGATCGAAGAAGCGCAAGCCTTCCTCGGGTCGCTCACGCCGGCGCAGTTCGAAGGCCGCGACGAAGAGCCGGTCACTTTCCCGCTCGGTCCCGAGAACCGGACCATGCCGGCCGGCCAGTACGTCTTGGGCTTTGCGACGCCGAACTTCTATTTCCACTACATGGCCGCCTACGCGATTCTGCGCCATCTCGGCGTCGGTCTGGGCAAGCTAGATTACTTCGGGGCGCCCGGCTAAGCCGACGTCGCTTTCGCGCGCGCCTTGGTGCGCGGATGGACTAGGCCGAAGCGCTTGGCGATCCGCCAGCCGAGGAGCGCTGCGAGGATGATGCCGTGCACCCAAGGGCCTGACTGGTTCACCTTCACCATGAAGGCGTGGTGAGTCACCGCCGCGATCGCGATGGGATAGACCAGCCAGTGCAGCCGCTGCCATTTGACCGCGCCCAGACGCCGGATCATGGCGTTGTGCGAGGTGATCGCCAGCGGAATGAGGCCGAGGAACGCCGCCATGCCGAAGGTGATGTAGATGCGCTCGGTCACGTCGTCCCACAGCGCCGGCAGCGAGAATCGCAGCGTCACCGCCAGGTAGAAGCCGATGTGCAGGAACGCGTAGGCGAAGGCGAAGAGACCGATCCGCCGACGGATCATCATGATCTGCGGCCAGCCGGTGAGATCGCGGAACGGCGTCACCGCGAGCGCCGCCAGAAGCACGCGGATGGCCGTGTCGCCGAGGTAGCGGTGGGTGTACTCTTCGACGTTGAACCCCATGGCGTTCGGCCAGCCGGCGAACAGCGCGATCCACTGCCAGGCGAGCCACGCGAACGGCGCGAACAACACCCAGAAGGCGATCGGCTTGAGCCAAACGCGTCCGAATTGCTTTAGGGTCAGAGCCATAGAGCCCTAGTAGTACACCGAAAGGTCCATGCCCTCGTAGAGGTGGGCGACGTCTTCGGCGTAGCCGTTGAACATGTCGGTCTGACGGCGCGCGAACGCGCCCTGGCCGATGACGCGCTCGCTCGCTTGGCTCCAGCGCGGGTGATCGACCTCCGGGTTGACGTTCGAATAGAAGCCGTATTCGCGCGCGTTGGTTTCCTTCCAGGTCGTCGGCGGCTGATCGGCGAGAAGCGAGATGCGCACGACCGACTTGATCGACTTGAAGCCGTACTTCCAGGGCACGACCAGCCGCATCGGCGCGCCGTTCTGGTTCAACAGCGTTTCGCCGTAGAGACCGACCGCCATCAGCGTGAGCGGGTTCATCGCCTCGTCGAGCCGCAGGCCTTCCACATACGGATAATCGAGATTGCCGCGGCGCACGCCGCGCATGTTCTCCGGCTGCACCGCGGTCTCGAAGGCGACGTATTGCGCGCCCGATTGCGGGCCGACCTTCTCGAGGATCGAGGCGAGCGGGGCGCCGATCCAGGGGATCACCATAGACCAGGCTTCCACGCAGCGAAGCCGATAGATCCGCTCTTCGAGCGCATTGTAGTCGATCAGGTCTTCGATCCCATAGGTTCCGGGGTTGTCGACAAGGCCGGTCACCTCGACCGACCACGGATCGATCACCATCTGGTGCGCGTGGCGCGCCGGGTCGCCCTTGTCGAGGCCGAATTCGTAGAAGTTGTTGTAGCCCGTGACTGCGTCGACCGGCGTCAGCTCGGGCTCGGGCGGCAGATAGTCGGTTTCGGCGTATTCGAGCGCGCCGCTCGGCGGGCTCATGTCCCCGCCGCCCGCGTCCTGCGCCGCGGCGGTTTCGTCCTCGTCCTGCGCGCGGGCGCAGCCGGGCAGCGCTGCAGCGCCGAGCGCGGCGGCGCCTGCGGCCATGATCTGCCGGCGGTTCTGATAAAGCTCGCGCGGCGTGATGTCGTTGTCGGTGAGTTCCCAGGATTTGCGCGTGCGGATCAGCATGAGGGCCTCGTTGGTCTGTTCGAGGCGAATATAGCGTATTCGCGCGCCGACGCACGGGGCATCAAGGCAACGTGAGAAAAAGGCGCGCCCGCGCCCAGTTTCGTGATCGGCTTCGTGATCGCTTTCCTGATCGGCGCGGTGGGTGTGATCAGACGGTCATGCGCGTGCAGCGAGCTTGGCGATCTTCCGCCCAAGCCGCCTCACGCCTAGCCATGCGCCCGTGAGCGTCAGGCAGGCGACGCCGAGGAGCAGGGGGATGACCACGACATCCCACACCGGACGCAGACGCAAGCCGGCGAAGAAATCCCAGCGGTGCAGGCCGTAGTGCAGCCAGCGGTAGAGCTTGGCGTCCTGGTCGATCTTGGCGATCAGCGCGCCGGAGGTCGGATCGAGGTAGTAGCGCGTGGCCGCCTCGTCCCCGGCGATCGCGCGGTAGACCGGCAGGACGATGTCTTCCTTGTGCCCGAAGTAGTAGGCGTCGGCGGCGTCCATCATGGCGACCGAAGCGGGAGCGGCGTCCTCGCCCAGCATGACCACGGC
>JASFUX010000003.1:0-39250 GCA_050050115.1 Maricaulaceae bacterium | reverse complement strand
ACGGGACCGAGCGGCTTTTGGAGATCGCCGAGCAGTACCGCGGCGGCGGCGCGAAAGAAGGCGCGGCCAAGGACCTCTCCTGGCGCGAGCTGCCGGTAGGCGAGCGGCTCTCTCATGCGCTGGTGCACGGAATAAACGAATACATCATCGACGACACCGAGGAGGCGCGCCTCGCCGCCGAGCGGCCGCTTCATGTCATCGAAGGCCCGCTGATGGACGGCATGAACGTCGTCGGCGATCTGTTCGGCGCGGGCAAGATGTTCCTGCCGCAGGTGGTCAAGTCCGCGCGCGTGATGAAGCAGGCCGTCGCCCATCTCATCCCCCACATGGAGGAGGAGAAAGAGCGCACCGGCATGGCGGGCAAGTCGAACGGCAAGATCGTCATGGCGACGGTCAAAGGCGACGTGCACGACATTGGCAAAAACATCGTCGGCGTGGTCCTGCAGTGCAACGGCTACGACGTGATCGACCTTGGCGTCATGGTTCCTTGCGAAACCATCCTCGAGACCGCACGGAAAGAGGGCGCGGACGTCGTCGGGCTTTCGGGGCTGATCACGCCCTCGCTCGATGAGATGGTTCACGTCGCGTCTGAGATGGAGCGCGAGGGGATGGACCTGCCGCTCTTGATCGGCGGCGCGACGACCTCGCGCGCCCACACAGCGGTGAAGATCGAGCCGAGCTACAAGCGCGGGCCGACCGTGCACGTCAACGACGCTTCGCGCGCCGTCGGCGTGGTCAGTCGGCTTCTGTCCGACGACACGCGGGACGACTACGTCGCCTCGGTGCGCGCCGACTACGATCGCACGCGGGTTTCTCGCGAGGCGGGCGCGAAGGCCAAGCCGCGGCTGCCGCTCGAACGCGCGCGGGCGAATGCGACCCGGATCAACTGGAACGCCACGCCCTTGGCGCGCCCGTTGAAGCCCGGCCTGACGACGATCGACGACGTCAGCTTGGAGGCCTTGCGCGACTACATCGACTGGACGCCGTTCTTCATGGCGTGGGACATCAAGGGCCGCTACCCGGCGATCCTCGATGATGACAAGGCGGGCGAGGCGGCGCGGTCTCTGTACAAGGACGGCCAGGCGATGCTCGACCGCCTGATCGCTGAGAAGTGGCTCCAGCCACGCGGCGTGATCGGCCTGTGGCCGGCCAACAGCGTGGGAGACGACATCGTCGTCTGGGCTGACGAAGCGCGCAACGAATGGCGTGCTACCTTTCATACGCTGCGCCAGCAGATGGCGAAGAGCGAAGGCCAGCGCCACACGGCGCTTTCGGACTTCGTCGCGCCGACGGGGCAGGGCCAGGACTGGATCGGCGGCTTCGCCGTCACCGCCGGGCATGGCGAGTTGGAGAAAGCCAAAGAATTCGAGGCCGCTCACGACGACTATTCAGCGATCATGGTCAAGGCGCTCGCCGACCGGCTCGCCGAAGCCTTCGCCGAGTATCTTCATGAGCGCGTGCGCAAGGAGTTCTGGGGCTACGCCAAGGCCGAGGCGCTCTCGAACACCGATCTGATCGCCGAAAAATACGCCGGCATCCGCCCTGCGCCGGGCTATCCCGCCCAGCCCGACCATACCGAAAAGGCGACGCTGTTCCGCCTGCTCGACGCCGAGAGCCGCGCCGGGATCGCGCTGACCGAAAGCTACGCGATGAACCCGCCGGCGAGCGTCTCGGGGCTCTATCTCGGCCACCCTGAGTCGCACTACTTCGCCGTCGGCCGAATCGATCGCGACCAGGTCCAGGATTACGCCGAGCGCAAGGGCTGGGACCTCGCGACCGCCGAACGGTGGCTCGGGCCGATTCTGGCGTATGCGCCGAACTCGGACGAGACTTAGAGCCCTCCGCAATCTTCGACGTCTGATCGCTCGCGCCCTTAATCGTTGAAAGGGCCATTGATCCAAGGCGCGCTAGCCCGAAACCGGCTGCCTGTCGTCGGGCTCTCCGCCAGAATTCACGTTTTGGAAAGCCTACCGTGCACGAAATGGTGCGACGAAACTGGAGCGATTCATGGAGCTGGCCGGCGGTTCGTCGCGCGACGAGGCGCAGCGTCTGCAGGCGCTGCGACGGATACGCGTGCTCGGCAGCTCGCCTGAGACGCACTACGATCGAATCGCTCGGCTGGCGGCGCAGATTTGCGACACGCCGATCGCGCTGATCTCTTACATCGACGACCAGCGGGAATGGTTCAAGGCGCGCGTCGGCTTCGACGCGCCCGAACTGGCCCTGGCGGACTCTTTCGGTGCGCACGCCGTGCGCACCGGGGAAGTGATCGTCGCGCCTGACACGGCGAGCGATCCGAGGTTTGCAGACAATCCGCTGGTTCTTGGCGCGCCCAACATCGCCGTCTACGTCGGCGCGCCGTTCGCGGACGCGGACGGTCACTGGCTTGGCGTTTTGAGCGTCATGCACACCCGGCCGACGACGATGTCGCCCGCCCAGCTCGTTCAGCTGCAATCGCTCGCCGAGTTGCTTGGCGATTTCGTCTCTCTTCGCCGCGAGCGACTTCAGCGTAAGGATGAAGTTGCTCAACAGATCGAGTGGATGGAGCAGGCCGAAGCGCTGGGGCGGATCGGTCACTGGAAGGCGAACCTGGAGACCGAAGAGGTCTTGTGGTCGCCTGAGATGTACCGAATCTACGGCGTATCGCCCGAGAGCTTCACGCCGACCCTTTCTAAGGCGATCAGCTTCTTCCACCCGGATGATCTGCAAAAAGTGCACGGATCGATCGACACGATGGTGTCGAAACGCGAAGCCATCAGGACCGAGTCTCGGCTCATTCGCGCTGACGGCGTTGAGCGGCGAGTCGCGAGCGTGGCTCACCCCAAGTTCAACGCCGATGGCGAAGTCACCGAAATCTTCGGCGTTTTTCAGGACGTCACCGAGTCCTGGGAGAGCCAGGAGCGCTTCGCGCTCGCCGTCAAGGGGCTTGGGGTCGGCATCTCCGAGTGGCGGCCGGGGCCTGGCGGCGGCCTGACGTGGTCGGACCAGTTTTACCGCCTGCTCGGTTACGAACCGGGCGAGATTCGCGCTTCGACGCGCAAGTTCACGGAAATGATCCATCCCGACGACGTTCCAATCATCGCCGAGCGGCGCAATCCGTGCATCGAGGGGAAAGTGGAGTCCTACATCGCCGAGTACCGGATCAGGCACAAGGTCCACGGCTATCGCTGGTACCGAGTCGCGGGCACGGCCGTTCGCGGTCCCGACGGCGCGCTCGAGCGGCTGATCGGCGGGATCATGGACATCGATGAGCTAAAGCGCGCGCAAGAACGCGCCGAGGCTGCCAACGTCGCGAAGACGCAGTTCCTCGCCACGATGAGCCACGAGATCCGCACGCCCCTGAACGGCGTGCTCGGCATGGCGGGCGCGCTCGCGTTCACCGAGCTGGACGACCGCCAGTCGCGTATGCTCGGGGTCATCAATGACTCGGGCAAGGCGCTTCTGCGGGTGATCAACGACATCCTCGACCTGTCGCGGATCGAAGCCGGCCGCACGGAGATCGAAGCTGAGAAGTTTAACCTCCGTGAATTGATCAACTCGACGTGTGCGCCTTTCGAAGTTCTGGCTGAAGGCAAGGGCGTGACGTTGTCCGTTCAGATTGCCGAGACCGCGCCCGAGGCGGTCATCGCCGACCATGGCCGGCTGCGCCAGGTGCTCAACAACTTCGTCTCGAACGCCGTCAAGTTCACCGATGCGGGCGAGATCGTCGTGCACGCGCGCGGGGGGCGGCGGCGCGAGGGCGATCTGCAGGAGCTGCACTTCAGCGTTGAGGACACGGGCATCGGCATCGAGCCTGATGCGCTCGAGCGGTTGTTTTCTCCATTCACCCAGGCCGACGGTTCGAATACCCGCAAGTACGGTGGCAGCGGCCTGGGTCTCGCGATCTCCAAGCGGCTCTGCGAGATGATGGGCGGTGGCGTGCACGCCGAGAGCGCGCCGGGAAAGGGCTCGACCTTCGCCTTCCACCTCGAGGTCGAGACCGTGGATGCGGTGGAAACCGCCGACGAGGTCTCCACCGGGCATTCGGAGACCGACGAGGTCGCGCCGTGCGACAAGCCGTCCGCGCCGCTCAAGATCCTCGCCGCCGAGGACCATCCGACCAACCGCTTGGTGCTTGAGACCTTCCTCGACGCCTTGGGCGCAGACCTGACGCTCGTCGAGGACGGGCGCGAAGCGGTCGAGGTCTGGCGGATGGGCACGTTCGACATCGTCTTGATGGACTCCCAGATGCCGGTGATGGACGGCTGCGCCGCGGCGCGCCGGATCCGCGAGATCGAGCAAGAGGAAGGCCGGACGCGCACGCCGATCGTCGCCGTTTCGGCCAACGCGATGAGTCAGCAGGTCGACGAGATGCTGGCCGCGGGGATGGACGACCACGTCGCCAAGCCGATCTGCCAGAGCGCGCTGATCGATGCGATCGAAGCGGCGGTCGGCGCCGGACGCTCGAACAGGGCGGCTTGAGTGCTCGCGCCTAAGAAAACCGTCTTCCCAGCCTAGCCCTCCGCTATCGCACACCCTAAGTCACGAGCTTGCTCCTCGGGCCTTCCGCGGGGCCTTTTCGAGCTGAGGGGCTTTTCCATGTCGCGCGCCTACGCCGTTTTTGATGTCTTCACCGACCAGATGTTCGGCGGCAATCCGCTCGCCCTCGTGCCGGACGCGCGCGGGCTCGACACCGAGACGATGCAGGCGATCACCCGCGAGTTCGATTTTTCCGAAACGATCTTCCTGCTTCCGCCCGAGGACGCCGCCAATCATCTCAAGGCGAGGATCTTCACGCCGGGCCGCGAGATCCCCTTCGCTGGGCATCCCAATATCGGCCTCGGCGTCTGGGCGGTTGAGACGGGTGAGGCGTTCGGCCGCCCGATCACGGACGCGCTGCGCGCCGAGGAAGGCGCGGGACTGGTCGTTCTTGATCTCGATCGATCGGGCGAACGTCCGCACGCGACCCTGACCGCGCCTGCGCCGTTCGCGCTTGGTCGGGCCTTTTCCGCCGAGCGAGCCGCGGCCGCCGGCGGGATTGAGGCTGGCGACATCGCGACCGAGCGGCATGCGCCGACCTACGCGTCCGTCGGCATGGACTTCATGATCTTGGAGCTCAAGTCGCGCGAGGCGCTTGCGCGCGCCCGTCCCGTCGCCGACGCCTTCGACGACCTCTCCGTCGACGACGGCTTGCATGAGGCGCTCTACTACGTGCGCGACGGCGCGAACGTCGCGATGCGCATGTTCGCACCCCCGCACAACATACCCGAGGACCCCGCCACGGGCAGCGCGGCGGCGGCGCTGACGGCGCTCTGCGCTCATCTCGAGCTGGGGGCGGACGCCGTCGTCGAGCTCCAGATCACCCAGGGCGACGAGATGGGCCGGCCGAGTCGCATCGTCGCCGAAGCGCGCAAGGCGGGCGGCGTCGTTCAAGCCGTGCGCGTCGGCGGGACGGCCGTGCGTGTGATGGACGGGGTGCTCCACATCTAGTCCTCATTTATCCTTCCGGGCGCTGGACGCGCCCGCCCGTCGCGCGCATTCTCGCCGACTTTCGAGGGGCGCGACCTCCGGCTCGACGGAGGAGTCCGGCGTCTCCGGGGAGGGCGGATGCGCGCAGCGCTCACGAGGCTCGTCGAAAGCGAGCGTTTCCAGAACGCGGTGATGCTCGCCGTGCTCGCCAACGCGGCGGTGCTCGGCGTGGACACCTATGCGGCGTTCCCCGAGTCCGTGCACTATTGGTGTCGGCGCATCGACGACATGTTCGTGCTCGTCTTCGTCATTGAGATCGGTCTCAAGCTCGCCGCCTGGCGCGGGGCCTTTTTCAAGAACGCTTGGAACATCTTCGATTTTTCCGTCGTCGGTTTGTCGCTGCTCGCGTCGGGGCCGTTCTCGGTCCTGCGCATCCTGCGGGTGCTGCGCGCGCTGCGTCTGGTCTCGGTGATTCCGCAGATGCGGCGCGTCGTCGAGGCGTTGATCCGCGCCGTGCCCGGCATCAGTGCGATCATGGGCGTGCTGGCGGTGTTTTTCTACATTGGCGCGGTGCTGACGACGAAGATGTTCGGCGCGGACCACCACGCGCTGTTCGGCAGCCTCGGGCGGAGCACGGTGACCTTGTTTCAGGTGATGCTGTTCGACGGCTGGGGCAGCGAAGTGGTGCGCGAGGTCGGCCGGACCCATCCGGGCAGCCAAGTGTTCTTCATGGCTTTCACCATTGTCACGGGCTTCGCCGTCTTGAACTTGTTTATCGCGGTGATGGTCGACGCGCTCAGGGCCGAGCACGACCGCCTTGAAGGGGATGATCTCGAGACGCTTGAGGAAGGTCAGCGCGAGACGGCGCGCGACATCGATCAGATTGAAAGCGCGGTCGCGCGGCTTGAATCCAAGATCGATGCGGTGATGACCAGGCTCGATGCGATTGCAGCGCCGCCTCGCGAATCCGGCGACCGCGAGGACACGTGACCGGCTCGTCCAAGCTCATAGTGGGCTGGCGCGAATGGGTGGTCCTGCCGGACCTCGGGAGCGCGCGCGTCAAGGCCAAGGTCGACACCGGCGCGCGAACCTCCTCCATCCACGCTTGGAACATCGAGCCGGCGACGCGCGACGGCGCGCCTTGGGTGACGTTCGAGATTCACCCTTTACAAGACGACAATGCCTACAAGATCGCTTGCGCCGCGCCGGTTCACGACGAGCGGCTGGTCAAAAGCTCGACGGGGCACGTGCAAAAGCGCTACGTCATACGCACCACGTTGTCGCTCGGCGGGCGCGCCTGGCCGGTCGAGCTGACGCTCGCGCGACGCGACGAGATGGGATTCCGTATGCTGATCGGCCGGACCGCTCTTAAGGGCCGGGCGCTCGTTAATCCCGCAAGATCTTTCTTGTGCAAGGATGAGGACGTCGAGAAACTGCAGACGCAAAGCTCGAAAGGACCAAAATGAAGATCGCAATGCTGGCCCGAAACGCTGAGCTCTATTCGCACAAGCGGCTCGAACAAGCGGCGATCGAGCGTGGTCACGAGATCGACGTGATCGACACGCTGCGCATCTACATGAACATCACCTCCCATCGGCCCGAGCTGCGCTACCAGGGCCGGGTGCTCGAAGGCTACGAGGCGGTGATCCCGCGGATCGGCGCCTCGATCACCAACTACGGCATGGCGGTGGTGCGCCAGTTCGAGATGATGGGTGTCTGGGCCTTGAACGAGTCCGTCGCCATCGGACGCTCGCGCGACAAGCTGCGCTCGCTGCAGCTGATGGCGCGCGCGGGCATCGGCCTGCCGGTGACCGCGTTTGCGCACGATACGCGAATGATCGACGACCTCTTGGACATCGTCGGCGGCGAACCGGTGGTGATCAAGCTGCTCGAGGGCACCCAGGGGGTCGGCGTGGTCTTGGGCGAGACTCGGCGGTCGGCCAAGTCCGTGATCGAAGCCTTCCGCGGCGCCAAGGTGAACATCCTCGTTCAGGAGTTCATCAAGGAGGCGGGCGGGGCGGACATCCGCTGCATCGTCGTCGGCGGCAAGGTGATCGCTTCGATGAAGCGTCAGGGGCCCGAGGGCGAGTTCCGCTCGAACATCCACCGCGGCGGCTCGGGCGGCAAGGTGAAGATCACGCCCGAAGAACGCTCGACCGCGATCCGCGCGGCGCGGGTGATGGGGCTCAACGTCGCGGGCGTCGACATGCTGCGCTCGAACCACGGCCCGGTGGTGATGGAGGTGAACTCCTCGCCGGGCTTTGAAGGCATCGAAGGCGCGACGGACGTCGACATCGCCGGGGCGGTGATCGAGTTCATCGAGAAGAACGCCGCCTTCGGCAAGACGAGGACGAAAGGCAAGGGATGAACAAGGTCGGGGGCGAGGCGCCGTTCGTCTTCGGCGGCGTCGAGGTCGCGCGCGGTTCGCGCGCCGTGGTGGACCTGCCGGTTTCGGTGCTCTCCGATCACACGCCGATCACGCTGTCGACTCACATCATCCACGGCAAGAAGCCCGGCCCGACCGTGTTCGTCTCGGCCGCCGTGCACGGCGATGAAATCATCGGCGTCGAGATCATCCGCCGGCTGATTCGCACCCCTCAGCTCAAGGGGCTGCGCGGCACCTTGCTGTGCATCCCGATCGTCAACGCTTTCGGCTTCATCAATCACGACCGCTACCTGCCCGACCGCCGCGACTTGAACCGCTCGTTTCCCGGCGCGGCGGAGGGCTCGCTCGCCGCCCGGCTCGCCAGGCTGTTCATGACCGAGGTCGTCAGCCGCTGCGAAGCGGGGATCGATCTGCATTCGGCGGCCGCGCACCGGGTCAACCTGCCGCAGATCCGCATCGACGGACGCAGCCGGCGCGCGCGTGAGCTGGCCGAGGCCTTCTGCCCGCCGGTGATCCTCACCTCAAAGCTGCGCGAAGGCTCGATGCGGCTCGCCGCGAAGGAAATCGGGGTCGACGTGCTGGTCTACGAGTCCGGCGAAGCGCTGCGCTTTGACGAGACGGCGGTGCGCATCGGCATGCGCGGCGTCCTCCGCGTGCTTCATCAGCTTGGCATGATCGCGTCCGACCGGGGTCTGAAGCCCCACCTTGTCCCTTACGTCTCTCGCTCGAGCGCCTGGCTGCGCGCGCCCATGGGCGGGATCTTGCGCGCTTACAAGTCCATCGGCGCCGGCGTCGAGGAGGGCGAGCCCGTCGCGATCGTCTCCGACCCCTTCGGCGAGCGCGAGGAGGAGGTCTGCGCGCAGGAGAGCGGCGTCATCATCGGTCGGACGAACCTGCCGATCGTCAACGAAGGCGACGCGCTCTTCCATGTCGCCGAGGTCGCCGAGGCGTCCAAGGTGGAGAAAAGCTACGACAAGCTCCCCGCCGCCCTCGAAGGCGACCCGCTGTTCGACGAGGATGAGATTTTGTAGACGACCGCCGTTATTTCGACTTGACTCAAATTAGATAATTATCGAAATACTGGGTTATGAGCACAGTGTTCAAAGCCCTCTCCGATCCCACGCGGCGGCGCGTGCTTCAGCTTCTGCGCGAGCGTCCGATGTCTGCCGGCGAGCTGGCGGAGCACTTCGACGTCTCCAAGCCGACGATGTCGGCGCATTTCGCTGCGCTGCGCGAAGCCGACCTCGTCGAGACCGAGCGCGAGGGCACGACGATCATCTATCGGCTGAAGCTCTCGGTGCTCGAGGAGGCGCTCATGGGCTTTGCGGAGACGTTCGGGTTTGGTGACGAGCGGGCGCCGCGCAAGGGGCGCGCCGCAGCCCGCGGACCAAGGCGCAAGGGAACACGACCCCATGATCCTCAAACCTGAAGCCGCCCGGACCGCCGCCGTCGTCGCCGTGATCGCCGCCTTACTGTCGCTCATTGCGTGGTCCGTCGCCGACGGCGAGCGCTCGGGGTGGCTCGCCGCCGCCGCGGTTGCGCCGGGGCTTTGGCTCTTTTTCGAGATCAAAGGGCGGATCCTCATGAGGAGTTGGGGACCGGGGACGCGCATCGAGGTGATGCGGCGCGCTTATGGGACGATCGTCTCCGGCATGGGCGCGGCGGTCGCCGTTTACGCCGGCTACGCCGCCGGCGCGGCCGCGTTCGGCTGGGAGCTGACGCTCGACACGGCGTTGCCTCGCTACGCCATCGCCGTACTCGGCGCATTCTTGTTCTGGTGGGGCAACTATACGGCCAAGCATGTCGATTGGGGTCCTCGCTGGACATGGCTCGCGCATGCTGACGGTCGCGGGGAACCGGAGCGCGAGGCGGTGATCCAAAGCACTCGTCGCTCGATCTCTTGGATCATCACCTGCGCCGGCGCCGCAGCGTTCGTCGCCGCCGCAGCCTTCCCAGACGCTTGGCTTGTGAGCCTCACGCGCTTTGGCGGCTATCCGCTCATGGGATTGATTTGCGCCCGCATCACCTACGCCCGGCTCAAGCTGATGTGGAACGAGTGAGCATGGCCTAGACGGCGCGTCCTCGCGTTTTCGCCAAGCCGATCAAGCAACGCTCCGGAGTTCGCGCTCCGAGGACGGTGGAGATTTGTCTCTTGAAGGAGGAGCCTATGAGAGTCTTGATGTTGATCGCCGCCTTTGCGGTCGCCTCGTGCGCGAGCGCGGCGGAGGATGCGGGAACGTATCGATCCGAGGATGTCGTCTTCGACAATCTAGTGGCAGACGGCGTGCGGCTCGCAGGAACTCTGTCGATCCCGGACGGCGACGGTCCGTTCCCCGCCGCGGTGTTGTTGACGGGCGCGGGGCCGCAGGACCGTGACGCGACTTCAAACGGACACAAGCCGTTCGCTGTGCTCGCCGATCATTTGAGCGCGCGCGGGATCGCGGTGTTGCGCCATGACGACCGCGGCGCTGGTGCCTCGACGGGCGTGTTTGAGACCGCGACCTGGACAGACCTCGCGTCCGACGCCAATGCGGCCGTCCTCTATCTGCATGGGCGGTCGGAGATCGATCCCGACCGGATCGGCCTCATCGGCCACAGCCAGGGCGGCATCGTCGCGCCGCTAGCTGCGATGGAGAATCCCGACATCGCCTTCGTCGTCTCTTTGGCGGGGCCGAGCACCGACTTCATCGAACTGACTTTGTCGCAACGACGCGTCGCAGCGGAGATGCAGGGCGCGTCCGCTGAAGCCGTCGAGCGCACCGAGCCGGTGTTGCGGGCCGTCTTCACCGCGATGGCCGCCGCGCGCGACCAAGCTGAAGCCGAAGCCGCCGCACGCGAGGCGTTGACCGCTGACGCGCTGGCGACTCTCGGCGCGACGGAGGCAGCGCGCGAGACGCTGGTCGCTCAACTTGCGTCGGATGCGATGTTCGAAGCGCTGCATCTCAATCCGCAGCGCACGCTGCCGCACGTCGACGTTCCGGTCCTCGCGCTCACCGGCTCGAACGACGGGGTCGTCGACGCGGACGCCAACCTCGCCGCGATCGAGGCGGCGCTGGCGCACAACGGCGATGTCACGACCGTGAAACTCGACGGCGTGAATCACTTCTTCCAGACGGCCGAGGAAAACCCAGACCGCCAGGCGGCGGACGTCGAAGAGTCTTTCGCGCCGGCGGCGCTCGAAGCGATCTCCGAGTGGATCAACGCGCGGTTCGCCGCGCGCCGACCCTAGGTGGTCGGACTACTCCAAGTATGCGGCGGTTTGCATCTCGATGAGGCGTATCAGATTGCCCTGGGCCTGGTTCACATCGGTGAGGTGCAGCCCCCAGTTCTCCAGAACCTCGCCGTCGCGGACGACGTCGCCGACGATCTCGTCCGTGCGGGGATCGTCCGGGGCAGCGTTCACTGAGACCTTGAGATACGTGTAGTCGCCTTCGTGCACGCATTCGGCCGACAGCAGGCCGGGCGTATGCACGTAAGCTGTGCCGATCTCGCCAGCGCTGGTCCAAGGCCCCGGCATCAGCGAGGAGACGTTGAACGCGGTCTCATGCGTGCCCCAGTAGGAGTCGAGCACGCCGTTCGAGCCGTCGAGTTCGGCCGGATTGACGCACGCCGCCACGTTGTCGCCGCGCGACCGGCCGAAGTTGGCGTTGTCGGGCGGGGGGACGGTGTCGCGGAAGGACATGTAGGAGATGACGCACCCGAGCTGATCGCCCGCAGTGCACAGCGGGGTATGCTCGAACGAGCCGCCGACGAGCTCGCCTGGCGGAACCATCACGTTGTTGCCGATCAGCATGGCCGAGAGCATCTGCTCGGCGATCGGCTGGCCGTCGATGTGCTCGGCGATAAGCCGCACGAGGTGGGACGTGCCCTGGCTGTGGCCGATCAGAACCACGCCGCGCCCGTTGTTGTCATGTTCAAGGTACGAGTTCCAGGCATCGACGACATCGTCGTAGGCCATCGTTGGCGAGAGCTGCGGCGCGCCTTCGGGCAGAGTTCCGCGCAGGACCGCCAGAGTGATCTGGCGATGCATGGGAACGTAGACTTGGCATACGGAGGAAAGCCGCGCCATGTGGTGGAGCGCGACGTCGATCTCGCCGGCGTCGGGGACCATGTCCGAGTTGCCGCGCTGATCGCGCGAGACGGTGGGATAGACGTAGAAGCAGTCGATCGGCGCGTCGGGATTCGCCGCGAACGGCTCGACGACAAGTTCGCCGTCGCCGGCGGGAACCAACGTAGCGGTCACGTCGGTGTCGCAGATGTCGCCGGTGTCAGGCCGGCAGAGCCAGTTGCTCTCTAAGGCATAGTCGTTGCCCGCCATTTCGGCGTCGTCCTGCGCAAGCGTCGCGCCGCCGGTCATCGCCGCCGCGACAGCCGCCGCGCCGCCCGCAAAAATTGCCCGCATGATGGTCTCCCCTCAGATCGCTTTGCGGTTGCCTGAATACGGTTCTTGGGCGCGCACTAGAAACCGAAATCAAAGCGCGGTCAAAGCCGCTCCGCGGCGGGGGCCGGTGCGGGGCTTCTCGCCCGCCGCTGTCCGAGGCATGCTGGCGCGACCTGCAAAAGGAAAGCGACGTTGAACTTCGAGCTTGAAGACGAACACCGAATGCTCGCCGAGCTGGTCGCGCGGTTTGTGAGCGATGAACTCATGCCGCTCGAGCCGAAGGTGCTCGAACGCGAAGCGAGCGGGCAGGGCGCGAAGCTGACCGCGGAGGAAAAAGCCGCGATCGACGCGCGCAGCAAAGAGCTGGGGCTCTGGGGTCTCGATGCGCCCGAGGACGTCGGCGGCGCCGATCTGCCCGCGGTGGCGATGGTCGGGGTCAACATCGAGCTGGGCAAGACAGCGACGCCCTATCACCTGCCGCCCGACAGCCCGAACCTGCGGATGCTGATGGCGACGGTGAACGAGGATCAGCGCCAGCGTTATCTCGTCCCGCACGTCGAGCAGGGTACGATCTCGGCGATCGGCATCTCCGAGCCCGGCGCGGGCGCCGACCCGATGGCGATGAGCACGCGCGCGGTCCGCGATGGCGACGATTGGGTGATCAACGGCCGGAAAATCTGGATCAGCCGCGCCGAGGAGGCCGATTTCACCATCCTGATGGCGGTGACCGACAAGTCTGGCGCGCGGCCTGCGATTTCGGCGTTCCTCGTCGACAAGGGAGCGCCCGGCATCAAGGTCGAGCGGCGGATCGCGATGATCGGCGGTCAGTTCACCTACGAGGTGGTTCTCGACGACTGCCGCGTGCCGGCGGCGAACCTTCTGGGTGAGGAAGGGCGCGGCTTCGCGCCGATGCAGCTGCGTCTCTCGACCCGCCGCCTGCAGATGGTCGCCTGGTGCGTCGGGATGGCGAGCCGGGCGCTGGAGATGATGATCGAATACGCGCCCCAGCGCGTCACCTTCGGCGCGCCCTTGTCCGAGCGCCAAACGGTGCAGTGGTGGATCGCCGACGCCGCGGCGAAAATCCGCGCCAGCCGGCTAATGGCTTACGAGACCGCCTGGAAGATCGACCAGGGTCTCGACGTCCGCTCGGACATCTCCATGGCCAAGGTCTATGCGACCGAGATGGCGTGGGAGGTGTTGGACACCGCGATCCAGACGTTTGGCGCGATGGGCGCGACCAAGGAGCATCCGTTGCAGCTCATGGCGTCGGCCGTGCGCACGATGCGGATCTATGACGGCCCGTCTGAGGTGCACCGCTGGGTGGTCGCGCGCGAATTGCTGGGATTGAAGCGATAGGAAAACTATGAGCCAGGACAAGGATTGGGACGTCGCCGTCGGTCGGGATGGCTTCATCGGAACAGTCGAAATGCGCCGCCCGCCGCACAATTTCATCAGCGTCGAGATCGCCGGCGCGCTCGCCGATGCGTGCGAGCAATTGGACGCCGATGACGGCTGCCGCGCGATCGTGCTGTCCACGGAAGGCAAGAGCTTCTGCGCCGGCGCGGACCTGCGCGGCGATGCGGGCGAAGACGGCAAGGCGCCGACGGACGTGCGCACGCTCTACGGCCACGCGGTGCGCCTCTTTTCCGTGAAGACCCCAATGATCGCCGCCGTTCAAGGCGCGGCGATCGGCGCGGGGCTGGGCCTGGCCCTGGTCGCCGACTTCCGCGTCGTCGCGCCCGAGGCGCGGTTTGCCGCCAACTTCGTCAAGCTTGGCTTTCATCCGGGCTTCGGCATCACCCATACGCTGCCGCGCGCAGTCGGCGAGCAGCGGGCCGCCCTGATGATGCTCACGGGGCGGCGGATCAAAGCCGAGGAGGCGCTCGACTGGGGCCTCGCGGACGCGCTCGCGCCGTCTGGTGCGATGATGGAGGCGGCGAAAGAGCTGGCCGCCGAGATCGCCGAGGCCGCGCCGCTGGCGGTGAAGTCGACCCGAGCGACGCTGCGCGCCGCGCTCGCCGAAGCGGTGCGCGCTAAGACCGAGGTCGAGCGCACGGAGCAGGAATGGCTGCGCCGGACGGAGGATTTTGCGGAGGGCGTGCGCGCGGTGAACGAGCGGCGGGCGGGGGATTTTAAAGGGAAGTAGAGGGAGGTTGGTCCCCATACGTCTGCTTGCGAGCCAAGCGGACGCTCCATGATCTGTTCGACCTGGGCTCCGATCGACTATAAGTCGTGTATGGGCATTGCTGATGCAGATACGCGCAAGACCGTGCGGCGCTTGCTGCAAGCCGTGGACCGGAACGCGGCGGATTTCTTCGTTGTCGCCCCGTTCGTCATTGATTGCTCAGATGACTTCGAAGCTTTCGAAGAGGCCGTGCCGGAGTCTGTCCGTCAAATGATCACGAGTTCGCATGAGCAACGGGCGTTGAGATTTGTCAGCGGCCTGCGTGGCGGCGCGAAGTTGTATGCGATGTCAAAACTACGGGAACGCTTCGCTGCGCTGGACCGCCGAACGGTTTCCCAAATCGAAGCGCTCCTGGATGAATGGCGAACTGAGCGTGACCGGAACTCGACGCAGCGTAGTAAGGAACCGCGCAGCTTGGAGGGCGGCGTCGATATCATTCTCCCGCTTCGAGGGATCCGACTGAGCTACGATCTCGCCTGCCTGACGTCAGTTGCAAGCTAGTGTCGAACGACATCGTCTGGCCGAAGGCGGGGTTCCGAGACCGCAATCTTGCACTGCCGATGGCCGCTGCACGCTCTATGCCCCCGCCACGTTCTCCAAGTACCACCCATAAGCATCCTTCAGCCCCTCTTCGAGGCTGATTGACGGCGTCCAGCCGAGGGCGCGGATTTTGTCGGCGGCCATCAGCTTGCGCGGCGTGCCGTCGGGCTTGGTTTCGTCCTTGGTCAGATCGCCTTCAAATCCGACGACGGCCATCACGGCGCGCGCCAGTTCTTCGATCGTCACGTCCGTTCCTGAGCCGACGTTCACGTGGCCGGGGTCGGAGTAGATCTTCATCAGATGCACGAGCGCGTCGGCGCAGTCGTCGACGTGGAGGAACTCGCGTCGCGGCGTCCCCGTGCCCCAAATCTCCATCGAGGACGCGCCCGCCGCCTTCGCCTCATGCGCTTTTCGAAGTAGGGCGGGGATCACGTGAGAGTTTTTGAGATCGAAGTTGTCGCCGGGTCCGTAGAGGTTGGTCGGCATCGCCGAGATAAAGTCGCACTCATGCTGACGGCGGTAGGCTTGGCAGAGCTTGATCCCGGCGATCTTGGCGATGGCGTACCATTCGTTGGTCGGCTCGAGCGGGCCGGTCAGCAGCGCGTCCTCGACGATCGGCTGATCGGCGAACTTCGGATAGATGCACGACGAGCCGAGGAACAACAGCTTCTCCACGCCGACCTTGTAGGCGGCGTGGATGATGTTCGCCTCGATCATCAGGTTGTCGTAGAGGAAATCGGCCGGGTACGTATCGTTCGCCAGAATGCCGCCGACGCGCGCAGCCGGCACGAACACCGCGTCCGGCTTGGCGTCGGCCAGCCAGCGTTCGACCGGCTCCTGCCGCGTCAGGTCCACCTCCTGGCGGGTGACGGTCAGGATTTCGGCGCAGTTCTCGCGCGCCAGCCGGCGGACGAGCGCCGAGCCGACCATGCCGCGATGGCCGGCGACCCAGACGCGTTTGCCGGCGAGGTCGTAGTGCTGGTCGGTCGCCATTGCGTCCTCTTGTCCGTGTTCAGTCAGATGAAATGTTTCGATCGCGCAAGGCGCTTACCATAAGGTTGCGCCGATCAGGACCCCTTGAGCGCCTCGGTCAGTTCCTTGACCCGCTGGGCCTGGTCGCGGCGGCAGACCAGCACGCCTTCCGGCGTTGAAACGATCGCCAAGCCCTCCACGCCGATCGCGGCGATCTTGAGCCCGTTGGCGTGCACCAGCGTATCGCGCGCGCCGATGAGGTGCGCATCACCCACCGCGGCGTTGCCGGCTTCGTCCTTGCCGAGCGTGTCGAACACCGCGTCCCAGGCGCCCACGTCGCTCCAGTCGCACGACAGTCGGACGACCGCGGCGCCGGCGACCTTCTCGACCACCGCACGGTCGAAAGCGGCCTTGCGCGCCGAGGCGAAGACGTCTGGTTTCACCTTGAGCGCGCCGTCGGCCGTCTCCGCCGAGGCGACCGCGGCCTGGGCGGTTCCGAGGATGTCCGGCGCATGGCTTTCGAACATCGCCAGAAAGACCGACGCGGGGGCCAGGAACATGCCCATGTTCCAAAGGTGCGCGCCGCTGGCGAGGAACGCCGCGGCGGTCTCGGCGTCAGGCTTTTCATGGAAGGAGACGATGTCGCAGGTCTCGGCGTCGCTGGCGGCTTCGATGTAGCCGTAGCCTTCGTGCGGGCAGTTGGGCGCGGCGCCGAACAGCACCAGCCGGCCTTTCCGCGCGATCTCCGCGGCGAGCGCGCAGCCGCGGCGGAAGGCGTCAATGTCGCCGACCGTGTGATCAGCCGGGACGATCAGCACCAGCTCGTCGGGGTTCTCGGCCGCCCGCGCTGCGGCGATGGCGGCGATGGCGGCGGCGGTGTCGCGCGGCTCGGGCTCGAGGATCAGCCGCCGCGGCGCGCCGGCCGCCTCGAGCGCCGCGCCGGCGGCTTCAGCGTTGGCCGCCGCGCAGGCGATGACGGGAGAGGCGAAGAGCGCAGGATCGGCGAGTCGCTCGATCGTGCGGTCGAGCAGGGTGTGCGCGCCGTCGAGCTTCAAGAACGGCTTGGGGCGCGCGGCGTTGGACAAGGGCCAGAGGCGGGCGCCGGGCCCGCCGGCGAGGATCACCGGCTGGATCGTGCTCATCGGTCCTTGCTACCTCCAAGGCGGCGCAATGCTCGCATCGGCCGTGGTTTAGCATGCAATTGAGAGGCCGGGGCCAGGGGTCGGGAGCAGCGCCTAAGGCAGGCAGAGGTTGCGCTCAGCGTCGGCGCGCATGAACTCGACGATCTCCATCGCCTCGGGCCGGTGCGAGAGCACCTCGGCCACCTCGTCGATGCGCTCCTGCAGCGTGCCTTCGTTCGCGGCGATCAGCCTGTAGGCGAGCCGCAGGTCGTGGATCACCTCGCGCGGGAAATTGCGTCGTCTGAGGCCGACCAGATTGAGCCCCTGCAGGCGCGCATGGTTCCCCGAGGCCGCGCCGTAGGGGATGACGTCGCCGACCACGATCGAGGAGGCGCCGACGAAGGCGTGCCGGCCGACGCGGCTTCTTTGGTGAACCGCCGCGAAGCCGCCCATGATGACCACGTCGTCGACCCGGCAGAAGCCGCCAAGCGTCGCGTTGTTGGCGAAGATCACGCTCTCGCCCACCTGGCAGTCGTGCGCGATGTGCGCGCCGACCATGAACAGCCCGTCCGAACCCACGGTCGTCACGCCGCGTCCGTGCGCCGTGCCGAGATGCATCGTGACGTGCTCGCGCAGGACGTTGCGGGGGCCGATCTCCAGCCGCGTGTCCTCGCCCTTGTACTTGACGTCCTGGGGCGGATGGCCGAGCGCCACGTAGGGGTGCAGCACGCAGTCGTCGCCCAGGACCGTGCGGCCGATGATCGAGGCGTGCGAGACGATTTTGGTGCGCGCGCCGATGGTGACGGGCCCTTCGATGACGCACCAGGGACCGATCTCGACGTCTTCGCCAAGCTCCACGTCGGCGCTGACGATGGAAGTGGGGTGTATCGTCGCCATGGCGCTACCCGCAAGAAAGTGAGACTGGCGGGCGTCGCCGCCCCCCTGCGAACGACCCTCGATCGCATCCATCTCACATTGCCGCGCGAAGCAATTCAAGAAAGGTTTCTCAATGTTGCGCGCCGCGCCCGCTCTGCAGCGGCGAGGGCCGGCGCAATGGACGCGGGATCGCGAATTGAGTAGGACACGAACAATGCCAGCGGTCGTTGCGTCGCCGGCTATCATATTGAAGGACTTGGGCTGTTCGCCATGCGAGACGACAATCCGCCGCCGCTCGCGGTCGATCTCGACGGCACGCTCATCAAGACCGACACCTTGTTCGAGCGCATCGCTAGGGCGCTGTTTCACCAGCCCTGGGCGCTCGCGGCGGCCTTGCCGACGCTCAGGCGCGGGCGGGCGGCGTTCAAGGCGGCGCTCGCCGAACGCGTGACGCTCGCCCGCGAGACGTTGCCCGTGCGCGACGACCTGCTCGCCTACCTCGCCGAAGAGACCGCCAGAGGACGTGAGATCCACCTCGTCACTGCGGCCGACCGCGCGACAGCGGACGCCATCGCCGAAGCGGTGGGAGGCTTTGCGAGCGTCGAAGCGTCTCAGGACGGGGTCAATCTCAAAGGCCCGCGCAAGCTCGAACGCTTGAAGGCGCGCTTCCCCGGCGGCTTCGCTTACGCCGGCGACAGCGCGGCGGATCTCGCGATCTGGGGCGAGGCGCATTCGATCGTCCTCGCTGGCGCGAGCCCGAGCGCCCGCGCCGCCGCCAAGGCGCTCGGCCGGCCGGTCGAGGCGGAGTTTCACAACGGCGCCAGCATGGCCGCGGCCTGGGCGAAGCTGCTGCGTCCGCACCAGTGGCTGAAGAATACGCTGATCTTCGCCCCCTTGCTGCTTGGACACGCCTACGCCGGGCTCGGCGATCTGCCGCGGGTGGTCCTCGGTTTCCTGATCCTCGGCGTCGTCGCGTCCTCGACCTATGTGTTGAACGATCTGGCCGACCTCGAGGCCGACCGGCTGCACCACTCCAAGCGCGATCGCCCGCTTGCCCGGGGTGACGTGAAGATCGCGCACGCGCTGATCGCCGCGCCCGCTGGTCTCGTGCTCGGCCTGCTCGCCGCTCTGGCGCTCGCGCCGGCGTTTGCGGCGTGGCTGGCGGCCTACGTCGTGCTGACGCTCGCCTATACGATCTACTTGAAGCGCGTGCCTGTGCTCGACACGACCGTGCTCGCAGGACTGTTCACGTTGCGGCTGATCATGGGCGTCGTCGTCGCCGGCGTTCCGATGTCGGACTGGTTGCTGACGTTTTCGATGTTCTTCTTCTTCTCCCTGTCGATCGCCAAGCGTCACACTGAGATCCTGCGCAAGGCCGAAGCCGGCGAGACCGCGCTGGCGGGCCGCGGCTATCGGACGGCGGACGAACCTTTGACTCTCGGGCTTGGCGTCGCGGCGGGCGCGGCCTCGGTGCTGATCTTGGTGCTCTACCTCATCGAGGACGTGTTCCTTCAGCGCGGCTACGGGCAGCCCGCCTTCCTCTGGGCCGCGCCGCTGACGGTGTTCTTGTGGCTGAGCCGCGTCTGGCTCCTCAGCCATCGCGGCGAGATGGTCGATGATCCGGTCGTCTTTGCCCTGAAGGACCGCATGAGCCTCGTCTGTGCGGTCGTCTTGGCTCTGGCCTATTTTCTGGCGGTGCTATGAGCGTGACGGCGCAGCCGGACGATGCGTTCAACGCCTGGGGACGGGTCGCGCGGCCGCACCACGTGCGCGTCGCGCCGCGCTTCCGCGACGAGCTGCCCGAGGCGATCGCCGAGGCCTTGCGCGAGGGGCGGACCGCGTTGCCGGTCGGCTTCGGGCGCTCTTACGGACGCAGCTGCCTCAACGACGGCGGCGCGCTTATCGACATGAGCCGGCTCGACCACGTCCTGGCGTTCGACAAGACCACCGGCGTGATCCGCGTCGAGGCCGGTGCGAGTCTGGCGGCGATCTTGGAGCTGATCGTCCCGCACGGCTGGTTCTTGCCCACGACGCCCGGGACCAGCCAAGTCTCGGTCGGCGGCGCGATCGCCAACGACGTACACGGCAAGAACCACCACGCCGCGGGGAGCTTCGGCTGCGCGGTCCGGCGGATGGAGCTGCTGCGCACCGATGGAACGCGCCTTGAGCTGTCGCTCGACGAAAACCCTGAGCTTTTCGCCGCCACGATCGGCGGGCTCGGCTTGACCGGCGTGATTGCGTGGGCGGAGTTCCAGCTCGCACCGATCAAAAGCGCCTTCCTCGAGCAGGAGGCGATCGAGTTCGCCAACGTGAACCGCTTCTTCGATCTCGCCGAAGAGAGCGCGGTCGAATGGGAGGTGACCGCCGCCTGGGTCGATTGTCTCGCAACGGGCGGCGAGCTGGGTCGCGGCGTATTCTTCCGCGCCAACTGGCTCGACGACGGCGACCTTGATCCGAAATCCCTCGACCAGAAAATTTCCGTGCCGATCGGCGCGCCCGGCTGGGCGCTCAATCCCATGACGCTCAAGGCCTTCAACGGCGTCTATCGTTGGCTTGCAGCGCGCAGCGAGGGGCCTGAGCGCACGCACTACCGGCCGGTGTTCTATCCGCTCGACGCGGTCGGCGGCTGGAACAAGCTCTACGGCGGCCGCGGCTTCTACCAGCATCAGAGCGTCGTTCCGCCCGAGCATGCGCGCGCGGCGGTCGCTGAGATGCTGGCGATCATCGCGAAAGCCAAGGAGGGCTCGTTCCTGGCTGTGCTCAAAACTTTCGGCGACAAAGCCTCGCCCGGGCTCTTGTCCTTCCCGATGGAGGGCGCGACTCTGGCGCTTGATTTTCCCAACCGCGGCCAGCGCACGCTTGACCTGCTCGCGCGGCTCGACGCCGTGGTCGCCGAAGCGGGCGGCCGGCTTTATCCGGCTAAGGACGGACGCATGAGCGCGGAGATGTTCAAGACCGGCTATCCGGCGTGGGAGACCTTCGCCGCGCACATCGATCCGGGCCTCTGCTCGGACTTCTGGCGGAGCGTGACGGCATGAGCGCCCACACCGACACTGAGGAGGGCGGCGCCGAGGAGACCAGCGTCGAGGATGAGGTCGATCTGGTGGGCTCGGTGCGCGTGCGTCCGCGGGTGCTGATCCTGGGCGCGCTGTCGGCGATCGGCGAGGCGACGGCGCGGCTTTATGCGCAGGAAGGCGCGCGGCTAGTGCTGGTCGCGCGGAACGCCGAGCGGCTCGAAACGCTCGCTGCCGACCTCAAGGCGCGGGGCGCCAGCGAGGCGGTTACTTTTGTCGAGGACCTCGCTGACACGCAGAACGCGCCCGAGCGTTTCGCCGCGTGGCGAGAGTCGTTCGGCGGGCTTGATAGCGTTCTGTTGTTCTATGGCGCGTTGGGCGATCAGGGCGAAGCCGAGCGCGACGTTGAGGCGGCGCGCCGGATCATCGAGGTGAACTTCACGAGCGCGGCCGTCTGGGCGCTGATCGCGGCGGGCGAGCTTGAGCGACTGGAAAAGGGCTCGCTGGTGCTCGTCAGCTCTGTGGCGGGCGACCGCGGGCGGGCTTCGAATTACGTCTACGGCGCGGCGAAGGGCGGCTTGGCGCTTCTGGGCCAGGGGATCGCCCACAGGCTCGCGCGCTCAAGCGCGCGCTGCGTCGTGATGAAGTTCGGCTTCGTGGATACGCCGATGACCGACGGCATGGACAAGAGCGGACCGCTGTGGGCGAGCCCGGCCGAGATCGCCAAGGCGATCCGCCGCGCCGCCGACAAGGGCGGCCCCGTCCAGTATGCGCCCTGGTTCTGGCGCTTCATCATGCTGGCGATCCGGTTCGTCCCGGCGTTTGTCTTTCATCGGACCAAGCTTTGATGGCCGAAGCTGCGTCATCGTCAAGCGCGCTTGGCCGCCTTTGGGAGTTCATCCGCTTCGTTGCGACGGCGAGCGTCGCGGCGCTGACCAACCTCATCGGCCGCTTCGTGCTCGATGTCTGGCTGCCGTTCGAGATGGCGGTGGTGCTGGCCTATCTCGCCGGCATGGTCGTCGCCTTCGTCATGTTCCAACGGTTGATCTTCGGCGATCCCGGCTCGCCGGTCGGTCGGCAGGTCTATCGCTTCTGCCTCGTCAACGCGATGAACCTGGGGCTGACCGTGGCGGTCGCGTCGCTGCTGGCCCGGCTGGTGTTCCCCGCGATCGGCATGAGCTGGCGGCCCGACGACGTCGCCCACGTGATCGCCGTCGCCGCACCGGCGTTGCCGGCGTACCTGGGGCACAAGCATTATACGTATAAGGCGTGAAGCGCCGCGCTATTCCCAGTCGCCCTCGGCCAGCCCCTCGCCCGGCGCCAGCGCACGCGTGGCGCGCTTGCCTGCGACTTCGGCGATGCGCTTGGGGTGCGCGCCCTTCTTCTGGTTGCCGGGGCGGAGGATGGCGACGTTGTCGTCTTCGACCAGCACGTCGCCGGGGGCGATTGGCTTGAGGGCTTGCAGCCCCCGCTGGGCGAAGAGCTTCAATTCATCCTCGACGGAATGGGGGCGTTTCTGGCCATCGCCCAAGGCCTTTTCCATGTCGCGCACGCCGGCGACCATGGCTTTGAGTTCGTCGGGCGTGAGGGCGAAGGCGTGGTCGGGACCGGGCAGGCGGTTGTCGATCGTATAGTGCTTCTCGATCGCCCGGGCCCCAAGCGCGACCGCGCCCAGAGGCGAGACGATCGGATCGCGGCTGTGATCGGAAAGGCCCGCGGGCACGCCGAATTGTTCGACGTAGGCGGGGATCACGCGCAGGTTCATCGCTTCGAACGGCGCGGGATACTTCGCCGTACACTGAAAGAGGCAGAGATCGCGACCGCCGCCGGCGTGAAAATGTTCGACCGCCCAGGCGATGTCGTCGAGCGTCGCCGCGCCGGTAGACATGATCGTCGGCTTGCCGCTCTGCGCCGCCAGCTCGATCAGCCGCAGGTGGGTGATTTCGTACGAAGCGATCTTGTGCACTTCGACCAGAGGATCGACTGCGGCGAAGTCGTCCTTGGAGAACGCCGTGCTCATGAACTTGAGCCCGTAGCTCGCGGCGTAGTCGGCGAGTTGAGGCAGCATCTCGTAGGGCATGGCGAGATCGGCGAAGATCTCCTCCATGGTCTCGGTGGTTCCCGCCTCGGCGAGATAGCCGCTCGAGCCGGCGCCGGGCGCATAGATCGTCTCGGGTCGGAAGGTCTGGAACTTCACCGCGTCCGCGCCGGCTTCGGCGGCGACGTCGATCAGCGCCTTGGCCATCGCCATGTCGCGCGCGGGGCTCCCCATGCGCCAGTTCGAGCCGGCCTCGGCGATGACGAACACCGGCCGGTCGCGCCAGAACCCCGTGCTGGCCGCGGCCGCGCTCATTGCACCGTACCGGTCGCGAGCTGGGTATAGATGTGCGACAGCCCCAAGGCGCTCGCCAGAGCGTCGGCGACGCGGGCGATGTCTTCTTCCGTCATCGTCGGGAAGATCGGCAGCGACAGGGCGCGCTCGTAGTAGGCCATGGCGCCCGGCAGTTTCGGTGTCGGCGAGACCTTGCGGTAGTAGGGTTGGAGGTGAACGGGGACGTAGTGAACCTGGGTTCCGACACCCCAGGTCTTCATGTGCTCCATCACTTCGCGCCGGCTGCGCCCCAGCGCCTTGAAGTCGACGAGCGCCACATAGAGGTGCCAGCCCGGCTGGATCGCGCCGGAGCGGCCGGCAGGCACGACCGCGGGCGCAAGCGGGCCGAGGATCGTGTCGTAGATCTCCGCGATCGCGCGCCGGTAGGTGAGGAACCGCGGGAGCTTTATCAGCTGGCTCTTGCCGAGCGCGCAAAGAATGTCCGGAGCGCGGTAATTGTAGCCCGGCTCGGCCATTTCATAGAACCAGGGATTGGGCTTGCCGCCTGCGCAAAAGGCGAAATCGGCGTTGTCCGTAGAGAAATTATTCGGGTTGCGCTCGATCCCATGGTTGCGCAGCTGGCGACAGCGTTCGGCGAGATCGAGGTTGGCCGTCGTCACCGCGCCGCCTTCGCCCATGGCGATGGTCTTGACCGGGTGGAACGAGAAGGCGGTCATCGCCGAGTGCGGACAGGCGCCGACGAGGACGCCGTCCTGATCACGCGCACCGAGGGCGTGACAGCCATCTTCCACGATGGCCACGTCGTGTAAGTCGGCAAGCTCGGCGATGCCGGTCATGTCGCAAACTTGGCCGTTGAGGTGCACCGGAAAGACAGCCTTGGCTCTGGGCGCGCGCGCCAGGGCTTCGGCGAAGGTCTCGGGCGTCATCAGGCCGCTGTCGGGATCGACGTCGGCGAAGACGACCTCCGCACCGGTGAGGCGCGGCGCGTTGGCCGTGGCGAGGAAGGTCATCGTCGGGACGACCACCTGATCGCCGGGACCGAGCCCGAGCGCCATCGACGCGAGGTGCAGGGCCGCCGTGCCGGAGTTGCAGACGACCGCTTGGCTTGCGCCGGTAACGGTGGTGAGCGCGAGTTCGAACTCCTCGACCCGCGGGCCGGTGGTCAGATAGTCGTCCGACAGCGCTTTAACGACGGCGGCGATGTCGTCGTCGTCGACGAACTGGCGGCCGTAGGGGAGAAACCGCGCCACGTCCTGGCTCTAGCCCGTCGCGGCGCGCCCGCTCGCCGCGCCTCCCTCCGCCGGGCTCTCGCTCGCGGCGCGCAGCGAAGCGGCCAGCGTCTCCGACGGGATCACCGAAGCGATGAGTTCGCGCAGTTCGTCCAGCCCCATCAGCTCGGCGGTTTCGCTCGAATAGACGAAGTCCTCGCTGACGGCCTCGCCGCCCGCCGGCGCCAGGCCAGCGTGCCAGAACTGCAGCGAGGGTTGGACGACGTAGCGGTCGCCGGCGTCCACCGTCATGCGCGCTTCTTCGATCGATAGTAGATACTCGTGGATCTTTTCGCCCGGCCGTATGCCGATGGTGTTGATCGGCGCATGCGGCGCCATCACGGCGGCGACGTCGACGACCCGCGTCGCCTTGAGCTTGGGCACGAAGATCTCCCCGCCCGACATCATCTCAAGGCTGGTGAGCACCAGCTTCACGCCGTCGTCGAGCCGGATCCAGAAGCGGGTCATCCGCTCGTCGGTGATCGGCAGTTCTTTGGCTCCTTCCGACAGCAGTCGCGCGAACAGCGGCACGACACTGCCGCGCGAGCCGACGACGTTGCCGTAGCGGACGACCGAAAAACGCGCGCCATGCTCGCCCGAGAGGTTGTTCGCCGCGATCAACAGCTTTTCGGCGCAATGCTTGGTCGCGCCGTAAAGGTTCGCCGGGCTGACCGCCTTGTCGGTGGAGACGCCGAGGACCTTTTTGACGTTGCAGCGGATCGCCGCGCGGATGACGTTCTCGGTGCCCTGCACGTTGGTGCGGATGCATTCGAACGGGTTGTACTCGGCGGTGGGCACGAACTTCAGCGCCGCTGCGTGCACGACGTAGTCCACGCCCTTCATCGCCATCTCGAGACGGTCGACGTCGCGAACGTCGCCGATGAAGTAGCGCAGGCAGCGGTGCTCTTCGGGGCGGAACTTGGCCGCCATCTCCCACTGCTTGGTCTCGTCGCGCGAGAAGATGATCAGCCGGTGCGGCTTGTGGCGTTCAAGGACGTTGGCGACGAAGGCTTGGCCGAAAGAGCCGGTCCCGCCCGTCACCAAGATCGAACGGCCGTCGAGGTTGATTTCGCTCGCCACGTCGTTGAGCCTCCCACATGCGCTGATCGCCAAGCTGACCGGCGAGTCTCGCCGATGCGCCTTTGTGCAGGCGCAGGCGTTAACGAAAGCTGTCACGATTCCCCCGATTCGCGAGCGCTGAAGGGCGACTCGGCGCAAGAGCGCGGGCATGAACGTCGCCATCGTCCAAGCGCGGATGGGATCATCGCGCCTGCCCGGAAAAATCCTCGCCGATCTCGCGGGCCGGCCGGTGATGGCTCATGTTCTCGCGCGCGCTCGCGCGATCGCCGGGATCGACCGGGTGTGCTGCGCCTTGCCCGTCACGGTCGAAAACGACGAAGCGGCCGATACAGCGGCGGCCTGCGGGGCGGACGTGTTTCGCGGGTCCGAGCATGACGTCCTGTCGCGCTATCTCGGCGCGGCGGAGGTGACCGGCGCAACGGTGGTGATGCGGATCACCTGCGACTGCCCGTTGCTCGATCCCGAGGTCTCGGCCGGCGTCTTGGCGCTGTTCTTGAAAGGCGGCCTCGACTACGCCAGCTGCATCGGTCCGCGGACCTGGCCGCAGGGGCTCGACACCGAGGTGTTCTCGATCGCGGCCCTGCAGGAGGCCGCGGCGAAGGCGACCGAGCCCGCCGATCGCGAGCACGTCACCCCCTACATGCGGCGAGAAGCGCATTTCAAACGCGCATCGACCCGTTGCGACTCAGGCGACTATGGCGCTTGGCGCTGGACGCTCGATTATCCGGAGGATCTCGCCTTCGCGCGTGCGGTCTTGGCGCGGGCGAGCAGTGATTTGCCGGGCTTTAACGAAATCCACGCCATCGTCGAGGCTGAGCCGGAAATCGCCCGTTTGAACGCCCATCTAGCGCATACCCAGCTCTGAGTCCGCCGGGCCGACGATAGACCCAAGGACGCGATAACGACGGGAGCCGCCATGACGGCAGCACAGACCAAGCAGGAGGCGCTCTGGCGCTCGGACTTCGGCGACGATTACGTCGAGCGCAACGTGGTCAGCGACGCGCACCTCGCGGCGCTGACGAAGAACTGGAGCGCTGTTCTTAGATGCATGGACGGCGCGCCGCCGCAGTCGATCTTCGAGGGCGGAGCGAACATCGGGCTCAATCTGCGCGCGCTGCGCCGGCTGACGGATGCCCGCTTCGTCGCGCTCGAGCCCAACGCCAAGGCGCGGGCGCGGCTCGTCGCCGACGGCGTGGTCGATTCGCGCAACGTGCTCGACGGCCTGCTGACCGGGATCGATCTGCCCGATGACGCGGTCGACCTCGCCTTCACCAGCGGCGTCCTCATTCATGTGCATCCGGACAATCTGCTTCAGTCCTGCTCCGAGCTGGTGCGCGTGTCGCGGCGTTACGTGATCGCGATCGAATACTTCGCCGACAAGCCGGCGGAGATCCCCTACCGCGATCAGACCGAAGCGCTGTTCAAGCGCGACTTCGGCGGCTTCTATCTCGATAACTTCCCCCAGCTGCGGGTGCTCGACTACGGCTTCGCGTGGAAGCGGCTCACCGGTCTCGACAATCTGACCTGGTGGGTGTTCGAGAAGCAGCCAGGCTAGGCGATGACGAGTCGCGCGCTGTTCCGGCTCGATGCTGGCGCGGCCATTGGCCTCGGCCATGCGATGCGATGTCTGACGCTGGCGGACGAGCTTGGGCGGCGCGGCTGGACGTGCGAGTTCGCGGTCAATCCCGGCGCACGCCAAGTACTCGGTTCAGTCGCCGAACTGACTTGGCCGTTCACGGAACTCGCCGCGCCGGACGACCCGAATGGGCTCGCCGAAATCGCGGGCGCGGGTTGCGATCTGCTTGTCGTGGACCACTACGGGCTCGACGCCGGCTATGAGGCCGCCTGCCGCCGCTTCGCCGACAAGATCGTGGTGATCGACGACCTCGCCGATCGTCCGCATGACGCCGACCTGCTGATCGACGCGACCTATGCGCGGGACGCGGACGACTACGCCGACCTCGTCGACGAAGACGCAACGCGCCTGGCGGGTGCGGCCTATGCGTTCCTCGCCGAGGGCTTCGCCCGGGCGCGGCCGAGAGCGCTGGCGCGTCGGGGCGAGCTAGGCGGCGTCGCACGGGTGTTGGCGAGCCTCGGCGGCGCGCCGCCTGCGGCCTTGCTCGACCGCGTCGCTTCGGCGGCCCGGCGCGGCGTTCCTGGGGCCCACGTCGACGTGGCCGCCGGCGCGTCTGGGCCGATGCAGGCCGACCGCGATCCGCGCGTCAAGGTGCACCGCGGCCGGGTCGATATGATCGGGCTTGGCGCCGCCGCCGACCTCGCCGTCGGCGCGGGCGGCACGGCGTCGTGGGAGCGCTGCTGTCTGGGGCTGCCGACGGTGCTCGTCGAGATCGCGGACAATCAGCGCGAAGTGGCCCGCGCGCTCGGCCGGGCCGGGGCCGCCGTGACCGCCGGAGAACTGCGCACAATCGACGACGACGTGCTCGCCGCCCTGGTGCGCGAAACGGCGCTTGACGGGAACCGGCTTGCCGAGATCAGCCGGCGTGCGGCGTTGATCTGCGACGGCCTCGGCGCGCGCAGGGTCGTCAATGCGATCGATGCGCTCGTTTCGGAGCGGCGCGTGCTGCTCCGCCCCGCGATGCGGGCTGACGGCGAAGCGATGCTGACCTGGCAGAGCGCGCCCGGCGTGCGCAGGTTCGCGAAGAATCCCTCCATTCCAACGCGGACGGAACATTTCGCCTGGCTCGATCGCCGCCTTGACGATCCGCTGGCCGGGCCGTTCGAGATCATCGAAGCGGACGGCGTTCCCGCCGGCGTCGTCCGCCTCGACCGCGAGCCGAGGCGTGATGAGGCCTACAAGATCTCCATCCTCGTCGCGCCGAATGCGCAGGGCAAAGGCGTCGCGCGCGCGGCGCTCGAAGCGGCGGGGCGGCTGTTGCCCGACGCCGAGATTGTCGCCGAGGTGCTGGCGGGCAACGCCGCCTCGCGCAAGCTGTTCGTTCGGGCCGGCTACGCGCAGGTCGGCCCCGAGGAGTTCCGCCGCAGTCCGCTCGCGCCGGCGCACGCGGCGTAGGCGGCGCGCCCCGTTTCGGGGCCGGCCACGCATCCGCGCTCATCACATGCTATGGGTCCCGTAGGTGTTTCGCCGCAGGCATGGGAGGGCGCTTGAATGCCGAACAAGACCATCGCGATCACCGGCGCGGGCGGTGCGCTCGGCCGGGTCACCGCGTGCCTCGCCGCCGAGCGCGGCGCGACGCTCGCGCTCATCGACTACGCGGAGCTGACGGATGAGAATGTCGAAGCGGTTGGGGACGGCCATCTACGGTTGGGCGGCGTCGATCTCACGGACTTCGTCGCCGCCGAGCAGGCGATGAACGAGATCAAGACGCGCACGGGCCGGCTCGACGTTCTGATCAACATCGCCGGCGGCTTCGCCTGGCAGACGGTCACGGACGGTGAGGTCGGGACCTGGGACCGGATGTATGCGCTGAACGTCAAGACGGCGCTCAACGCGTCCAAGGCTGCGCTGCCGCATCTGATCGCCTCGGGCGAGGGCCGAATCGTCAACGTCGGTGCCTTGGGCGCGATCAAGGCCGGCGCGGGCATGGGCGCCTACGCCGCCTCGAAGGCGGGCGTCGCGCGGCTCACCGAAAGCCTCGCTGAAGAGCTCAAGGACAAGGGCGTCACCGTAAACGCTGTGCTGCCCTCGGTCATCGACACGCCCGCCAACCGAGCGAGCATGCCCGACGCGGAGTTCGACCGCTGGGTGCGCCCCGAGGATCTCGCCGCGGCGATCTTGTTTCTCGCCAGCCCCGAGGCGCGCGCGATAACGGGCGCGCTGATACCTGTTCCGGGCCGCGTTTGAGTATGCTCGTTCTGTAAACGGGGCGATGGTGCCCAGGGGCGGAATCGAACCACCGACACGCGGATTTTCAATCCGCTGCTCTACCAACTGAGCTACCTGGGCGTCTTCGCCGGCCGCGAAGCGGGCGGTGTTATAGGCGAGGACCTCCGGCCTGTCCATGCGAGCTGTGCGCCGTTGTTCGTCGCGCCTTGCGGGCCGCCGCTCGCCGGGGCTGATCATGGCGGGTCTTGGCGTTTGTGAAACCGTTCGGTGGTTTCAATGCGCCCCGAAAGTGCTCTAGGTAGGGCCTCCGCCTCGGTTGGGCTTGTTCATGCGCAGACACCGCCGCACCAAGATCCTGGCGACCATCGGTCCGGCCAGCCGGTCTCCGAGCATGCTCGCAAAGCTGTTCGAGGCGGGCGTGGACGTGTTTCGGCTCAATTTCTCGCACGGCGAGCACGCCGATCACGCCGCCGCGCACGAGGCGATCCGCGCGCTCGAGGCCGAGATCGGGCGGCCGATCGGGATCCTGGCCGATTTGCAAGGCCCCAAGCACCGCTTGGGCGTTTTCGCGGGGGACGGCGTTCAGCTCGATGCGGGCGACGACATCGTCTTCGATCTCGACGACGCGCCTGGAGACGCGCGCCGCGCGCCGCTGCCGCATCCGGAAATCTTTTCGGCGCTCGAGCCGGGTGCGCTGGTGCTGATCGACGACGGCCGCGTGCGGCTGAAGGTGGTCGATTGCGACGCCAAGTCCGCGCGGCTGCGCGCAGAGGTCGGCGGGGTCCTGTCGGACCGCAAGGGCGTGAACGTGCCGGGGCGTGTGCTGCCGCTGCCGTCTCTCACCGAAAAGGACCACGCCGACCTGCGCATGGCGATGAAGCTCGGCGTCGACTGGATCGCCCAGTCGTTCGTGCAGGGCCCTGAAGACGTCGCCGAGCTCAAGCGCCTGGTGGTCGGCCGCGCGGGCGTCATGGCGAAGATCGAAAAGCCCGGGGCGTTCGAGCGTATCGACGAGATCCTCGATCACTGCGACGCGATCATGGTCGCGCGCGGCGACCTCGGCGTCGAAGCGCCGCCCGAGGACGTGCCGATCATGCAGAAGCACCTCGTGCGCGCCGCCCGCAGCGCGGGCAAGATGGTGGTCGTCGCCACGCAGATGCTCGACTCGATGATCAAGCGTCCCGCGCCGACGCGCGCGGAGGCCTCCGACGTCGCCACGGCGGTGTTCGACGGCGCCGACGCTGTAATGCTCTCGGGCGAGACCGCAATGGGCGATTACCCGGTCGAGGCCGCGGCGATCATGGACCGCATCCTGCAGCGCACCGAGGAGGCCGACCTCTATCCCAAGTGGCTCGACGCCTTGCGCTCGGAGCCCGACCAGACGACCGCCGACGCGATCACCAACGCGGCGCGCCACGCCGCCGACACGATCTCCGCGACGGCGATCGTCACCTACACCCACTCGGGCTCGACCGCGGTGCGGATGTCGCGCGAGCGGCCGTTCGCACCGCTCGTCGCGCTGACGCCAAGCCTCGAGCGCGCGCGGCGGATGTCGCTTGGTTGGGGCATGCACTGCGTCGTCACCGAGGCGACGCCGACCTCGATCGAGGAAATGAACCAGTGGGCTTGCGACGCGGCGCACCGCGAGGGTTTCGCTCAGCGCGGCGAGCGGATCGTGATCACGGCGGGACTGCCCTTCGGCGCGGCGGGCACGACGAACCTGTTGCGGATCGCCCGCGTATAGCGGCGACCGCTGTGTGAAAGGCTAGGCGCCGCGCGTGATCTCGTAGCCCGACTTGGCGCGCTCGAGCGCCTGAATGGCGGCGGGCGAGAGGCCGGCGGCGGTCATTTCCGGATCGAGGGCGGCGACGACGTCGGCGGTGGGTACGCGCTCGCCCTTCTTTGAAACGAAACGCGACACGGTGAAGCCTTCCGCGGCGACCACCCCGTCCGCGCGCTCGAACACGTGGCTGAGCACCACGTAAGCCTCGTCCCAGCCGAGCAATCGGGTGCGCACGCAAAAGCGGCGCGGAAAGCGCAGCATGCGGCGGAACGCCAAGTCCTCGTAGGCGACGATCGGCAGCCACCCGCGGCGCGACAGGATCGGCCAGGCGCCGGTGCGCAGCATATAGTCGACGATGCAGACGTCGGTGAGAGAGAAGTAGCGGCTGTTCGTCATGTGACGGAACATGTCCTGATCCGTCGGCCAGACGCGGAAACGCGTGACCACCTCTGCGGCGTAGTCGACGTGCGGCTTGAACCTGGCTTTGAGCCAAACCAGCAGGAGACGCAGGAACAGGTTCACTCGGCGGCCAGGGCTCGCGGGTTCGAGGCGGCGCTTGCGGGCGGAGATATGTCCGCCGCCGCCATTCGTGCGACGAGACGGGCGTTGTACTCGGAGATGTTGCCGACGGTCTCGAACGAAAAGGCCGCGCCGGAATACCAGGTGTGGTTTTGTCCCTGCATGCGCTCGAGGCGGCCGACGAGACCGTCCTGGACGGCTTCGGGCAGATAGCGCGGATGGTACTTCCACGCCTTCTGGCAGAGCATGCCTTCAAACCGCCCGCCCTTGGCCTCGATCTCTCCGGCGAGCCGCTCGGTCAGCGCCGCAGTGTCGAGACCCTGGCCGTACTGCCCGGTCAGATAGAGATCGACCCTCGCGCCCGGGCGCGAGAAGTCGCGCGCGCGTCGCGCCGAGAGCAGCTCGCCCGGCGCCGAACTGGGCGAGAGCGGCGCGCTGTAGGCTTCGACGGCATGGCCCTGAAACCAGTCCGACACCCGGCAAAGCGTCGTGACGTAGCAGTTCCACCGCGTGCCTTGAGCGACGAACGACTCGTCTTCGGTCAGCTGTGCGCGCTGAGCCAGCTCGTCGATCGGGATCGCGATCAGCGCCTGATCGAAGCGGTGTTCGCCGCTCGGCGTGTGCACGCTCACGCCGCCCGGATCTCGGTCGAAGCCGTTGACGGGCTCGCCGAGGCGAACATCGAGCGTGTCGGCGAGCCGCTCCCAAAACGCCTGCCAGCCGCAGGTCGGCATCTTCAGCTGTCCGAGCAGGCCGGTGAAGAACAGCCGCGGCGTCGCCCAGCGCAGCGCCTGGACCGTCGCCAAGTCCTCGAGCGGGCCGTAGCCGATCGAGGTGAAGGCGCGGAGCATGAAACGGCGCATGCTCTTAAGCTCGCGCGCCGCCAGCCAGGCGTCGAACGGGGTCGCCATCTCCTCGAGCACGGCCGGATCGTTCGGCGACGCGGCGAAGCGACGGTTCGCGTCGCCCCAGGCGCGGATGTACTTGGGTCCTTCAGACAGCATCGAGCCGCCTTCACCCTCGGCGACGAACTTCAGGAACGAGCTGCCGTCCATCACCTGGCGGCCGAGCGGCTTGAGCTTGACGCCGAGCGATCTCATCCAGCGATGCACGGTGAAATAGGACAGGGTCGTGTAGCAGGTTCCCATGTCGTGGACCGCGCCGCCGCGCCGGATCGAGTAGGATTTTCCTCCTACGCGGTCGGTCGCTTCGAAAACGGTGACGCGCCTGAAACCGCGCTCGCTCAGGAGTTTCGCCGCTGAGAGCCCCGCCGGTCCGCCGCCGACGACTGCGATGCTGGTGTCGAGGTTCACCCGAATCTTTACCTTAACAGCGTGGTTCCCAAACAGCCTTAGGAACTTTGGCGGCGCGCGCCAAGCCTGCAAACGCTGATGCGGCGACGGAATCGGATCGCTGCGAGCGGGACTCGCGCGGCGGGGGATTCCTTCGCCTCGAAGTGGCCAAATATTAAGAATCGTCAGCGATATTGAGGCATACGCCACACAGGTCAGCCGTGTCCGCCCCACCGCCCAATCGCGAGACGACCGACGAGATCGTCGCCGAGGTTCGGCGGCAGCAGCAGATACACCTCGTCCAGCGCATTCCGATCATGTCGAACGTGTCGATGATCAACGCCGGCGCGGTGCTTGTCGTGTTCTGGAACGAAGTCTCGAACCCGATGCTGCTGACCTGGTTCGCCGTGGTCGTCACGTTTTCGCTCTTTCAACTCGCCGGATGGCGGCGGCTGACGTCGAGACCGACCCCGGAGCGGGTTTCCGGGCGCACGCTCTCACAGGCGCGCTACTGGTCGGCGGCGGTCGGGCTGGTGTGGGGCATGGGCGTCCTGGCGTTCTACACGCCGCAGTCCGTGGAGCTGCAGTTCTTCCTCGCGGTGGTGATTGCCGGGATGTCGGCCGGGACGGTCGCGTTCTTGAGCCCGCTGCCGCGGCACAACGTCTGGTTCCTCGTCGCGCTGCTGGCGCCCTTTGTCGTGCGCTATGCGATGGACTTCGACAAGCTTCACATCGCGATCGCGACGCTGTCCGCGGTGTTCGCGATCACGCTGCTGATGGGATCGCTCAAGGGCTATCATACGCTGGTGGAGATGGTGCGCTCGCACCAGGGCATGGAAAAGGCGCGCTCGGATCTCGAGGACGCCATCGAGTCCACCAACGACGCGTTCGCTTTCTTCGATGAGAACCGCAAGCTGATGATCGCGAACTCGCGGTTCCGCCAATGGTTCGCGAGCGCGAAGAAAATCCGCGGCGGGAACGAGGACGGCGTGCTGCGCCAGCTCGACTCGGGCCGCTGGGTGGTCTCGACGATGCGCCCGACCAGCCGCGGCGGCTGGGTCAGCGTGCATGTCGACGTCTCGGATCTGAAAGCGCGCGAGATCGAGCTGACCGCGGCGAAGATCAAAGCCGAGGAGGCCGACCGGGCGAAGACCCAGTTCCTCGCCAACATGAGCCACGAGCTGCGCACGCCGTTGAACGCCATCATCGGCTTTTCGCAGATGATGCGCGATCAGGCGTTCGGCGCGCTCGGCGACCCGCGCTATCGCGCCTACGTCGAGGACATCTACGCGAGCGGCCAACATCTGCTCCTGATCATCAACGACATCCTCGATCTGTCGAAGATCGAGTTCTCTCGCTACGAGCTCGAGTATGAGCCGCTCGAGATCGAGGAAGTGGTGCGCTCCTCCTTGAGCGTCTGCCGCAGCCGCGATCCGAATGAAGACGAGCGGCGGATCGACGTCGAGATCTCGCCGGCCGCGCAGTGGCTCGACGCCGACCGCCGTGCGCTCAAGCAGATCCTGATCAACCTGGTCGGCAACGCGCTCAAGTTCACGCCGGCCGACAAGGCGATCGGCGTGCGCGCGGTGCGCGATGCGGACGGCGGGGCGACTTTGACGGTGTGGGACAAGGGCGTCGGCATCGCGGCCGACAAGATCGCCGAGGTGAGAAAGCCGTTCTATCAGGCCGAGAACACCTTCTCGAAGCAGTACGCCGGGGCGGGGCTGGGGCTCGCGATCGTCGACACGCTGGCGCGCGGGCACGGCGGCGAGATGACCATCGAGAGCGTCGAGGGAGAGGGCACAACGGTCTCGATCCGTTTCCCGCCCGAGCGTGCGCTCGACAATCCGGCGAAGTCTGCGTAGCGCGAGCTTTTAATCAGTCAGCTGATAGGTGATCGTCGAAACGACGCGGACGCGCTTGAAGATCTGCGCGGATTCGATCTCGCCGGGCGCTTCGTCGCGGGGCAGGATCGAGAAGACGCCCTGATTGGCTTCGCGAATGCCGCCGAGGCTCGCGCCCGACTGATCAGCGAACTGCATCGCCGCCTCGCGAGCGTTCAAGGTCGCTTCTTGGAGCATGTCGGGCTTGATGTCGTTCAGCCGGTTGAACACGAAAGAAGGCGCGTCCCAGCCTGACAGCACGACGCCCTGGCGCACGACCTCGCCAAGCTCCCGGCTGGCCTGGGCGACGAGATCGACGTTGGCCGAGCGCACGCGCACCGGCTGCTCGATCCGATAGCGCCCGCCAGGGGGGATCTCGGCGTTCCAGCTCATCGCGACCCGATCCTCGACGCGCAACAGGCCGAGGCTGATCTCGGCTTCGTCGAAGCCCTTACCGACGAGGAACGCCTCGAGCGCGGCGACGTCCGCGTCGATCTCGGCCTGCACGGCGGCGAGCTCGTCGCCGGTGGCGGCGACGGTCATCGGCCAGACGGCGAGATTGGCGCGGACCTCGCGCTCGGCGAGGCCTTTGACGGTGACTCGGCGGTCGACGGTGCGCGCGTGGACGATGCCGTCGGAGATCATCACGCCAGACACCGCCAGCCCCAGAGCTATGAGAAACGCCGCGAGCAACCCGGCCGCGATGCCCGGGCCTTCTCCGCGTCCGTACGCCATGTCTCGTCCCTCGCTTCAGGGGCGCGGCTCGGCCGGCCCGTCGTTGAAAGCGCTCCCTCAAGAGCGCTCCCTGGCATGATTCCGTGCGCGCGGACCTGCGGCAACTCTCCCGCTGTGGGGCCTATTGATCGTCGTCCGGGTCTTGATTGCGATTGCCGAAAAGACCTTGAAGGAGCTGTTGAGCCGGATCGGGTTCTTCGGCCTCGTCTCCCTCGTCGTCGGTGTTTTCTGCGTCCGTCGCCGCGTCGTCGTCCCCGGCGGCCGGGCTTGAGCTGCGCGGCAGGCCCAAAGCATCGCGCAGCACATTGCCGGCTTCGCTGTCGCCGATCGCGTCGTTGAGCGCGCCGCCCAGCTCGTCCTCGAGCTCTGAGCGGGCGAGGTCGGCGACGAGCTGGCCGAGGGCGTCCTGATCGACGCCGGCCGACACCGAGCCCCATGAGCCGCTGATCATCAGCGGCACGCCGACGCCCGACAGCGCGCCGGCCTGCGCCGAGGTGCTGCGCGGCGCCAGATGGACCTCGACCGCCTGATTGCCGATGTCGAGCGCGCCGGAGATCGGCACGCGCACGCCGTCAAGCTCGACGACGAACTCGCGCACGCGCGCCACGCCGTCCTCGACGGTGAACTGGCCTGCAAGGTCGGTGAAGGTCGTTGCGGCGTTCCGCCCAAACGCGTTGACGCGAATCTGTCCTTGGAGCACCTGCTCGAGATCGCTCATCGCCTGCACGACGTCGATTCCGCGCAGGGTGCCGTTGTCGAACGCGAAGTTTCCAGAGCCGTCGAGCGAGTGCATGATCTCCGCCTGCGACGCGCCCGCGCCGGTAAGCGTGATCCGCCCGCCGCCCGTGCCGGCGAGTTGGCTGAACCGCGCTGCGGCGTTCAGGAACGGCTCGGCCTGGATGTTCGCCAGATCGGCCGACATGCTGACCTGCGGCGTCGAGCCGCTGGCGTCGACGACGAATTCCGCCGCGCCCGAGCCCTGATAGGCGTTAAGTTCATCGATATCGATTTGCAGCCGGCCGTTCCGCACTTGGGCGGTCAGGATGCTGCGGCCGAACTCGAAGCGGTCCGCCGAGATCGAGTCGGCCGAGGCGGTGAAGTCCGCGTCGATCGCGTTGAGAACCGCCAGGTTGAGCGGCTGTTCGCTCCACGCCGGAACACCGCCGCCTCCGCCGGTCGCGCCGGACGTGCCCGCGCCGCTTTGCAGATAGGGCGTTACGTTGAGCGCGCCGAAGGCCAAGTCGCCGGTCACGCGCGGCCGATCGCCGGTGAAGTCGGCGTTGAACGAGCCTGATCCGCGAATGTCGTCGAAGACGATCTGCGCGTTCTCGAAGGCGACATAGTCGACCGTGCCCCGGGCGCGCCCGGAGACGTCGAACTGGTCGTAGATGTCGCCGCTCGGCAGCTCGGCGCCGACGCGCGCGGCGAGCGCCTTGATGTCGTTTGAAGCCAAGCGGACGTCGCCGGCGAACTCGAGCGTCTCTCCGGCGACGAACTCGCCGTCGACCTCGATCACCGCCACGCCGGCGTCGACATTCGCCGTAAACGGAGAGACTTCTCCTTCGAAAAAGCTGCGCAGCGAGTCGAGCCTCAGATCAAGCGAGACGGGTTCGCCGTCGAGCAGGAAACCGCCTTCGACGCTGATCGGCGCCGAGAGTGCGGGCATGCCGGCGCGCAGGTTGATTTCGGATGCGGTGTGACGTTCGCCTGAGGCGCGGTCGTCGAACGTCGCCTGGCCGTTGACGATGCGCACGTCGCCGAGCGCGGCGTCGAACGGCAGAGCGCCGGGCTGGCGCGGCGCGTCGCCCGAGCCGGAGGCCGCCGCGCCGCCTTCTGCAAACGTCCAGTTGTTGCGACCGTCGGGCGCGACCTCGAGGGTGATCGTCGGATTGTCGAGCACGAACTCGGTAATCTCGACCCGGCCCGACAGCAGCGGCAGGAGCGCCAGGTTGGCGCGTAGCGCGCCCAGCGAGGCGAAGGCGTCGTTCGCAAAGCCCTCGGCGTTGGCGATCGTCACGTCTTCGGCGCGTGCATAAACGCCGGGAAACACGCCGGCGCGCACCGAACCGGCGATCTCGACGTCGCGGTTCAGCGCGTTTTCAGCGTTGTCCTCGATCGCCGTGCGGTAGACGTCTTCGGGGATCAGCGATGGGACGATGAAGACCACGGCGACGAGCAGGGCGATGATCGCGGCGATGGCGATGAGAAGATTGCGCAACATGGCGATGAATCTCGTGAATGAAGCCAAGCCTGGCCTATAGTAATAGGCTGTGACCGTTTGGTGGCGCATGAGCACGGAATGGCGGGAGAGTCGCGAATGCCGCAAGTGATGATGAACAAACGAGAACTCGTAAAGGGGCTCGCCAGCGGGAGCGTGCTGGCGTTCGCCGCGGGTTGCGAGTCCGTGCCGATCCTGGTGTCGGAATCCCAGCTCGCCGCCATGTCGAACGAGGCGTGGGCCGAGATGACGGCGACAGAGCCGCAGGTTTCTAATCCCGCGTACGCTCAGCGTCTTCAGCGCGTCGGCGCCCGGATCACCGGCGTGTCCGGCTTGGGGACCAACGGGTGGCAATACGCGGTCTTTGATTCTGAAGAGAAGAACGCGTTCGTTCTGCCCGGCCGGCAGGTCGGCTTTTATAAAGGGATCATGGATCTCGCCGACACCGATGATCAGCTGGCCGCCGTGATGGGCCACGAAGTCGGGCACGTGCGCTATCAGCACGCCGCGCAGCGCGCCAGCCAGAGCCAGTTGCTCGCCGGCGGCCTCGCCGTGACGGGGGTGCTGCTCCAAGGCAGCGAGCGGCGTGATGAGATCATGAACGTACTGGGCGTCGGGGCGACCTACGGCGTTGTGTTGCCGTTCTCGCGCGACAACGAGCTTCAGGCGGACGCCATCGGCATCGACTATATGGCGAGCGCTGGGTATCAGCCGTCCCAGGCGATTGCGTTCTGGCGGAAGATGTCGGCAGGCGGCAGTCGTCCGCCGGAGTTCGCTTCGACCCACCCCGACCCCGGCCGTCGCATCGAACGGATTCAGCAGCAGATTCAGGCGAACGGCTACGCATAGGCGCGCCTTGAAGTCGAAGGTCGCCGGAGCTAGTTTCGCGCGCCCTTCGGGGCGAGCGACCTCGCTCGCGACTTTAGGCCGCCTTAGCTCAGTTGGTTAGAGCGCTGGATTGTGGATCCAGAGGTCCCCCGTTCGAACCGGGGAGGCGGTACCATTCCTCAAGCATGACGCGCATTCGAGCGCCGCGACCGCGCCGCGCGCGTTTACCTTCTTTCTTCTGAATATCGAACTTCGGCCCCTGTTTCGCCTTGAAGCGAGACAACATCGGGGCCTCGATGTCGTCGGCGCTTCGCCGTTCGACAAACGCTTTCAACGCGAAGGCTCTTCGCGCGGTCCTGAGGATCGCTGATGCGGAGCCGGAACAGGGGACGTCTCATGAAGACATGGATGCTGGCGGCGATCGGTGCAGTCGCCGGACTGAGCGCGGCGAGCGCGCAGGACGTGACGGCCGATACCAACTTCGGCGACGTTTCGCTCTCGGCGGGGTTTGCTGAAGATCCGTATACCGTGGACGTTCTCGCCGGCGGGTCGAGATCTTCAAGCGATCTCGGGGCGGGCTGCAT
>JASFUX010000002.1:0-40046 GCA_050050115.1 Maricaulaceae bacterium | reverse complement strand
GAGGCACTCCTGAGGCGCCCCGCTCCCTCCTCACGGATGAGGAGGCGCATATTTCTCCATCATCCCGCGCCGGCAGGCGACGGGAGGGTCCCGTGCGCCTTGAGCCGGGGCTTGCTGGACAGTCCCTGGGACCCCAGTCTAAATGCGCCAGATTTCGCGGCCTTCGGCCGCCGGTTCAGGGTTTGAGATGGTCAGCAGCGTCAACGACATCCGCAGCACGTTCCTCGATTACTTCGCGCGCGAAGGGCATGAGCCCATCGCCTCGGGGCCGCTCGTGCCGCGCAACGATCCGACGCTCATGTTCACCAATGCCGGCATGGTGCAGTTCAAGGACTACTTCACCGGCCGGGTGAAGCCGCACGTGCCGCGCGCCGTCACCGCGCAGAAGGTGGTGCGCGCCGGCGGCAAGCACAACGACCTCGACAATGTCGGCTACACGGCGCGCCATCACACCTTCTTCGAGATGCTCGGCAACTTCTCCTTCGGTGACTACTTCAAGGAAAAGGCGATCAAGCACGCCTGGGATCTCGTCACCGGCACGTTCGAATTGCCGGCCGAGAAGCTGCTCGTCACCGTCTACGCCGAGGACGACGCGGCGTTCGATCTTTGGAAGAAGATCGCCGGCCTGCCCGACGAGAAGATCGTCCGCATCGCCACCTCGGACAATTTCTGGTCGATGGGCGAGACCGGCCCGTGTGGTCCGTGTTCGGAGATTTTCTACGACCACGGCGCGAACATTCCCGGCGGCCCGCCCGGTTCGCCCGACGAAGACGGCGACCGCTGGGTGGAGATCTGGAACCTGGTCTTCATGCAGTACGACCAGCAGCCCGGCGGCGAGCGCATCGATCTGCCCAAGCCCTCGATCGACACCGGCATGGGGCTCGAGCGCATGGCCGCGGTGCTCCAGGGCGTGCACTCGAACTACGACATCGATCTGTTCAAGACGCTGATCGCCGCGTCGGTCGAGGCGACGGGGCGCAAGGCCAAGGGCGAGGACGCGGCCAGCCACCGGGTGATCGCCGATCACCTGCGCGCCTGTTCGTTCCTCATCGCCGACGGCGTCGGGCCGTCGAACGAGGGCCGCGGCTATGTGCTCCGCCGGATCATGCGCCGCGCGATGCGCCATGCGCACCACCTTGGCGCCGAAGAGCCTCTGATGCACCGCCTTGCGCCGACGCTCGCCGACGCCATGGGCGATGCGTATCCGGAGCTTCGCCGTGCGCTGCCGGCGATCACCGAGACGCTGCGCCAGGAGGAGGAGCGTTTTCAGCGCACCCTCGGCCGCGGGCTGGCGCTGCTCGACGAAGCGGCGGCGGGCTTGAAGAAGGGCGACGTGCTCGCCGGCGAAACCGCTTTTAAACTCTACGACACTTACGGCTTTCCGCTCGACCTGACCGAGGACGCGTTGCGGCCGCGGGGGATCGGCGTGGACACGGCCGGTTTCGACGCCGCGATGGAGCGTCAGCAGAGCGAAGCGCGCGCGAGCTGGAAGGGCTCGGGCGACAAAGGCGCAGAGCCGGCGTGGCTGAAGCTGCGCGAGGGCGTCAAGGCGACGAAATTCGTCGGCTACGACGACGGCGAGGCCGAAGGAACGATTGTCGCCATCGTTCAGTCCGGCGCGCCGGTTGACGAGGTCAAGGCGGGCCACACCGCCGAAGTGGTGTTCGACCGGACGCCCTTCTACGCCGAAAGCGGCGGGCAGATCGGCGACACCGGCTCGATCGCGGCCAAGGCCGGCGCGGCGAGCGTGCTCGATACGCAAAAGCGCGCCGGGGACCTGCACGCCCACGTCGTCGAAGTGAAGACCGGCGTGCTCAAGGTGGGCGACAAGGGCCGCCTCAAGATCGACGCTGAGCGCCGCGCCGCGACCGTGCGCAACCACTCCGCGACGCACCTGCTGCACGCAGCGCTGCGGCGCGTGCTCGGCCCGCACGTGACGCAAAAGGGCTCCTACGTCGGCCCCGACCGGCTGCGCTTCGACTTTAGTCACGGCAGCGCTCTGACAGCGGACGAGATGGCGAGCATCGAGGCGGAGGTCAACGCGGTGATCCGCGACAACGCCGAGACCTCGATCCGCGAGATGGCGCCCGACAAGGCGATCGAGGCCGGCGCGCTGGCGCTCTTCGGCGAGAAGTACGGCGAGACGGTGCGCGTGCTCGGCATCGGCGGCGGGATCGAGGATCGCGCCAAACCCTATTCGGTCGAGCTGTGCGGTGGCGCGCACGTGCGCCGCGCGGGCGACATCGCGCTCTTCAAGGTCATCGGCGAAAGCGCCGTCGCCGCCGGCGTGCGCCGGATCGAGGCGCTGACCGGCGAGGCGGCGCGATTGTGGCTTGAAGAGCAGGCCGGCCTGGCGCGCACGATCGCCGACGCGCTCAAGGTCCCTGTCGCCGACGCGCCGACGCGTCTCGTCGCGCTCCTCGACGAGCGCAAGCGGCTCGAGCGCGAGCTGGCCGAGGCGAAGAAGAAGCTGGCGCTCGGCGGGGCAAGCGGCGGAGGCGCGGCTGCGTCCCAGGCGCCGGAGGACGTCGGCGGGGTGAAGCTGATCGCCCGCGTGCTCGAAGGCGTGGGCGGGAAAGACCTGCGTTCGCTCGTCGACGAGGCGAAGGCGGATGTCGGCTCTGGCGTCGCGGCGTTCGTCGGCGTCGCCGACGGCAAGGCGGCGCTGGCGATCGGCGTGACCAAGGATCTCTCCGACCGCATCGACGCGCGCGAGCTGGTCAAGGCCGGCGCGGCGGCGGTCGGCGGCAAGGGCGGGGGCGGCCGGCCGGACATGGCTCAGGCCGGCGGTCCGGACGGCGCGAAAGCCGAGGACGCCCTCGCCGCGATCCGCGCGGCGCTCGAGGCGGCCACGCAGGTCGAGGCGTAACTTCTAGTAGGTTGCGGTGGTTTCTTCGGCCAGCGCCAGCACGCCGAGCGAGCGCTGCGCGTTGGAGACCTGCAGGGTCAGCAGCCGCGCGTCGATGCTCGATCCGAGACGGTAGGTGATCTGTCCACGGCGCGACGTGCTCAGGATTTCGATCCGCGCGCCTGCGATGTCGAAGGCGCCGTTCTGCGGCGTGACCCAGCTGGCGCGGGTCGCGCCGCCGACCGTGGTGAAGCCCTCCTGGCCGCCTACGTTGAGCGCGAAGCCGTACGCATCGCCGCGTCCGCGGCCGACGTATTCGATCGCCACTTGACGCAGCGGACCGGCGAGTGGATCGGCAGCGACGTAGCCGGCCGGCGCGACCAGCGTCCGGCGGCCGACCCAGCGCCGCACGGCGAGCGCGAAGGTGTCGTCGTAGCCGAGCGCGGTCCAGGCCGCGTCGAACGCGCCGTCGCCGTCGACGTCTTCAAGGCAGGTCAGGGTCGGTTGGCCTTCGCTCGAAGGCGCGTCCGGCGCGGCGCAGTAGCGGATCGCGCCGTTGTGGCCGACCACGCCGAACAGCACCGCGCCGGGCGCGAGCGCCTCGGCGTCTTGTCCGCGTGCGGGAAGAGCGCCGCCGGTCAGTTCGACCACGTGGCGCGGCGCGAGATATTGGGTGATTAGGTGTTCGCCGGCGCGCGCCTGGTAGGGGCCTTCGGGGGCCTCGTCCCAGGTGACGACGGTCATCGGCGTGCGGGGCGCTTCGCCGAAGTTCTCCGCAAAGCTTCCGCCGACGCGGTCGACCAGATCGCCGGCGAGGTCGCCTGCGCCGGAGAAAGAGCCGCCGAGATCATCGACCGAGACGCAAGCCGTCACCGTCAAGGCGAGGCCTGCGGTTGTCGCAGCGAGAAGGGCGAACCGCATATGAAATGCTCCCAAAAAGGTCGTGTTGCGGAAGGTCGTTTGCCGACGTGCGCACAGGCGCAAGTTCGACGCCGAAACGCCCAAAGTGTTGATTTAACGGTAAGATTACCCGGGTCTTAACCTTCGCCCCGAGCGTAGGCGGCGATCGCGTCCAGGAACGGGACGCCATAGCGGGCGAGCTTCTTCGCGCCCACGCCGTGCACGAGCGACAGGTCGCTTTCGTTAGCGGGTTTGAGGTTCGCCATGTCGATCAGCGTACGGTCGGAAAAGACCACGTAGGCGGGGACCTTCTCCTGGCGCGCCAGCTCCAGGCGCAGCTCCTTGAGGCGCGCGAGCAGCTTGGGATCGGCGACGGTCTCTTCGGCCGCCGTCCGACTCCGGCCGCGGGACTTGCTCCGGGCTTTGGGTGTTTCGAGGCGCAGCCGCACCGGCTCCCCGCCGTCGCGAGCGGCGCGGCCGCGTTCGGTGAGCTGCAGGCCGCCGTATTCGTCGTCGACGGAGAGAAAGTCCGAGGCGAACAGCTGGCGCACGATCGAGCGCCAGGCCGCCGCGTCCCGGTCCGCGCCGGCACCGTAGACCGCAAGCTGGTCGTGGCCGAACTGGGCGGCTTTCATCGCGCCTTTGCCGCGCAGCACGTCGATGATGTGGGCTTGGCCGAAGCGCGAGCCGGTCGCCTCGATCGCTTCGAACACCAGCCGCGCCGCGTCTGTTCCGTCGACCGTCTGGGGCGGGTTGAGGCAGACGTCGCAGTTTCCGCAGGGCTCGGCGGGTTCGCCGAAGTAGGCGAGCAGCATCTTGCGCCGGCATTCGATCGCCTCGCAGTAGGCGACGAGGGCGTCGAGCCGCCGTCGCTCGACCCGCTTTTGCGCGTCGGGCGCGTCCGATGTCTCGATCATCGAGCGGCGCAGACGCAGGTCGCCCATGCCGTAGAGCGTCACCGCGCGCGCCGGCCGGCCGTCGCGGCCCGCCCGGCCGACCTCCTGATAGTAGCTCTCGAGGCTGGCGGGCAGATTGTAGTGAAAGACGAAGCGGATGTCGGGCTTGTCGACCCCCATGCCGAAGGCGACGGTGGCGACGATGACGAGATCGGGATCGGTCAGGAAACGATTGAGCCGCTCGGCCCGCGTCTCGTCGTCGAGACCGGCGTGATAGGCGAGAGCGGGGCGGCCGGCGTCGCGCAGCGCCTGGGCCACTTCCTCGGTGGACTTGCGCGACAGGCAGTAGACGATGCCTTGTTCGCCTTCATGTTCGCCGACCAGCTCGACGATCCGCGCCTTGGCGTTCTGGCCGCGCTCCTCGACCGCGAGCGACAGATTCGGCCGGTCAAATCCGTGCACGAACACTTGCGCGCCGCCGCCGAACAGCTTGGCGTTGATCTCCCCGCGCGTCGCCTCGTCCGCGGTGGCGGTGAAGGCGGCGATCCGGGCCTTGGGATAGCGCGCCTTGAGCTCGGCGAGGGCTAGATACTCCGGTCGGAAATCATGACCCCATTGAGAGACGCAGTGCGCCTCGTCGACGACGATCAGCGAGACGTCGAGCTGGTCCAAGGCGGCGAGCATGCGCGGCGTCATCAGCCGCTCGGGGCTCATGTAGATGAGCTTCAATTCGCCTGCGACGGCGGCCTTCCAGTCGGCGACGCTCGCCTCGCGCGGCCGGCTCGAATGGATCGCCCCGGCGCGCACGCCGAAGCCGTTCAACAGCGCGACCTGGTTGTCCATCAGCGCGATCAGCGGCGAGACGACGACCGTCAGCCCTTCGAGCATCAGCGCGGGCAGCTGGAAACAGAGCGATTTGCCCGCCCCGGTCGGCATCACCGCGATGACGTCGCGGCCGTTAAGGATGGTCTCGACGACCTCCTCCTGGCCGGGGCGGAAGTCGTCGAAGCCGAAGACGGACTTGAGCATCGCGCGCGGATCGCTCGCTTCTAAGGCGCGCGGAGAGAGCAGGTCGGCCATTAGCGGCAGTTAAACCGATTCAGACACCTGGAGTCTCACAGCGCGGCGACGCCTGATATTTCGGTCGCCAAAGCGTCGCGCCCGGGCCACAGACCGCCCCGGCGCGGCGGCCCGGAAGTTGAACTATTCGACTTGCGCGACGCCTACGACGTAGTTCTTGCCGTACGCTTTCGCGCACTTCGGGCATGTCGTGTAGAAGAAATACGCCCGTTTGAGCTGCTTGCCGCGCTGCTCGACTTCTTTGGCGAGCTCTTTCTCCCACTTCGGGGCGTTGCGGTAGGCGCCTTCAAAGACGACCGTGAGATAGTCGCCGGTGAGTTCGACCATTTCCTCGCCGGGCACGGAGGCGCTGACGGCGAACAGGTGCTCGGCGGTCCAGGGTGAGAGGTCACGGCTGAGGATGATGACGTTGTCGCTGACGAAGCCATGCGCGTCATCGATCGCCTTTGAGACTTTCTCGAACACGGGCCCCATATCGATCGGTATGTGAAAGACGCTGTGCGTCTTCGCGCGCACGAACGGCTTGCTCTGGAAATGAAGGTCCTGGTGGTCCCAGCCTTCGGGATGGAACTGCGGGCAGCATCCGGTCGGATTGTCGGTCAGGTCGTAGGGGGGAAGCGCGTTTACGTCCATTGGCGCTCTCGCGGCTGGCGGTCGACTACGCCAAGCATAGCGCGCGCGGGCCTAAGGACATCCTCGCAGAACTACGGTCCGGCGCAGCGCTCAGGCGCCCGCCTCAGCCTCGCGTTCCGCTTCATCTTCGGCGGCGACGGCGCGCTCCATGAAGAACGGGCCTTTCGACAGCCAGCTGATCCGCCAGGTCCCGTCGATCCGCGTCAGCGTTTCGTTGACCTCGCCTTCATAGGACACCGAGTGGGACACGCCCGCCGCGCCGTCGTAGGTCTTCACAAAGCTCACCGCAGAGCCGGCGCGCGAGCCGCTCAAGGTCGCGAACAGCTGCTCGACCGTGGCGGGCGCAAAGGTGTTCGGCTCGTCGATGCTGCCGCTCAACACCCCGTCGGCTTCGCTCAAGGCGGCGAGGAACGGCACGTCTGCCTGGAAGGGCAAGCTGTAGCCGTAGGCGCCCGACCAGGCGCCGGTGAGCGAAGTGTGCCGCCGTCGCTCGCGAGCCCGGGCCCTAAGGCGCCGGACGGCTGGTCCGAACATCGGCGTTCACCCCTTTTTGCGCGCCCCGCGGCGTCGCGCCCGATATCTCCGCAATGGCGAAGGACCGGCCCTCGCGCCGTCAGCGCGTCTCCATGAGCGTGCGGAAGCGCTCGTCGACCTTTTCCAGGAAGCCTTCGGTGGTCAGCCAGCTCTGCTGGTCGCCCACGAGGAGCGCAAGATCCTTGGTCATGAAGCCGGACTCGATGGTCTTGATCACCGCCTTCTCGAGACCTTCGGCGAACTGGGTCACCTCTGGCGTTTCATCCATCCGCCCACGGTGCTTCAGCCCGTTCGTCCAGGCGAAGATCGAGGCGACCGAGTTGGTCGAGGTGGCCTCGCCGCGCTGATGGGCGCGGTAGTGGCGAGTGACGGTGCCGTGCGCGGCCTCGGCCTCGACCGTGTTGCCGTCGGGCGTCATCAGAACGGAGGTCATCATCCCCAAAGAGCCGAAGCCCTGCGCGACCGTGTCGGACTGGACGTCGCCGTCGTAGTTCTTGCACGCCCAGACGTAGCCGCCCGACCATTTGAGCGACGCGGCGACCATGTCGTCGATCAGGCGGTGCTCGTAGGTCAGCTTGAGCTTGTCGAACTGGTCCTTGAACTCGGTGTCGAAGATCTCCTGGAACAGGTCCTTGAAGCGGCCGTCGTAGGCCTTGAGGATCGTGTTCTTAGTCGACAGGTACACCGGGTACTTCTTCTGCAGACCGAAGTTGAAGCAGGCCCGGGCGAAGTCGCGGATCGAGTCGTCGAGGTTGTACATCGCCATCGTGACGCCGGAGCCGGGCGCGTCGAACACCTCGTGCTCGATCACCTTGCCGTCCTCGCCCTCGAACTTGATGGTGATCTTGCCCTTGCCGGGGAAGCGGAAGTCGGTGGCGCGGTACTGGTCGCCGAAGGCGTGCCGGCCGATGACGATCGGTTGGGTCCAGCCGGGCACGAGCCGGGGCACGTTGGTGCAGATGATCGGCGCGCGGAAGACGACGCCGCCGAGGATGTTGCGGATCGTGCCGTTCGGGCTGCGCCACATCTTCTTCAAGCCGAACTCTTCGACCCGGGCCTCGTCGGGGGTGATGGTGGCGCATTTGACGCCGACGCCGTATTGCTTGATCGCGTTGGCGGCGTCGATGGTGATCTGGTCGTCGGTCTCGTCGCGCTTCTGGATCGAGAGATCGTAGTATTTCAGGTCGATGTCGAGATAGGGCAGGATCAGCTTGTTCTTGATCATCTCCCAGATGATGCGGGTCATCTCGTCGCCGTCGAGTTCGACGACCGGGGTTTTGACTTTGATCACGAGGCAATCGCTCCAGGTTTTCAGCGCTCTCGGGCCTTCGGCGCTCACGGGCGCGCCGCGCCCGGGCCCGGCCGTCCGCCGAGCCGCAGGACGGGGGTTCGGATGGGCGTTCGATAGCACCCTCGCCGCCCTGACGGAAGGCGCGAGCCGGTGAACTCTCCCGCCGTGATCCTGTGCCGCCCCCAGCTTGGCGAGAACATCGGCGCGGCCGCCCGGGTGATGGCGAACTTCGCCCTTTCCGACCTGCGGCTGGTCGCCCCCAGGCGCGGCTGGCCGGACGCGCGGGCCGATGCGCTGGCGGCCGGCGCCTTGACGGACGAAGGCGGCGTCGCCGTGCGGCTGTTCGATGACTTGCCCGACGCCATCGGCGATCTGAGCCACGTGCTCGCCGCGACGGCGCGGCCGCGCGAGGCCTGGAAGCCGGTGCTTTCTCCGCGCGCCGGGATCGCCGCGCTGCGCGAGAAGGAGGCTGCAGGCGTGCGCACCGGCGTGTTGTTTGGCGGAGAGAAGGCGGGCTTGTCCAACGAGGAGGCCGCGCTCGCCGACGCGATCGTGACCTGTCCGGTGAACCCGGCGTTCTCGTCGCTCAACCTCGCTCAGGCCGTTGCGGTGATCGCCTACGAGTGGGGCGCGGCGGCGACGGACGCGCCGCCGCCGGCGTTCGATGCTGAAGCGCCGGTCCCCGCGCCGCGCGCCGAGCTCGAGGGCCTGATGAGCCAGTTCGAGGACGAGCTCGACGGCGCGGGCTTCTACTGGCCGCCGGCGAAGGCGCCTCAAATGAAGCTCAATCTGCGCAACATGCTCGCGCGCATGGGACTGACGAGCCAGGAGGTGTCGACGTTCCGCGGCGCGATCAAGGCGATCGCCGAGGGCCCGCGGCGGCGCGTGCGCGAGATGCGTGCGCGCGAGGCGGACGCGCGTCGCGCCGCCGAGCGGGCGTCTAAGGACGATCTGGAATCATGAGCGCCGGGTCGCCGTCTCAAGACGCGCCAAGTTGCATCGTCTTCGACTCCGGTTTCGGCGGGCTCTCGATCGTCGCGGCGATGCGCGCGCTCGGGATCGGCGGCCGACTGATCTACGCCGCCGATCACGCCGGCTTTCCCTACGGCGCGCGCAGCGAGGCCGACGTCGCCGTGCGGGTGCGCGAGGTCGTCGGCGCGGCGATCGACGTCGCCGGCCCTCAACGCCCCGCCGCCGTCGTAATCGCCTGCAACACCGCCTCGACCCTCGCTCTGCCGTTGCTGCGCGCGACCTGGGACATGCCGTTCGTCGGCACGGTGCCGGCGATCAAGCCCGCGGCGGCGGCGACGCGTTCGGGCCTCTTCAGCGTGCTGGCGACACCCGAGACGGTGCGCCGCGACTACACCCGAGCGTTGATAGGAGAATTTGCCGCGGAACGGGACGTCACCCTCGTCGGCGCGGCCCGGCTCGCTGAAATCGCCGAGGCGGTGATCCATCAGCTGCCGGAAGGCGCGCGCGCCCAAGAGGTCGCGCGTCAGATCGCCGAGGAAATCGCGCCGGCCTTCGTCGAGCGTGACGGCGCGAGGACCGACGCAGTGGTCCTGGGCTGCACGCATTTTCCGTTGATCGCTAAGCAGCTGAAAGACGCCGCGCCGTGGCCTGTCGCGTGGATCGATCCCTCCGAAGCGATCGCCCGGCGGCTTGGCAGCGTCGCGCCGGGGCTGAGCGGCGCGCCCGCCGAGGCCGGAGAACTCTGGTCGACCCGCCCGCCCGCCATAGGTCCAGCGCTGCGTGCAAAGCTTGCCGCAGTTGGCTTGTCGCCCGAACCGCACCTACTCTAGCAATAGTAGGCGATGACAACTTAACCGCGCATTAGTTCTACAGCGGCAAGATCGGCGGGCTTTCACGAGACGTGCAAGGCTTGCCGCATATGAGCATCGGACTCCCAGAGAGGATTCTCGGCGCCGTCCCGTTCGGCGTGATCGCCTATGAGGCGGTGCGCGAACCCGAAACGGGCGCAATCGCCGATTTCCGCTGCACCTACGTCAACGCGCGCGCCGCCGAGATGCTCTATCTGGCGCAAACAGACTTGTTTGGCGGCAAGGCGTCGGTGCACCTGAACAAGTTCTCCAAGAGCCTCTTTGCGAGCATCAAAACGTTCGAGCCGACCGATCACATCCGGACCGCGGCGAAGATCGTCGAAAGCGGCCGAGCCGACGAGTTCATCGGCAAGATCGTCAGTGAGGGCAAGAAATCCTACTACAGCTTCACGACCCTGCCGCAGGGCGACGGCGTGGTGATCACCATCACAGACGTCACCGCCCAAGTACGCTCTCGCCGTCAGGTGAAGGTGGGCGCCGAGCAGCTGTCCGTTGCAGCCGAGGTCGGTCGCGTCGCCGTTTGGGAATTTGATCTCCGTAAGGAGCGTTTCATCTGGAACGACCAGATGTTCGAGATCTACGGCGTCGATCCCAAGAACTTCACCGGGAAGTTCACGGACTGGGCCAAGTTGATCGACCCCGAAGACCGCCGCATGATCAAGGAGCACTTTCGCCGAGTTCTCTGCGGAGAGGGCGATGCTGAATACGTCCACCGGATCCTGCGCCCCGACGGCGAGGTGCGCTACGTTCGCTCGTCGGGCCGGCTGATCGGCTCGGCCATGCGCGGTCGGCTGATCGGCGCCGCGATCGACATCACCGAGCAAACGCTTGCGGCGCGCAAGCTTGCCGCGGCCAAGCAGGAGGCCGAGGAGGCGAATGAGGCGAAGTCGCGGTTCCTCGCCTCCATGAGCCATGAGATCCGCACGCCGATGAACGGCGTGCTCGGCATGTCCGAGGCGCTGTCGCTGACCCCGCTCGACGAGCGTCAGCGCAACATGATCGATGTTGTCGTGCGTTCGGGCGAGTCCTTGCTCAGCCTGCTCAACGATATCCTCGACCTCTCCCAGGTCGAAGCGGGCGCGATGAAGCTCGACGCCGAGCCGTTCGCGCTGGGCGATCTCGTGCGCGACGTCAAAGAGCTGTTCAACGCCAGGGCGAAGGCGGCGAACCTGAATCTCGAGATCGACGTGGCGCCCGAGGCCGATGGCGAATTCATCGGCGACGGTCTGCGCGTGCGCCAGATCGTGTCGAACCTCGTTTCGAACGCCATCAAGTTCACCGACGAAGGCTCGATCTCCATCGAGGTGCGGCGCGAGCCCGGCGGCGACGTCGTGATCGCGGTGCGCGACACCGGCGTAGGCATCGCGTCCGAGACCGTCGCCACGGTGTTCGACCGTTTTGTGCAGCTCGAAGGCTCGGCTATCCGGCGCTACGGTGGGGCGGGGCTCGGCCTGGCCATCGTCAAGCGGCTGGCCGAGGCGATGGGCGGCGTGGTGCGGGCCGAAAGCGAGATCGGCGCGGGCTCGGTGTTCACTCTCCGCCTGCCGCTCATGGCCGCCGACGAGGCGCCCGCGACCGATGAAACACCCGGGACCAACGAAGCGCCTGCGACCGACGAGGCGCCGGCGGACGAAGACGCGGCGCCGGCTCATGAGCTTGCGGCCGACTCTGCGGAGGCGCCTGAGGAGGCCGAGGCGGAACCGGAAGAGCCGGCGATGGCCGCGATCCGAGCGCTGGTGGTCGAAGACAACGCGGTCAACCGGGCGGTCCTCGAGGCGATCTGCGCGGCCGCGAAGCTGGATCTCGCGTTCGCCGAGAACGGCCAGGAGGGCGTGGACGCCTGGAAGCAGGGCAGCTTCGACGTCGTGCTCATGGACATCTCGATGCCGGTCATGAACGGCGTTGAAGCGACGCGTGCGATCCGCGCCGCCGAAGTTGAGACCGGGCGGGAGAGGACGCCGATTATCGCGGTGACGGCGAACGTGATGCCCGAGCACGTCGAGGAATACTACGCCGTTGGGATCGACGCGGTGATCGCCAAGCCGGTCGAGGCCGGGCTGCTGATCGGCGCGATCGAGAACGCCGTCAACGGCGAGGGCGGCGATGTCGAGGGCGCTCAAGACGTCGCCTGAGCGCCGCGCCCGCCGGCCGCGGCCGGCCGCCGCCTGTTGACGCGCTCCTCCAGGCTCTCTAAACGCCTCAGCTTCCCGCGCGTCGCTCGTCGGCGCGCGGACCAGGACGGAAGACGCGAGCGCCGCCGTTGCGATCGCGGCCCCCAGATGAGGGCCGCCGGACCGCGTCAAGGAAGAGACGACATGACCAAGCGCATTAGCGCCAAGCACAAGCTCGACCGCCGGATGGGCCAGAACGTCTGGGGCCGGGCCAAATCTCCGATCAACAAACGCAGCTACGGCCCCGGCCAGCACGGTCAGCGCCGCAAGGGCAAGATGTCGGACTTCGGCGTCCAGCTCATGGCCAAGCAGAAGCTCAAGGGCTACTACGGCAACATCCAGGAAAAGCAGTTCCGCCGGACCTACGAAGAAGCCGCCCGCCGCCGCGGCAACACCGCGGAGAACCTGATCGGCCTTCTCGAAAGCCGCCTCGATGCGGTCGTCTATCGCGCCAAGTTCGTGCCGACGGTCTTCTCCGCGCGCCAGTTCGTCAACCACGGCCACGTCAAGGTCAACGGCCGCCGGGTGAACATCCCGAGCTACCGCTGCCGGCCGGGCGACGTCATCGAAGTGCGCGACAAGTCGCGGACCATGGCGCTGGTGCTCGAAGCGATGGAAAGCCCCGAGCGCGACGTGCCGGACTATCTCGAGATCGACCCCAAGGCGATGAAGGTCTCCTACCTGCGGGTCCCCGAGCTCTCGGACGTCCCCTATCCGGTGCGCATGGAGCCCAACCTCGTCGTCGAGTTCTATTCGTCGTAGACTGGTCGCCGCAGGCTGGCGCGCGCTCGTCCGGATCTCGCGGTCCGCTGTCGCGCGCTGTCTTTGACGAGGTCCGGGCATGGCCGTCCCATCCGCTGCGAAAGTGCGCGCTGCGCTCATTGCCGAGCCGGGAAAGTCGTTCAAGCTCGCCGATCGCGATCCCGGCGCTCGCCCGGTCTTTGAAGACAAGGACGAGGCGCGAAGCAGTCTCGAAGCGGACGCGGTCGAGATCGACGAGCTGCAGAACTGTCTCTATGCAGAGGGAAAGCGCGCCGTTCTGGTGGTGCTCCAGGGCATCGACACCTCAGGCAAGTCGAGCACGATCCGCGCCGTCTTTTCCAGGACCGGTCCCCTCGGCGTGAACGTCACCTCGTTCGGCAAGCCCAGCGAGGTTGAGCGCGAGCACGACTATCTTTGGCGGATTCACAGGGCGACGCCGCGCAAGGGCTGCATCGGCGTCTTCGACCGCTCGCACTACGAAGACGTGCTGGTCGTCCGCGTGCGCGGCCTGGCGCCGAAAGAGGCGATCGAGCAGCGCTACGATCAGATCAACGCGTTCGAGTCTCATCTCGTCGAGAACGGCGTGATCGTGCTGAAGTTCTTCTTGCACATCTCGCACGAAGAACAGGCCGAGCGGCTAAAGGCTCGTCTCGAAGATCCTCACAAGCGCTGGAAGTTCAATCCCGCCGATCTCGACGACCGCGCGCTATGGGATCAGTACGCGGGCGCCTACGAGCTGGCGATCGCGCGATGCTCAACCGAGGCCGCGCCGTGGTTCGTCGTGCCGTCGAACTCAAAGACGCGCCGCAAGGCCATGGTCGCCCGCATCGTCCGCGGCGCGCTTGAGGAGATGAACCCCCAAATGCCCGATCCCGGCTATCGGCGCGCGGATTATCCCATCGAGTAGCGTGAAGCGTGCTTGACGGCGCTTATCGAATATCGGTAAATGGCGATCGAGGGACTGTAAGCAGCTGGGGATCCCGCATGCGTACACTGATTGCTCTGGCGAGCTTCGTTGCTCTGTCAGGCTGCGTCATCATCGACGCGGACGACAATGTCATCGAATCCGACTTCGGCCGCCCCGACGAGCGGCTCTATGCGGCCTCGGTCGCGCCGGACGGGGTGCACATCCGCGCGCCTTCGAACGGCTGCACCACAAAGGACGCTTTCGACGTGGACGTCGACCGGCTGTCCTCGGGGCGTTACGCGGTGAGCTTCGATCGGATCGCGCCCGACCGCTGCCGGGCCTATCTGCCCGACGGCGTCGAGTTGTTCTACTCCCGCGGCGAACTCGACATCCCGGCCGACGCGGCGATCGTCGTGCGCAACCTGGTCGGACGCTGAACGTGACAGGGAAATTCCCCTCTTCACAAAAAAAGCAAAATCGGCGACAAATGTAGCTTGACGCGGCGGCATCGATTTCCGATAAAACTAAATTATTAGTTTTATCGCGAGGTGCTGTCATGAAATCCCTTATCCTTGCCGCCGCGTCTTCGATCGCGCTCATCGGCTGTGCCGCAACCAACGGCGGCACGCCCGTTGAAAACGGGGCTTATACGAACGCCCGCCTTGAGCGGCTCTACGCCGTCATCGTTCAGCCGGAGGGGCTGCGCGTGCGCGCCAGATCCAACGGGTGCACGAACGAGCGTTCCTTCAACGTCACCGCTGAACCGGCGGGAGCCAACTCCTATCTGGTGACGTTCGAGCGCGCGAACGAGGACAGCTGCACGGTTCCGGACGCCTCCATGGCGTCGCTCTTCTATTCACGTGAAGACATCGGCGTGCCCGCCGAAGCCACGATCGTGGTCGCCAACCCGATTGGGCGAGGCTGAGCCACGCCGCCGGCTGATTGCGCGGGCGGGGTTCCCCGCAGATTCCCGTCCGCGCTTCGCCGTCCCTCAGCGCCGCCGAACCCCAACGCCGCTGAGGGGCGGCCCTCTTCGCGGTCCGCTTTCCGCAACGTGCGTGGATCGTCCGGGTGCGTTCGCCCCGCGGACTGGGTTCAGGATCGCCATTCGAGCGGAATGACCGCCGCCGTCAGATCATAGTCGTCCGCTTCGAGCACGCGCGCCGAGACGATGTCTCCCGGCACGAGGTCTTCAGCCCCCGGCAGGCGCACTACGCCGTCGATCTCCGGCGCGTCGGCCTTCGAGCGGCCGACCGCGCCGTCTTCGTCCGCTTCGTCGATCAGCACGTCGATGGTCTTGCCGATCATCGCTTCGCCGCGCGCCGCAGCGATGCGCGCCTGGGTCTCCATGAAGGCGTGCTGGCGATATTCCTTGATCTCCGGATCGACGTCGTCGCCGAGCGCGTTCGACGCTGCGCCCTCGACGTCCTCGTACTGAAAGCAGCCGGCGCGATCGATCTTGGCCTCTTCGAGGAACTCCAGGAGCTGATCGAAGTCGGCGTCGGTCTCGCCGGGGAAGCCGACGATGAAGGTCGAGCGGATGGCGAGGTCGGAACAGATCTCGCGCCATTTGGCGATGCGCTCGAGGATGCGGTCCTGCTTCGCCGGGCGCCGCATCGCCTTCAAGACGCTCGGGCTGGCGTGTTGGAAAGGAATGTCGAGGTAAGGGAGGACCTTGCCCTCGGCCATCAGCGGAATGACCTCGTCGACGTGCGGATAGGGGTAAACGTAGTGGAGCCGCACCCACACCCCGAGTTCGCCCAACGCTTTGGTGAGATCGTAGAACTTGGCTTTGACTGGGCGGTCTCGCCACGCAGACTCTGCGTACTTGAGGTCCACGCCGTAGGCCGAGGTGTCCTGCGAGATGACCAGGATCTCCTTCACTCCCGCTTCGACCAGCTTTTCCGCCTCGCGCAGCACCGCGTTCGCCGGGCGTGAGACGAGGTCGCCGCGCAGGGACGGGATGATGCAGAAGCTGCACCGGTTGTTGCACCCTTCGGAGATCTTCAAATAGGCGTAGTGGCGCGGGGTCAGCCGCACGCCTTCGGGCGGCACGAGATCCGTAAACGGATCGTGCTGAGGCGGCAGGTGTTCGTGCACCGCCTCCATCACCGCTTCGTACTGATGCGGGCCGGTCACTGCGAGCACGCCGGGGTGCGCCGCTTCGATCTCGGCGGGGTTCTGGCCCATGCAGCCGGTGACGATCACCCGCCCGTTCGCCGCCATCGCTTCGCCGATCGCCTCGAGGCTTTCGGCCTTGGCGCTGTCGAGAAAACCGCAGGTGTTCACCAGCACGAGGTCCGCGCCGTCATAGGTCGGCGAGACCGCATAGCCTTCGGCGCGCAGCCGCGTGAGGATGCGCTCGGAATCAACGAGCGCCTTGGGGCAGCCCAGGGAGACGACGCCGACGGAGGGGTTTTTCATGGCCCGGCTATGTAGCGGCGCGCGAGCCAAAGACAAACAGATTTACGGCGCTCAAGCCTCGGCTTCGATCACGCCCTTCTCGGCGAGGAAGCCCTTGAGCTGACCTTCTTCGAACATCTGCCGGACGATGTCGCAGCCGCCGACGAACTCGCCCTTGACGTAGAGCTGCGGGATGGTTGGCCAGTTGGAGAAGTCCTTGATCCCTTGGCGCACCTCGGGATCGGAGAGCACGTCGACGCTGGCGTAGCCCACCCCGACATAGTCGAGGATCTGCGCGACGTTCGCGGAAAAGCCGCACTGGGGAAACTGCGGCGTGCCCTTCATGAAAAGGATCACGTCGTTGTCGTCGATTGCAGCCTTGATCTGGTCGGCGACGGGCGCGTCGGTCATGGAAGCCTCCGTTGGCTCCGAAACGGCTGTGCTCTGCACGCTCTGAGCTATGGAGCCTCGCGGTTCCCGTCAAGCGCTGCGCGTCGGATCGATCTCCTCGGCAAGGCGCTTCAGGCCGTCCTCGAGGGAGATTTGGGGCGCCCAGCCGTCGGGGATCTGGGCGTCTTCGAGCGCCGGGGTCTTGTCGACATCGGCCCGTGCGATCTGCGCAAGGCCGAGCGGGAAGGGCGCGCGCATCGCGAGCGCGAGCCGCGCGAGCGGGCCTAGAAGCGCTGCGGGCGCGGGAAGGATCAGCCGATTGCGCCCCGCCGCATGGGCGGCGGCGCGATAGAGCTCAAGCTGGCTGACCGGCTTGGGTCCGGCCGCGGCGAGGGTGCGCCCCCGGGTCTCGGGTCGCTCGATCAGCCGGACGGCGAGCGCGGCGAGGTCGTCGACGTGGATCGGCTGCTGCAACGCCCGGCCCATGCCGGGCATCGGCATCACCGGCGAGCGGCGCGCCAGCTCGATCAGCCGGCTCAGGTTTCCATCTCCGGGATAGCCGTAGATCATCGTTGGGCGGATCAGCGTGTAGTCGCCGCCGCCGGCGCGCAGCAGCGCCTCCTCGGCGCGCAAGAGCTTGTAGACCGCCGCCGACCGGTCGAGAGCGACGTTGTTCGAAGAAAACACGATCACGCGCTTCGCGCCCGCGGCCAGAGCGGCGCGCGCCGCCGGTCCCGCTGTGGTCAGGATCGGCGTCAGGATCGAGGCGTCCGCCGCGGCGAGCACCCCCGCCGCCGCCTCGACCTCCAGGAGATCGACGCGCATCGGCTCGCAGCCCGCCTCGACGAGTTCGTCGAGCGCTTCGCGGTTTTCGGTGCGGTAAAGCGCGAGGACGCGCGGAGGATCGGGCGCTTGGGCCAGCCTGAGCGCGACGCGCAGCCCAAGCGCGCCCGCGGCCCCCGCGACGGCTACGGTTCTTGGCATGGGGCTTTACGGCGCGCGGGTGTCGAGGGCGAGGGCGTGCAACTCGCCGCCCATCTTCCCTTTGAGGGCCGCATAGACCATCTGGTGCTGTTGGACGAGCGACTTGCCGGCGAAGGCCGCCGAGACGACGCGGGCGCGGTAGTGATCGCCGTCGCCGGCGAGGTCGGTGATCTCGACCTCGGCGTCGGGCAGCGCCTCTTTGATCATGGCCTCGATGTCGGCGGCGGGCATGGGCATGGTCGGCCTTTCCGTTTCGATGTGCGCGCAGAGGTTTGGCGGCGTCCGGCGTGCGAGACAACCCCGCAATACGCCTCAGGGCGATCGATCACGCCTTGATCACAGCCGGCTTGACGATTGCGACCCCCGCGCGCGCAGCCGTGAGCGCGCGTGCGGGCTTCGTGCTTTGCAATGACCGCCGCGATGGCGCGAGATGCGCGCACGATCAAGATTGGAGCACGCCATGAAGATGCGCCTGATCCCCATCGCCTTTCTCGCGGCTTTCGCCGCCGCGCCCGCGCTCGCCGGCGAGCAGTTCGTCGACCGGGACGGCCGCGCGGACTTCGGCTACGACGTCGTCGCCTATCATACCGATCTCGCCGCCGTGCCGGGGGTCGAGGAGTTCGCCGCCACCTACAATGGTGCGACGTTCCTCTTTGCGTCAGCGGAAAACCGCGATCTGTTCGCGGCCGATCCCGCGCGCTTCGCGCCGGCCTACGACGGGCATTGCGCCTATGCGCTGACGCGAAACAAGAAGCTGACGGTCGACCCTGAAGCCTTCTCGATCGTTGATCCGAGCACGCTGACGCTGGTCGACCCGGCGACCTACGACCCGCGGACCGACGCGGGCGTGCTCTATCTGAACTACAGCCCGAGCGTGAACGCCGACTTCAACGCCGACATCCCCGGCAACATCGCCGCGGCGGATCTGGCGTGGGACGATTGCCTGGAGCTGCGGCCCGCGGCGCGGCCGAACAAGGGCCTGCGGGATTTGTTTCCCGGACGTCGGCCGCGCGACTGTCCGGCGGTGTGAGCTCACACCTGTGACTTAGTCACATCGCATTCGGGCAGCTGTTGCACTTTCGTCACGATTGCGACGCTGCGTGCATGCGACCTGCACGTTCAGGCTCGATTTGGCGAGGTTTTGGGTTTCAATACGCTTGCTAGGGGGCATGACGGGCCGCGCGCTGAGAGGCGCCGGCCCGTTACTTTTGGGCCGTTAGCGCCCGCCTTTCATGTAGTTCGGCAGCCAGCCCTCGTAGGCGGCGCGCAGGTCGGCGAGGGGGAGGCTGAGCCCTTCATTTGAACGATGCATGTCTGCGTCTCTCAGTTCAAAGGTGACGGAATTTGACTCTGAGGTAGGATCGATTTTCGCTCCAAACACGCCGAAGCCAAACCGAGAGATTGGACGGCCAGCAACGACCGCAGCTTGAACAACTTGCCGTTCGTCTTTGCGATTGCAGGCGATCAAGTATCGCGCCTGATCCTCCGCAAAGAGAAATGCAGCAATCCATTTTTGAAGCTTGTCGGTCATTCCGCCCGCGGTGTAGGCGGACGCAATATCGATATCGCCAAAAAACCCAAGCCCGCTCGCTAGTGTCATCTCCGCCGCTGCGACCGCCACGCCGCCATCGCTGACGTCATGAACAGCGCTTACGAGGCCCTCCGCGATCAGTCCTCTTACGAACTCCCCGTTGCATCGCTCCGTTTCCAAATTCACGGGCGGAGGCGGACCGTCCCCGCGGCCGTGAATTTCGCGGAGGTAAAGCGACCGGCCAAGGTGGCCCGTCGTCGCGCCGACGAGGAAGAGAACGTCCCCCTCCTTTGCTCCCCCAATCCGCGCGATCTTCCTAACATCCTCGATCAACCCCACCGCCCCCACCGCGGGAGTCGGCGGGATCGCCACGCCGTTGGTCTCATTGTAGAGGCTGACGTTGCCGGAGACGACCGGCATGTCGAGGGCGCGGCAGGCTTCGGCCATGCCTTCGATGCAGGCGACGAACTGCGCCATGATCTCCGGGCGCTCGGGGTTGCCGAAGTTCAGACAATCCGTGATCGCCAGCGGCTTGGCGCCGACCGCGCAGAGATTGCGGTAGGCTTCGGCGACCGCCTGCTTGCCGCCCTCGTAAGGGTCGGCCTGGCAGTAGCGCGGCGTGCAGTCGGCGGTGACGGCGATCGCCTTGTTGGTTCCGTGGATGCGGATGATCCCCGCGTCGCCGCCCGATTGCGAGCTGTCGACCGTGTCGCCCATGACGTGCCGGTCGTACTGCTCCCAGATCCAGCGCTTGGACGCGATGTCTGGCGAGGCCATGAGTTTCAAAAGCGCCTGGCCGTAGTCCTCCGGTTCGGGGACGTCCTCGGCGCGGATGACCGCAGGCTTGGGCAGGGGCGCGGTCGGCCTGTCGTACTTCGGCGCATCGTCCGCGAGCGGCGCGACCGGGATGTCGCACACCGTTTCGCCTTGATGCTTGAGGATCATCCGGCCGCTGTTGGTGGTTTGGCCGATGACGGCGAAGTCCAGCTCCCACTTCCTGAAGATCGCTTCCGCTTCGGCCTCTCGGCCGGGCTTCAGGATCATCAGCATGCGCTCTTGGCTTTCTGAGAGCATCATCTCGTAGGCCGTCATGTTCGCTTCGCGCTGGGGTACATGATCAAGGTCGAGCTCGATCCCGATCCCACCCTTGTCCGCCATCTCCACCGAAGAGGAGGTGAGGCCCGCGGCCCCCATGTCTTGAATCGCCGCGATCGCGTCGGTCGCCATCAGCTCGAGGCACGCTTCGATCAGTAGCTTTTCCGTAAACGGATCGCCGACCTGAACCGTCGGGCGTTTCTCCTCACTGGCGTCGTCGAACTCGGCCGAGGCCATGGTCGCGCCGTGGATGCCGTCGCGCCCGGTCTTCGAGCCGACGTAGACGATTGGCTGCCCAGGCTCGGCGCCCCGCGCGTAAAAAATCTTGTCCTGATCGGCGAGGCCGACGGCCATGGCGTTGACCAGGATGTTGCCGTCGTAGCCGGAGTGAAAATTGGTCTCGCCTGCGACCGTCGGCACGCCGACGCAGTTGCCGTAGCCGCCGATCCCCGCGACGACGCCGGCGACCAGCTGACGCGTCTTGGGATGCTCCGGCGCGCCGAACCTCAGTGCATTGAGGAGAGCGATCGGCCGCGCGCCCATGGTGAAGACGTCCCTCAAGATGCCGCCCACGCCCGTCGCCGCGCCCTGATAGGGCTCGATGTAGGAGGGGTGGTTGTGGCTCTCCATCTTGAAGATGACGGCCTGCGGAACTCCATTTGGTCCTGGGCCGATGTCGACGACGCCCGCGTTCTCACCCGGCCCCTGGATCACCTGCGGACCGGTGGTGGGCAGCTTGGCGAGGTGCTTGCGCGAGGATTTGTACGAGCAGTGCTCGGACCACATCACCGAGAAGACGCCCAGCTCGACGAGGTTCGGCGCGCGGCCGAGCCGGTCGAGGATGACGTTCCATTCCTCCTCGGACAGCCCGTGTTCGCGGGCGGTTTCGAGGGTGGTCGCGTCGGGCGCCGGGGAGAGCGTCTCTGTCATGCCGACTCGTTAGCGCGGGTCGGGGCGCAAGTCGACGCCGGGAGGGTCGATATCAACGGCTACTCTTCGATGGCGTCCCGAAAAAGCATGCCCGAGCGCGCCAGGGCGAATTCCTCGCGCGCGATCAGCGCCGCTTCGAGCGCCTGCCGGGCCTCTTCGCTGGGCGCGGCCTCGAAGGCGGCGCGGGCGTCCGCTACCGCACGGTGGCGCATGACGCCCTCGAGCGTGTTCATGAGGTTGGGAACGATCATGTCGCGCTCTTGCGGCGCCAGTTCCCCATCGGCCACTTCGGCGCGCAGCTCTTCAAGCTCCTCGAGCCCGTTCTCGATCGAGAACCGGCGGGCGACGTCCCATTCCATCGATCCGATCGGATCATCGGGCAGAGACGTGTCGCTGGTCACATGCATCAGGAACGGCTGCTCGGTCGTCACGTCCCAGACGTGCGCCGGCTGAAGGCCGTTCTCGCCGCGTTCGAGCAGCACGACCACGTCCTCCGCGCCGTCGTGATCGACGTCGTCGACGTGCGCCGAGACGGGCAGACCGTCGGCGAAACGCGGGAAAAGCGAGTCGACGACCCCGAAGCGGTAGCCGCCGTCGCCGAAGGTGATCACCTCAACCTGTCGGCCGTCGCTCAAGGTCGCCTCCGCCGCGAGCGTCGGTCCGGGCTGGGCGGCGGCGGGCGACCCGAACGCAAGGGCGGCGAGAAGAAGAGCGGCGGAGACGGTGAGAACTTTCATGGCGACCCCCAAGTCGGCAGCGCCAGAGAGCCGCCAAACCGCGGCGCAATTTTGACCGTGTGCGACGCGACGATCCGGCTGCTCACTCCTCGCCCATGTCCAGCTCATAGGCCGGCAGGCCGACCTTCAGGCATTCGTAGAGCAGGCCGGCGAAGCGCTCGGGGTCCTTGGTCTCGGGAACGTCGGCGAAGTAGTCCTCGTCTTCGCTTTCGAAGGCGTATTCTCCGTTCTCGAAGAATATCGCGCCGAGCTCGTCGGAGTTCGCCGCGTAAAGCACGCGGATCGAGGGCTCGTCGTCGGCGCCTTGCCCGTCCTCGAGGTGGAACTCCACGCGTCGCGAGGCGATGCGCGCTTCAAGCTGGCCGCGCATCCGGTCGAGGGCTTCGAGCCGCTCGGCCATCTCGCGATCGTCGCCGCGCTCGTCGGCCAGCTCGCGCTTCAGGCGCTCAACTTCATCGTCGAAGCTCATCGTCGCACCGCCAAGCATCCTCGCGCTCCTCAAGCTTTGGCCTCAAGCTCTGGTCAGGCCGCAGCCTCCATCACGCTCTGAAAGAGGGCGATTCCGTCCGTTCCGCCATGGACCGCATCGGCGGCGCGGTCGGGGTGGGGCATGAGGCCGAGGACGTTGCCCTTGGCGTTCATGATCCCGGCGATGTCGCGCGCCGAGCCGTTGGGATTGTCCTTGTAGCGAAAGACCACCTGGCCTTCGCCTTCGAGCCGGTCGAGGGTGTCGTCGTCGGCGCGGAAGTTGCCGTCATGGTGGGCGACCGGCAGCTCGATCTCGCGCGTGTCGCCGTAGCGGGCGGTGAAGCGGGTGTTGCCGTTGGCGATCTCCAGCTTCTGCGGCCGGCAGATGAAGGTCAGCCGGTCGTTGCGAATGAGCGCGCCGGGCAGAAGGCGGGTTTCGCAGAGCACCTGAAAGCCGTTGCAGATGCCCACGACCGCGACGCCGCGCTCGGCCGCCTTGGCGACCTCGGTCATGATCGGCGAGCGCCCGGCGATCGCGCCGCAGCGTAGATAGTCGCCGTAGGAAAAGCCGCCCGGGATGACGATCAGGTCGAGCTTTTCGGGCAGCGTGGTCTCGCGGTGCCAGACCATCGCCGGCGCGGAGCCGGTCGATTTCTCGACCGCGTCACGGCAGTCGCGGTCGCAATTCGAGCCTGGGAAGACGATGACGGCGGCGTTCATGGCGCTGATGTAGCAACGAACCCGCTGAGTCGCGAGTCCGGGCGCGATCGAAGGCGTTCAGACCCGAATGCGCCGCGCGCTCCAGCCGACGCCGAGGGCGAAGGGTAAAGCGATCAGGCCGACGAACATGGGCACCGCGACCGCCGGCGGCAGCGTCAGATATTCGCCGAACTGGATGGTGAAGGCGCCTGGGAACTGCAGCGCCGCGAGCACGCCCGGCGCGGCGGCGACGGCGAGGACGACCGCGTCGAAGGCGGCGACGAACGCCATGGCGGGTCCGCGTGACTGACGGGCGGCGAAAACGGCCGACGCGGATGCGCCGAGCAGGATCGCGCCCGACAGCGCCGAGACCGAAAGCCCTCGCTCAGCGGAAAGAAGCCCGAAGGCGTAGCCGACGTAGTCCGGGTCGACCGCGCCGCGGAACGGCGCGGCGGCGTTGAAGCTCGCCACCATCCAGTTGCCGAAGGCCACCGTCAGCGCGACCGGGTTCCAGCCCCGCCGGGCGACGACGAAGGTCGCAACGAACAGCGCCGCGCCGACGCCCGCGCCGAACAAACCCCAATGCATGACCGCCTCCGAGCATGACTCTCACATGAGATTCGATGCGCGCTCGACGGCGTTTGGATCCGTGGAACCTGAAATGAAGAAGCGAAGCCCTAGGCGGCGATCTCGATCTCGTACCGCTCGATCACCGTGTTCGCGAGCAGGGCCTCGCACATTTCTTTCACCCGCGCCTCGGCAGCCGCCGGGTCGGCGTCTTTGAGGTCAAGCTCGATCACCTTGCCCTGGCGCGCGTTCTCAACTTCGTTGAAGCCGAGCCCTTGAAGCGCGTGGGCGACGGCCTTGCCCTGGGGGTCGAGCACGCCGGGCTTCAAATCTACACGGACGATCGCTTTCAAGATTTGCGCTCCGTCGCCGACAACTGACCGGTGCGGCCAGCCTCCTTGCGTGCAGCTGATACCCCAAACCAGGCGCGGGCGCGAGCGCGCCGGCGGGAGTGGATGACGGAACGCTTCACAGGTCTCATGACGGCCCAGCCCCTTGCGCTTGGCCGTCTTGGCGAGAAACTAATCCGCGTCCTCGCCGACGACCTTAAGATTAGGCGGAGCCTCTTTCATGATTCCGAGCCGGCGCGCGACCTCCGCGTAGGCTTCGGTGACGTTGCCGAGGTCGCGGCGGAAACGGTCTTTGTCCATCTTCTCGTTGGTGACCATGTCCCACAGCCGGCAGGAGTCCGGGCTGATCTCGTCGGCGAGGACGACGCGGACCATGTCCCCCTCGTAAAGCCGGCCGAACTCGATCTTGAAGTCGATCAGCCGGATGCCGACCGCGGCGAACAGGCCGGAAAGAAAATCGTTCACCCGCAAGGTCATCGCCATGATGTCGTCGATCTCCTGGGTCGAGGCCCAGTTGAACGCGGTGATGTGCTCCTCGGCCACCATCGGGTCATTGAGTTCGTCGGCCTTGTAGTAGAACTCGACGATCGAGCGGGGCAGCGGCTGGCCTTCTTCAAGTCCCAGGCGCTGGGAGATCGAGCCGGCCGCGACGTTCCGGCAGACCACCTCGATCGGGATGATCTCGACCTCGCGGATGAGCTGCTCGCGCATGTTGAGCCGGCGGATGAAGTGGGTCGGCACCCCCACGCCGTTCAGCCGCTCCATGATGAACTCGGAGATGCGGTTGTTGAGCACGCCCTTGCCGTCGAGGGTGCCGCGCTTTTGGTTGTTGAACGCGGTGGCGTCGTCCTTGAAGTGCGCCACGAGGGTGCCCGGCTCAGGTCCTTCGTAGAGGATCTTCGCCTTGCCTTCGTAGATCTTCTTGCGTCGGCTCATCAGAGCACCTCGGCCAAAAACGCCTGCGCGGAGCGGATCAGGCGGCGCTTTGGTTCAGCGCGCAGATCCGCCCCGCGGCGACTCGGGGGCCGAGGTTAGCCAAAAACCGCTCCAAGCGCCAACGCGGGGCGCGGCTCCGGGTCGCGCTCAAACGGCCTTTCGGCGGCCTTTGGCGCGTTGATCGGGGCTCGGCGGCGGGCTAGAAAATCAAAGGGATGGGACGTTTCCCGCGCGCCTCGAAACCGGCCCGCGGGACGAGTATTGGAGACCGCCGCCAATGAGCCAGTTTGACGACCGCGAGAAGGGCCAAGAGCGAAAATTCGTTCACGATCAAGAACTTGAGTTCAAGGCGACGGTTCGCCGGAACAAGCTTTTGGGGTTGTGGGCGGCCGAGTTGATGGGGCTCGCCGGCGCCGACGCCGAGGCCTACTCGAAAGAGGTCGTCAAAGCCGATTTCGAGGAAGTCGGCGACGAGGACGTTTTCCGCAAGATTCGCGGGGATTTCGACGCCAAGAGCATCGATCAGTCCGATCACCAGATCCGCCGGCAGATGGAAGACCTGCTCCACACCGCGCGAGAGCAGGTTCGGGGCGAAGGCTAGGCCTACTCGACCGCCGCAAATTCCCCTGTCAGGGGATCCATCGACAGCAGTTTCCCGTCGGCGATGTCGAAATAGGCACCGCGCAGCCGTAATGTTCCGGCTTTTGTCCGGCTGTGGATAAACGGGAAAGTCTCTAAGTTTTCAATCGATTGCCGGATCGAAGCGAACTCGAGCGCTTGCTGGCGGGCTGCTCCCGCCGTCTCGGGCGGCACCGCGGCCCAGGCGGGCTCCAACAGCGCCATCCAGTGAGAGATGAACTCGCCGGCGTTCGCCTCGCCCCCGGTCGCGGCCTCGATGAACGCCTGCACGCCGCCGCAGCGGCCGTGGCCCATGACCACGACGTTCTCCACCTCAAGGACGGTGACGGCGAACTCGAGCGCCGTGCTCGCGCCGCGGTAGCCGCCTTCGTCGTCGTGCTTGGGCGGTTCGTAGGGCGGGATCAGATTGGCGACGTTGCGGGCGACGAATAGCTCGCCGGGCCGGGCGCTGAAAATCGCCGCCGGGTCCGCCCGGCTGTCGCAGCAGGAGAGGATCATCGTCTTAGGCGATTGGCCTTCGCGGGCCAGCGCTTGGTAGAGCGCCGCCTCCTCTTGGTAGCGGCCGGCGAGAAACCGCCGGTAGCCGTCGATCAACTCGGGAATGTCGCGCATGGGGCCTCGTCGTCAGCTGCGGGTATGGAACCCGCCGACGACAAGCGATTAAGAGCTTTGGCGAAAAACGCCAAGCAGAACCGGAATCTCAACCGATTTCGCGCGCGTTCACCGTCATCAGCGCGCGGTCGAAGGCGTCGCGAATGTTTTCGCGGCCATAGTCGACGGTGATGATCTCGATCACCTGGCCGTCGCGGGGATCGACGAGGGCGACGAGGCCGGTCGCGCCTTTGAGGTCGTCGTAGAGCTCGCCTACGCCGTGCCGCTCGGCGAGATCGCGGATGCGGCCGCCGGTGACGACGGAAAACGTCTGGTTCAGCTTCACGTAGTCGATCGGGCGGTCTTCGTAGTCGGGCAGCACGTCGGCGAGCCTTGGTTCGAGGATTCGGCAGGCGGCGCAGAAGTTCGAGGAAAAGAAGGCCGCCACGACGGTGCGGTCTTCGGACGGCTCGGTCTGGCCTTGCGAGGGGCCCGGCCAGAACGCCACGGCCGCGACGGCGAGCGCGAGGAAAGCAGGAAAGAGTGCGCGGCGCAGCATGGTCGGTCCTCAAGTTCGTGGCGGCGACGCGTACAGCTTAACCCGGAACGCCTATCCGCGGAAAAGTCACGTTCGCGTCAGACCCGCAAGCATATCGCCTGTCCGTGTCGAGCGGGCGGCGATTGTCCGCGCCAGATCGATGCTCGCGGCGCCCCCAGAGCTGATCGAGACGCTCAGTCGGCGACGGGGTGTTGTGCGTGCAGAGCTCGGAAACGCACCTTGGGCGGAGTGATCTGCGCCAGATCGAGTTGGACGCTTGCAGCTCAATCCAGTCTGCGAGGTCTGGGTAGGATGCAAAAGATCTCGCCGACTGGGGCGATTGGAGACGCGGCAAAGTGAGCGAAGTAGCGCACCCGGGCTTCGTCGGTGAACTCGATGATCGCAGCATCGTCGTAGGGGCAAGCGGCGTCCGCCTCTGCGGCGTCTTCAGTAAACGCGCAGTACCAGATCACGTCGCCAAGCGTCGGATTGACGCTGATCTCTTCGCGGGAGAGGTAGAATGGATCGATCCCCTGATCGGCAAGAAGGCTCATGCAAGCCAAGCCACCAAGGCGATTGCTCGTCTCGGGCGAACACGCAAAGAGCAGCATGAGGGCGGCGAAGGAGAGCGCGCGGGCGTTCATGGCGGCTGTTGTTAGAGAACGGAGCGCGATCACGCCAGACCCTAACTCCGCGCAGCCGCCATCTCGGCGAGTGCGGCGACGACTTTGATGTTCCGCGCCGTGCCGGGCAGAGGGACCTTCGCCTTCGACAACGCCGGGCCGAGATTCGAGCGGCCGATCCCTTCAGGGTAGTAGATGAAAGCCTCGCCGATCGCTTTGGGTGAAGGCTTCGGGACGCGGATGATCTCGGGGCCGTCGTAGGTCTTCGCGAAGGACTTGAGCGCGGCGGCGTTCGGCGGAATCTTGTCGAACTGGACGACCAGCCAGCTCGGGTTCGGCGCTTCTTTCTCCTTGAACGGATTGGCCGCGAGCGTTGCAGCGATCTCTTCGGCGGTGCGCAAGATCGCGGGAGCATGAAACCCGCAACCGGCTTCGATGGCGTCCTCGATCGTCTTGGCGAGCTTGTCGCGGCTCTTGATTTTGGAGCCGAAGACGACGTTGCCGGACTGCACGTGCGTTTCGGGCTCGGCGAGGCCTGCGTCGGCGAGCAGCGCCTTGAGGTCCGCCATCTTCACGCGGCGATTGCCGACGTTGACGGCGCGGAGGAGGGCGATCCAGGTGGTCATTTCTAGAACGGAATGCTGACGCGGACGCCGATGTAGGTTTCGCTAATCATCAGCCGTCGTCCTCTTCGCTCAGCACCGGGCCAATCTCGACGTCTTCGCCGGCCGGCGGCGTGGAGCTAATCGGCGGCCTGACCAGTTCGGCGGTCTCCGCCCGCATCGAGTTCACGCGCGCGAGCAAGTCTTCAACGACGTCCGGACGGTCGCGCACGAAGGAGTAGCGTTCTTCGGGGTCTCGCTCGAGATCGAACAGGAGCGTCGCGCCGTACTGCTCGAGCGGAATATCCAAGGTGCGGTAGTAGACGCTGAGCACGAGCCGGAAGCGGTCGTTGCGCGCCGCCGCGATATCGTTCCCGTCGAAGAAGAAAAGAACGTCGTGGGGCGATTGGGACGCGCCTCTCATGACCGGAAGAATGTCGCGGCCGTCGATCGTGCGGTCGTCAGGCGGGCTGACGCCCGCAATCTGAGCGAACGTCGGCAGGAGATCGATGTTCATCGCCATGGCGTCGGACTCGACGCCGGGTTCGATCACGCCGGGCCAGCGCGCAAGGAAGGGGACGCGGTAGCTGCCTTCGTGCCGACCGCCCTTGCGATCCCGGTAGGGCCCCGGATCGCCCTCGAACCAGGGGCCGTTGTCGGAGGTAACTATCACCAGCGTGTTGTCGGCCACACCCGCGTCTTCGAGCGCGTCCAGGATCGCGCCCACGCCGTCGTCGAGATGTTCGACCACGTCCCCGTAAAGACCGGCGCGCGAAACGCCCGCTTCCTCTTCGGGGACATGCAGCGGCAGGTGCGGAAAGGTCTGAGCGAAGTAGAGAAAGAACGGTTCGTCCGCATGCTCATCGATGAAGGCGGTCGCCGCGTCCGTGTAGTTGTTCGTCAGCGCGTCCTGATCGGCCGGCGATTGCACGATCGTCTTGTGACGGTAGAGATCGAATGGCTGCATGTCGTTGCTGTAGGCGACGCCGTAGAAATACTCGAAGCCCTGATTGGTCGGCCAATAGGCGTCGCGGTGACCGAGGTGCCATTTGCCGACCATGCCCGTCGCGTAACCAGCTTCGCGCAGCAGCTCGGCGATCGTGATCTCTTCGGGCGGCATGCCGACGTCGGAGTGCGGGAAGATCACGTGCTGCATGCCCGAGCGGATCGGGTAGCGGCCGGTCAGCAGCGCGGCGCGCGACGGCGTGCAGACGTTCGAGCCGGCGTAGAACTGGGTGAGCCGAACGCCCTCGCGGCCGATACGGTCGATGTTCGGCGTCGCGATCAGTGCGGATCCGTTCAGACCGATGTCGCCCCAGCCCAGATCGTCCGCGAGGATGACGACGATGTTCGGCCGGTCTCCGGCCTCTGAGCGCTCCACCCCTGCAAGATCAAGCGGCGCGCTTTGGCAGGCGCCGAGCAAAGCGACGAGTCCGGCAAGAAAGCTGCGGTGCGCCATGGCGCCCTCTCCCGAGGTTGATGCTGCTGCGGACGTCAGTAACCGATCGGCGGAGACGGGGACAGCCTGCAGCGCGTCACTCGCCGGCGAACACTCGCTCGAAGATGAAGCCCACATGCGCCAAATGAGGGGCCAGATCGAAGCACGCCTCGATCTCGTCTTTCGACAGAGCGGCCATGACGTCCTTGTCGGCGAGCAGCAGCTCCTTGAGCGGACCTTCGCCGTTCCAGGTGCGCATCGCGTTGCGCTGCACGAAGCTGTAGGCGTCCTCGCGCGACACGTCATTCTGCGTCAGCGCCAGAAGCACCTTTTGGCTGGCGTGCAGGCCGCCCAGGCGGTCCATGTTCTCCTGCATCCGCTCGGGATAGACGACGAGGTTCTCGATCAGCCCGGCGAGGCGGTGCAGAGCGAAGTCGAGATGGATCGTCGCGTCGGGCGCGATGGCGCGCTCGACCGAGGAGTGGGAGATGTCCCGCTCATGCCACAGCGCAACGTTCTCGAACGCCGGCGTGACCGCAGACCGCACAAGCCGCGCTAATCCGGTTAGGTTCTCCGACAACACTGGGTTGCGCTTGTGCGGCATCGACGATGAGCCCTTCTGGCCCTTGGAGAAGAACTCCTCGGCTTCGAGCACCTCCGTGCGCTGAAGGTGGCGGATCTCAGTGGCGATGCGCTCGATCGAGCTGGCGACGACGCCAAGCGCGGCGAAGAAGGCCGCATGCCGATCGCGCGGGATGATCTGCGTGGAGACCGGCTCGGGCTTGAGGCCCAGCTTCGCCGCGACGTGCTCTTCGACCTTGGGGCTGACGTTGGCGAAGGTGCCGACCGAGCCTGAGACCTTCGCCACGGCGATCTCCGCCCGCGCCGTCTCGAGCCTCGTCCGGCCGCGTGAGAGTTCCGCATACGCCTGAGCCAGCTTCAACCCGAACGTCGTCGGCTCGGCGTGGATGCCGTGGCTGCGGCCGATGCAGACGGTGTTCTTGTGCTCCATCGCCCGGGTCTTGAGCGCCGCAAGCACGCGGTCGAGGCCGGCGAGCAAGAGATCGCTCGCACGCGTCATCTGCACGGCGAGACAGGTGTCGAGCACGTCCGAGGACGTCAGCCCCTGGTGGACGAACCGCGACATCGGTCCGACGTGTTCGGCGAGATGGGTCAGGAAGGCGATGACGTCGTGCTTGACCTCGGCCTCGATCGCGTCGATGCGCGCGACATCGAACTCCACATCCTTGGCGGTCCAGACGGCTGCGGCGGCCTCTTTCGGAATGACGCCGAGGTCCGCCATGGCGTCCGCGGCGTGCGCCTCGATCTCGAACCAGATCTTGAAGCGGGTCTCCGGCGACCAGATCGCCGCCATCTCGGGCCGGGTGTAGCGGAGCACGGACATCGCGAGGGCCTTTGTAGGTGATCTCGCGCGGGAAGGAGCCGGGTTTGGCCCCGCCCGTCAAGGGCGGGGCCAAATTCCTCAGTGCTGGGTTAGGTCAAGACCCTAAAGCCTTTCCAGGCTCATCGCGTTCCGTGCGCCGGCCCAGCCGTTGTTGAAGCCGCGCATGGCGTCCGCGGCGCCGAGGTTGTCGCCGAGCGCGCGACGCGCCTGGGCGAGGCCCCAGTAGGCCGCCGCATTGTCCGGGCTTTCGATCAGCGTACGGTAGAACTCCAGCTCGGCGTGCTCGGCCCGGCCGGCGCGCAGCAGCGCCGAAGCGAGCGTCTGGCGCACCGGATACCACCAATAAGGCGGCTCGGTGTAAGGCAAGGACGCCTGGATGTCGGCGGCGGCTTGATAGTGCTCGATCGCCGTCTGCAGATCGCCTTGCGCGTCCGCGGCGCGGCCCCGGATCAGGTGCTCCATGATCTCCAGCGTCTCGAGCGCCGGCACGCCGCCTTCGGTCAGCGGGGTGAAGTCGGCCGTCTCGCGCAGCTCGGCGATCGCTTGGGCCTCATCGACCGCGTCGGCGACGTTGCCGAGCTTGGCCTGCGCCTCGCCGCGGGCATAGCGCCAAGCGGCGGTGAGGAACGGCAGGCCCTCGGCGTCCGGAGCGGGCATGGCCAGCACGTCTTCGGGATCGCCGAACTGGGCTTGGGCGTACCACGGCGCGGCTTTGATCGGCGTCACCCAGGGCGCGGCCGAGGCCATTTCCATGGGCAGCGCGCCGTCGAGCTTCTCGGCCATCTCAAGCGCGGTCTCCGCATCGCCGGCCATCTGCGCCGAGGTGAGCACGAAGTGGATGTTGTGGGTGTAGTAGCCGTACCGATAGATCACGCCGCCTTCGTTCTCGGCCAGGTAGGCCTCGTCGGCGAGCACCGCGGCGAGGTTGGCCTGCAGCGAGTCCTGGAACCGGCCGATCCGGTAGAAGGTGTGGCTGGGCATGTGCACGAGGTGACCTGCGGCCGGCGCAAGGCCGACGAGATTGTCCGCCGACTGTTCGGCGCGCCAGGGGTCGGCCGACGCTTCGGTCAGGTGGATGTAGAGGTGGATCGAGGGGACGTGCTCGGGATTGCGGGTGAGCACGGTCTCGATACGGTCGATCGCTTCATCCGACATGCCGACGGGCGTGACGCCGTCCGCCGCCCAGTAGAACCACGGCTGAGCGTCCATGATCGCCTCGGCGGCGAGGGCTTGGATCTCATCGTTGTCGAGGAACTGATCGGCGACCTCGGCCATTGCGTCGCGATAGGCTTCGTCGAGCGCTGTGCGATCCGCAGGCGCGGTCTCTTCGTAGCGGACAAGCAGCGCCTCGGTCAGCGCCTTTTCCACGGCCGTGCCGCCCTCTTGCGCGAGGGCGTAGGCCTGATGCGCGGCTTCATAGGCGCGCGGCGAGTCGGCGGGGTCCATCGGCGCGTTGATGTTGGGCCCCAGCGAGATCGCTTCGCCCCAGTAGCACATGGCGCACTCGGGATCGCGCGCCTGACCGGCGCGGAAGGACTCGATCGCCGCGCCGTGGTTGAAGCCGTGCATGTACCTGAGGCCTTGCTGGAAGTACTGGTTGGCGTCCACGTCGGAGGTGGTGATCAACATGCTCGACGGGCCGAGACCCGTGACGAAGGGCACGTCGCCGGGGGCTTGGCTGATCGGGCCGTCCTCGGCGTAGGCGGCCGCGGCGGCGACGAAGGCCTGGCGACGCGACGCCCAGCGGCCTTCGGTCGGCCGTCCGCATAAGGAGTTGGCCAGGAACAAGGGATTGAGCGCCGCTAAGGCCGGGTTGGGCGCATTGACGGCGACCGTGCGACCGGCCTGATCGAGTGAAGCAAACATGAAAGGCGCGGCGGCCGCGATCGTGGTTCCCGCAGCGGCGGCGAGCAGCATTTTGCGCATGATTTTGGTCCCTAGCGTGCGCGATGAGAGAACGCGCTTTGATGAAAAGGCTAGCACGAAGAGCGCGGCGGTCGGCGCCGCTGGCCCGCTCTTTCGGCTTAAGCAGAACAGAAGACCGGCTCGTATCCGGTCCGGATGGCGGCGAGACGGCGCTGCTTAGGCCGTCATGTGGCGGGCGAGCGTTGAAGCCTCGCCAAGAGGCGCACTGCGCGCAGGTTTGGTCATTGTCGTTGTTTCCTTTGAGGGCCCCAGCCCAAGCGATTTGTCGTTAAACGCGATCTAGGCGCGCGGGCGCAGGGCGGGTATGACCGATCTTCCTCTTGCCTTGCTTGATCGTCCGAATGAGCGGCGCGAGTTGACCAAGCGTTCCGACGGCTTGATCGTTCGTCCGCGAGGAGGAGGAAGGTGGACGTTCTATCGGAAGTTCTGCGCGCTGTTCGGCTGACAGGCGCGGTCTATTTCGACGTGCGGGCGGCGGCGCCCTGGGTCGCCGAGGAGCCGCCGATGAGCGCCGTGTCGGAAAAGATCATGCCCGATGCGGAGCATGTGATTTCGTTCCATATCGCCCTCGACGGCGGGTGCTGGGCGGAGCTCTCCGACGACAGCGCGCCGCCGGTGCGGCTCGAGGCCGGCGATGCGATCCTGTTTCCCCGCGGCGACGACCACCGGATGGCGTCCGAGCCTGGGCTGAGCGCCGCGCCGAACTGGGAGGTCTTTCAGCGCCCGACGGATCGGCCGCTGCCCTTCGTCGTGAGCGAATTCGAAGGCGGGGGAGAAGAAACCCGCCTCGTATGCGGCTTTCTCGGCTGCGACAAGCGGCCCTACAACCCGCTGCTCGACGCATTGCCGCGCATGCTTCATGTCAAATGCCCGCAGGACGGCGCGAACTTGACCTGCGATCTGATCCGCGTTGCGCTCGCCGAAGGGCAAGCCTCGCGACCGGGCGGGGAGTCCGTCCTCGCCAAGCTCAGTGAGCTGATGTTCATCCAGGCCGTGCGCCAACACATCGAGACGCTGCCCGAGGAAGAGCAGAGCTGGTTCTCCGGACTGCGCGACCGCCACGTCGGCGCAGCCCTAGCGCTCATCCATGGCCGGCCCGCTGAAGCCTGGACGCTCGAGCGGTTGGCCAAGGAGGCGGGGCTGTCGCGTTCGGCCTTTTCAGAGCGGTTTACGCACTTCGTCCAGGAACCCCCGATGCGCTACCTGGGCCGTTGGCGGATGCAGCTCGCCGCCCGCGCGCTCGAGCGGCCGGGCGTCTCAATCGCGCAGGCGGCCGCCGAGGTCGGCTACCAGTCCGAAGCGGCGTTCAACCGCGCGTTCAAGAAGCTCGTCGGCGCGCCGCCGGGGGAATGGCGTCGCGCGCATGAGGCGACTGCTGAGGCCTGATCCTCAGCGCTCGGCCGCAACCTCAGCTCTTCGACAGCTCGCGCGCGATCCGGCGGAAGCAGGCGCAGTGGTGCAGGTCCGAGCAGGCGAGCGCTTCGAGCTGGCGCTCGAGCCCGGTCGCCAGCAGCTCGCGCTGCGGCCGATCGAGGATGATCGCGGCGAGCTTCAAGGCGCGGGCCTGATTGCGCGTCAGGCGCACGCTGGTCTTGTAGGCCCGCTGCTGGCGCGCTTCGTGTTCGGACTGGGAGTCGCTCTGCGGGTCTGCGTCGCTTTGCGGGCGTGCATCGCGGTCCAAAGGCGCTTCTTCGCTGTGGGGCGGCGTTGTTTCGTGGGCCGGCGTCGTCCGGGGCTCGGCAGCGGCGCGGGACGACCAACCCGAGGGGCCTGGATCGATCCGCCCCGCACGCGTCGCAGGGACCGCTCCGGACGACGCCGGCCCGGCCGGCGTCTCGCGGGGGGACAGCTCGCGGACGCGCGGTTCAGGCCGCGTCTCGGCGCGCGGCATGGGGAAGCTTTGCGGCTCGACGCTCGGCCGCGCGGCGCCTTTGCGCGCGAGCAGCCCGGCGTGGAGCGAGGCGAAGGGAGATTGGGACATCGAACGAGCTCAGCTTGATCGCACGCGCGGCGGCGCTGGGAGGGACGGACGGCTAGTTGACGGCGCGTCGGCCGAACACGGCCGTATGCCGACGTTCGGTCTTGCCCGTGGGCGGACCGCGATCGGCGACGCGGCGGTCGACCCCGTCCCAGTTGCCGTTCGCGGCGACCGGCTGGCTCTCTTCAGGTTGGGCTTTCGCCGCGGCGATGGCCGGGGCGAGATTGGCCCAAGACGGCAGATCGATGTCGTCGATCTCGTCCGCGCTCGGCGCGGCGGCCGGCTCATGTCCGCTCTCGGGCGTGAGCACGGCGGTGGAGAAGTCGCCTCGGGGGCCCTCGCTCCAGCGCTGATCGGTCGGATCGAGCTTGGCTAGGCGGCTGCGGATGTAGAGCCAGAGCTCGGAAATTTCCTTGGCCGACTTTGAATCCGGCCGGATGTCGCCGACGGTGCGTCCGTCGATCATCGAGGCGGCGAAATCGACCCGGTGATGGACCGTCACCGGCGCAACGACGCCGTGCTGGGAAAGCGCGACGGCCGTCTCTGAGGTGATCCGCGCCCGCGCGGTCGCCGAGTTGACGACGAACAGCAGCGGCTTCTTCAGGGATTCGGCGATGTCGACCGTGGGGCCGACGGCGCGCAGATCGTGCGGGCTCGGCCGGGTCGGCGCGATGACGAGGTCGGCGCGCGCGACGACATGGGCGATCGTCTCGGTGACCGCCGGGGGCGTGTCGACGACGATGAGCTTGAAGCCCATGGTCTTCAGATGATCGAGGCAACCCTCGAGATCCTTGATCGGCGCATGGGCGAACGCGGGCGTTTCTTGCGAGCGCGCGTTCCACCACTTGGCGAGACTGCCTTGCGGGTCGGTGTCGATGAGCGCGACAGGCCCGTCGCCCGCACGCTCGGCCTCAACCGCGATGTGTCCTGAAAGCGTGGTCTTGCCAGACCCGCCTTTTTGTGACGCGAAAACCAAAACGCGCGCGTCGGCCATGGCGAACTCCCTGCCCTTCGGGCCGCCCGCAGGAATGCGTGAGGAACGCGCGGAGCGGCGATGTTCGAGCAAAGAGTGCCGAGGAAGTTCTGACGCCCGATTAGAAAACTTGCTCAGTATTTAGACAAATTTCCGTCGGGTTTACGGTTAACCCGAGGCGCCCGCTACGACGTCTCCAACCCCGCTTCGATAACGCGTTTGAGCGGCTCTATTCCTTCGCCATACTGACGCCAGCGGCCGATTGAACGGGCGTGAATCGGAGAGCGTACTTGCACCGAGCTGGCGGTCGCCACCGGGGAGTCGTTTTCGTAAAAACGCAGGCAGCGCTCGTCCCAAGGCAAATCGCAGAACGCCAGAAGCCGGCGGGTCTCGCGTTCGAGATCCTCGACGATGTCCTCATAGGCGACCTCTGTGTAGCGCTCGGGTGGCAGGTGCGCGCGCCAGTGCGTCATCAGGTCTTCGAAGGCGAGAACGTAGCGGCCCGTCGCCTCGAGATCGTAGGCGTAGCTGTAGTAGGTGAAGGTCGTCGCAAACAGCTGGCGATAGTTCGACAGCCCCGCGTCCATCGGATCGCGCTTGAGACGGATGATCCGCGCGTTCGGCAACGCGCGACGGATCAGCGCTGCATAGAAGAAGTTGAGCGGCATCTTGTCGATGAATCGCAGAACGTTGCCGACGACACGGCGGGCGCTTTGCTCGTAGGCTTGCCCGATCGGCGTCAGGTCGAGCGTGCGCGCCGCATCCAGCGTCGGGGCGTCGAGCACGTAAGGCGAGGGCGTGCCCGCCGCGCGCTTCAAGTGCAGCGCGAAGTCGGTCAGCTCGCCGGCCGAGGCGACCTCGGGATGGCTCGACAGGATGCGGTCGACCAAGGTCGTGCCGGTGCGCGGCAGACCGACGATGAAAATCGGCGCGGCCGACGCCCAGCCGCTCTCATCCTTTGGCCCGTCGAGCGTGCGTTTAGCGGCCTCAAATAGCGCCTGATCCGTCGCCGGATCATAGTTCAGCGACGCCCACTTGGCGGCTTTCGCCTTGTTCAGCCATTCGAGCGCGCGTTCAGGCTCGCCCAGGTCTTCATACGTCTTGGCGAGTGCATGCCCGATATGGAGCGCGGCTTCGGGATCCTCGCTTTTCTCGGCGAACAGCCGCTTGAGCGCCGACGCTTCATTTTCCTCATCGGTCTGGCGCTTCAGGGCGACGAGCGAGGAATAGGCGCGGTGGTTCGCGGGATCGAGCTTGATCGATTGACGCAATGCGGTCTCCGCGGCGGCGAAGTCGCCGAGAAATTCTTCCGCCGCGCCGAGGTTGTAGAAGTAGTTCGCTTGGCGCGGATCGATCTGCGTGGCGCGACGAAAGAAGTCGACTGCGCGGGCGTGGTCGCCGGTCCGCGTGAAGACCACGCCGATGGTGTCGAGCGTATGGGCGTCTCGCGGATCGACAGCGGCGGCGCGCTCGGCGGCGGCGCGGGCTTCAGGCGCGCGGGTGAGCGCGGTCAGGGCTTTGGCGCGATGGGCGTGAGCGCGCGCGCTTTCGGGACCGGCGGCGAGCGCCCGATCGAACAGCTCGAGCGCTTTGGCGACATTTCCATGATCGGCCGTCAGCATGCCGAGCAGCTCGAAGGCGCGCCCGCGTTGCGGGTCGCGCTTCAAGACGTCGATGCATAGCGCATGCGCCTCGCGGTAGCGCCGCGCTGCGAGAAGACGCTCGGCTTCGTCAAGCGCGGTGCTCAACTGGTCTGGGTCCACCATATCGCGCTTCCTAGCACGGCGTTTGGGAGCAACTCGCCGAACGTGACGAAATTGTCACAAGAAGCGACAAACGTCGCCGACGCTTTGCTTTCGATCGGCTATCCACTGGACTGATTGCCGCTGCGGCGCACAACTAAACGATATTCACTTCCGCATACATGGCGCGCCAGAGGGAGATCTTTCATGAAAAATCCGGCTCGAGCGAACACGCATGCGTTTCTTCTTGGTTCAGCGAGCGTGCTTGCTCTAGCAGCCGCGCCGCTCGGTCTCGGAGCGCCAGCTTTCGCTCAGGATGACGACGACGTCATCGTCGTCACCGGCACGCGGCGCGCCGAGAGTGTCCAGGACATTCCGGTGAACATTGCTGCACTTGGCGGAGCGCAGATCGAGCAGCAGGGCATCGGCGACCTGACGGAGATCGCCTCCTGGGTGCCGGGCGTCTTCATTGTCGACCAGGGCGCGCGCTCGTCCAACCAGATCGTCTTCCGGGGCCTCAACGCCGACCCGATCGGCTCCGGCGAGGGCGTTGGCGACGGCAACAACGGCGGCGGCACCGTCGGCACTTACCTTGGGGAAATTCCGTTCTACGTGGAGCTTCGGCTCAACGACATGGAGCGGGTCGAGTTTCTGATCGGGCCGCAAGGCACGCTCTACGGCGCGGGCACGCTCGGCGGCGCGGTGCGCTATATCCCGAACCGGCCGGACTTCTCGGCCCAGTATTTCAACGTGCGCGGCGACGCTTACTCCTACGGCGAAGGCGACGGGATCAGCACGGACCTGGGCTTCACGGCGAACTTGCCGATCTCCGACAACCTCGCGATCCGCGGCTCGCTCGATTTCCTCAACGACACCGGCTTCATCGATCAGCCCTTCGTGGTGCGCGAGATCGGCGTTTCCAATCCCGACGTCATCTTCGACGATCAGGCCACCTTCGACGCTAATCTTCGTAATGCCGAAGATACGAACACGGAAGAGACCCTCTCGGGACGCATCGGACTGCGTTGGCAGCCGACATCCGCTATCGACGCGAACCTGACGTACTACTACCAGGACATCGAATCGGGCGGGCGTCAGATCTCGAGTTGGCGCAGCACGGCGATGACCGAGCGGTACCAAAACGCCAAACGCGTTCTTGAACCGAATGATCGCGAAAACGAGCTGCTTGCGCTCGAGATCGTCGCCGATCTCGGATTCGCCGAGCTGACCTCTGCGACGGGCTATTCGGAATATTCCGATCGCGGCCAGCGCGACCAGAACGACCTGCTGATCACCCTCGAGTACAGCTACGAGGCGTTCCCGGCCTTCACCGCGTACACACTCGAAGAGCGCGACGATACGACCTTCAATCAGGAGGTTCGGCTGGTTTCGACCTCCGACGGTCCTTTGAGCTGGATCGTGGGCGGCTTCTACAACGACGCCGATGGCTTTTCGACTAGCAGTGAATTCACCCCGGGCTACGATCAGTTCGCTGTCGACAACTTCGGCGGCGTGCAGCTGAGGCCGGACAGCCTCGAGTACTATTCCGTCAGCGATACTGAGCTGACCGAGAAGGCGATCTTCGGCGAGCTTGGCTACGACATCACCGACCGGTGGAACGTCACGGTCGGGGCGCGCTACTACGAGTATGAGCTCTCGACCTTGAGTTCGGTCGACTTCCCGCTCCTCAACACCGTCTTCTTCGGCGATCCACCCGATCAGATTCTCACGGATTTTGAGCAAACCGGGCAGGAAGACGACGGGATCCTGGGCAAGTTCAACACATCCTATCAGTTCACCGACGACATCCTCGGCTACTTCACGGTGTCCGAAGGGTATCGCATCGGCGACAACAACGGTCTCGCGCCGTGTCCCGATCCGATTCCGCCCAACCAAGGCGCCTGCGCTCTACCGTTTGAAGAGCAGTATTTCCCCGACAGCACGACCAACTACGAGGTCGGCGCCCGCACGCAGTGGTTTGGCGGTGATCTGACGGTCAACGGCGCTGTTTACTTCATCGATTGGACCGATCCTCAGGTCTCCTCGGCGACGGTGAACGCGAATATTCCGATCACCATCAACGGCAGCGGCGCGGAGTCGAAGGGCCTTGAGTTGTTCTTCGACGCTCAGTTAACGGACAATTTCTCGCTGCGCGGGAACTACGGCTACAATAACACCGAGCTGACCGAAGGCGTGCCGAACCTGATCCGGACGTTCCCGATCAGCGATCCGGCCGTGGTGGCCCCGGGCGAAATCTGCATCCCGGGTCCTGTGACCGCCGGCAATCCCGCGCCTTCGCCGTTCGCTTCGTGCTTCGATGACGGCGAGGCGGGCGACCGGCTCCCAGGGTATCCTGAGCATCAGTTCTCGCTGTTTGCGAACTACAACATGCCGTTCGCCGGCGGCTATCTCGACTTCGACTACTCGGTCACGGCGATCAGCGAAGTGTTGACGCGGACCGGTGGACGAGGGGACAGCCTGACGCTCGACTCCTACGATCGGCACAATATCGCGGTGAGCTATTCGAACGACGCCTGGACGGTGACGGGTTACGTCAACAACCTGTTCGACTCGTTCGATGAAGCCGGCGCAATCAGCACTCAACGCGCCAATCAACACCCGACGTTCGACATCAACG
>JASFUX010000001.1:0-47540 GCA_050050115.1 Maricaulaceae bacterium | reverse complement strand
CGGATCGATCCGCGCCAAGTCAACAAGCGGATGGTTGAAAATCTCGCCCGCGCCGGCGCTTTCGATTGCCTGGGCGTTGAGCGACGTCAGGCCCTCACCGCCGCCGAGCGCATCCTCGCCGCCGCCTACGTCGCCGCCGCCGAGCGCGCCGCTGCCCAAAACAGCCTCTTTGGCGACGAAGAGCCGGTGGGCGGGGACATCCTGCCCGAGATCGAACCCTGGACCGCTCATGAGCGCCTGGACGAGGAGTTCGCCGCCATCGGCGTCTATCTCTCCGGCCACCCGCTCGAAGACGCGACCGAGGCGCTCGCCCGCCGCAATGTGGTCTTCTGCGCCCAGTTCGCCGCCCTCGCCGAAGAGGGACGCGAGCGGGTCAAGGTCGCCGGCGTCGTCCGCGCCCGCCAGGAGCGGGTCTCGCTGAAGTCTCAAGAGCGCTTCGCCTTCGTCTCGCTGTCCGACCCGACGGGCGAGTTCGAGGCGCTGGTCCCGCCCGAGACCCTCGCGCGCGAACGCTCGTTGCTTGAAACCGGCGCGCCGGTCTTCGGCTCGGCGCGGCTCTCGGGGCGCGACGGCGAGGTGCGGGTGATCATCGACCGGGTCGAGCCGCTCGACAGCGCGCTTTCAGGCGCATTCGGCGGGATGCGGATCTACGCCGAGGACGAGGGCGCCTTGAGCGCGGTCAGCGCCCGGCTGAACAAGCTTTCCGAGCGTCAGGGCGGGGATCGCGGGCAGGTGTCGATCGTCGTGCCGATGGGCGAGCGCGACGAGGTCGAGCTGGCGCTGCCCGGCGCCTGGCCGGTCGACGCGGCGGCCCGCGCGGCGATCAAGATCGCCCAGGGCGTGGCCAAGGTCGAAGAGGCCTAAGGCGCCAAAAGCGGGTCCGGAGCGGCCTTCGAGGCGCGATTCCCAGCTGTTGCGGGGCGTTTCCGGGCTTGCAAGCACGCCCAAGGCGGACCTATAAGCGCGGCTCAAATCCACACGCAGACCTCGCGGCTGCGCCTCCATGACAGGCGGCGCGTCGCTCCGGTCCGGCCCGATGGCCGGTTCAGTCTGCGGAGGCCAACCGGAGAACCTATATGGCGTTGCCTGATTTCAGCATGCGCCAGCTCTTGGAAGCTGGCGTGCATTTCGGCCACCAGGCCCACAGATGGAACCCGAAGATGGATCGCTACATCTTCGGCGTTCGCTCGAACATTCACATCATCGACCTCTCGCAGACCGTGCCGCTCCTCCACCAGGCGCTGCTCAAGGCGCGCGAAACGGCGGCCGGGGGCGGGCGGATCCTGTTCGTCGGCACCAAGCGGCAGGCGTCCGAGGGCATCGCCCAGTCCGCCCAGCGCTGCGCCCAGTATTACGTCAACCACCGCTGGCTCGGCGGCACGCTGACCAACTGGCGGACGATCTCGCACTCGATCGCACGCTTGCGCGATCTGCAATCGCTCCTAGATCAAGAGGGCCCCACAGGTCTGACCAAGAAAGAGCTGCTTCAGGTCACCCGGGAGCGCGACAAGCTCGAGCGCTCGCTCGGCGGGATCAAGGACATGGGCGGCGTGCCGGCCCTGATGATCGTGATCGACACCAATAAGGAGGCGATCGCGATCCAGGAGGCGCGCAAGCTCGGCATTCCGGTGATCGCGATCGTCGACACCAACTGCGATCCCGACGACGTCGACTTCCCGATTCCGGGCAACGACGACGCGGCGCGCGCAATCGCGCTTTATTGCGATCTGCTCGCGGATGCGGTGCTCGATGGTCTGGCCGAAGGCCAGGCGGCGCTTGGCGTGGATCTCGGCGAGTCCGAGAACCCGACCGAGACCGCGCTGGGCGAGGGCGAGACCGAGCCGGCGGCCGAAGCGGCTCCGGCGGAAGCCGCCGAGGCCGAGAAGCCGGCCGAACCCGAGCCGGCAGAGGCCGGAGCGGAGAAAGACTGAACGCGGAACGCGCGCGCGGGGCTCTCTGTCGCGCAGCGCGCGCCAGATGGCCCTTGCGAGGGCGTATAGCGAAAGGAATGTAGGATCATGGCGGAAATCACGGCCGGACTTGTGAAAGAGCTTCGCGAGAAGACCGGGGCCGGCATGATGGATTGCAAGAAGGCCCTCACCGAAACCGGCGCGGACTTCGAAGGCGCGATCGACTGGCTGCGCAAGAAGGGCCTGTCGAAAGCGGCCAAGAAGGCCGATCGGGTGGCCGCCGATGGGCTCGTCGGCGCCGCGTCCAAGCGTGAGGGAACCGCCGCCGTCGGCGCCGCGGTCGAGGTGAACGCCGAGACCGACTTCGTCGCGCGGAACGAGACCTTCCAGGCGTTCGTCGGCGAGGCCACGAAGCTCGCCCTCGGCGATGCGGAGTCCGTCGAAAAGCTGCTCGAAGCCAAGACCTCGGGCGGCGAGAGCGTGCAGGACAAGATCACCTCGCTGATCGCGACGATCGGGGAGAACATGGCCGTGCGCCGGCTGACGCGGCTGAGCGTCGATCCCGGCGTGGTGGCGGTCTACATCCACAACCAGGCCGCCGACGGCCTCGGCAAGATCGCTGTGCTGGTCGCGCTCAAGTCCGCGGGCGACGCCGCAGCGCTCGACACGCTGGGGCGCGACATCGCCATGCACGTCGCGGCCGCTTCGCCGCTCGCCGCGCGTGTCGAGGAGCTTGATCCCGCCGTCGTCGAGAAGGAGCGCGAGGTCTTCTCCGAGCAGGCTCGCGCGTCGGGCAAGCCCGAGAACATCATCGAGAAGATGGTGGAGGGCCGCCTGCGCAAGTTCTATCAGGAATCGGTGTTGCTCGAGCAGGCGTTCGTGAAGGACCCCGATTCCCAGGTCAAAGCGGTGATCGAAAAAGCCGCCAAGGACGTCGGCGCGCCGGTTGAGCTTGTGGGCTTCGTGCGCATGGAGCTCGGCGAGGGCGTCGAGAAGAAGCAAGAGGACTTCGCCGCGGAGGTCGCCGCCGCGACGGGAGGCTCTTAAAGAGCCGTCTCGACGAGGCGGGCTCTCGCAGCGGAATCCTGCTATGAGACGACGGTCGGCGCCGGACTGGCGCCGGCCGCCGTCGTGCGCGGGAGAATGAGCCATTGAGCGCTGCTGAGGCCGCCGCCAAGACGAAAGCCGCACGGACGGGATCGCATAATTTCTCGCGCGTGCTGTTGAAGATCTCCGGCGAAGCGCTGATGGGCGAGGAGCCCTACGGCATCGACCTGCCGACCGCCGACCGGATCGCCGAAGAAGTCGCCGAAGCCGCGCGCGCCGGCGTGCAGGTCTGTCTGGTCATCGGCGGGGGCAACATCTTCCGCGGACTGTCGGGCGCGGCGCAGGGCATGGAGCGCGCCTCGGCGGACTACATGGGCATGCTCGCCACGGTGATGAACGCCCTGGCGATGCAGAACGCGCTCGAGCGCAAGGGGCTCGACACCCGCGTGCTCTCGGCGATCCCGATGACGACCGTGTGCGAGCCCTACATCCGCCGCCGCGCGATCCGGCACATGGAGAAGGGCCGGATCGTCATCTTCGCCGCGGGCACGGGAAACCCGTTCTTCACCACCGACACCGCCGCGGCGCTGCGCGCCGCCGAGATGGGCTGTGACGGACTCTTCAAGGGCACTCAGGTCGACGGGGTCTATTCGGCCGACCCGAAGACCAACGCGGACGCGACCCGCTATGACCGTCTCGACTACACCGAGGTGCTCGCACGCGATCTCAAGGTCATGGACGCCTCGGCGGTCAGTCTGATGCGGGACAATCAGATCCCGATCATCGTGTTTTCGATCCGCGAGAAGGGGGGACTCGCAAAGGTGCTCGCCGGCAAAGGCGTGTGCACGATCATCGGTCCGAACGAGGCCGCGGAGAGCAAGAAATGAGCGACGGAGAATACGATCTCGCCGACATTAAGCGCCGGATGGAAGGCGCGATCGGCAGCCTCAAGCACGAGTTCGCCGGGTTGCGCACGGGCCGCGCGTCGACCCAGCTGCTCGATCCGGTGCAGGTCGAAGCCTACGGCCAGAAAACGCCGATCAACCAGGTCGCCACCATCTCGACGCCTGACGCGCGCATGGTCTCGGTGCAGGTCTGGGACAAGTCGCTCGTCGGCGCGGTCGACAAGGCGATCCGCAACTCTGGCCTCGGCCTCAATCCGGTGGTGGACGGACAGGCGCTTCGCATTCCGATCCCGATGCTCAACGAGGAACGCCGCGCCGAGCTCGCCAAGCTTGCCGGCAAATACGCCGAGAGCGCGCGCGTCGCGGTGCGCAACGTGCGCCGAGACGGCATGGAAGCCTTAAAGCGCGCCGAGAAGGACCACGACATCTCCGAAGACGAGCACAAGGCGCATTCGGATGACGTCCAATCCGCGACCGACGGCGCCATCGCCGAGATCGACGGATTGCTGAAAGCCAAGGAACAGGAGATCATGCAGGTCTGACCCCGCGCCGGACCTCATGTCGCATTCATTGAGCCCAGAAAACCGCCCTCGCCATGTCGCCATCATCATGGACGGCAACGGGCGCTGGGCGCGCGCGCGCGGCCGGCCGCGCGCTTTCGGCCATCGCGAAGGCGTCGAAGCGGTGCGCCGCACCGTCCGCGCGGCGGGCGAGCTTGGCGTGCAATGGCTGACGCTGTTCGGCTTTTCGACCGAGAACTGGGATCGCCCGGCAGACGAGGTGAGCGACCTCCTCGACCTTTTGCGCCGCTTCGTCGACGCCGACCTCGAGCGGCTGCGGCGCGAAGGGGTGCGCATCCGCATCGCCGGCGACCGCGACAACTTGAGCCGCGAGCTTGCGGACATCATCGAGCGAGCCGAATCTCAGACAGCGGACAATGATCGGTTCAACCTGACCATTGCGTTCAACTACGGCGGGCGCGACGAGATCGCGCGCGCGGCCCGGCGGCTGGCGAGCGAGGTCGCTTCCGGCGCGATCCGGCCTGAGGACATCGACGCGGAGAAATTCTCCCAAAGCCTCGACGTGCCGGAGATGCCGGATGTCGATCTGCTGATCCGGACGAGCGGGGAGAAGCGGATCTCGAACTTCCTTCTGTTCCAGTCCGCCTACGCCGAGTACGTCTTCACGGACGTTCTTTGGCCGGAGTTCGATCGCGCTGCGCTCGAGGCCGCTCTCGACGAGTATCAGGGGCGCGACCGGCGGTTCGGACGCGTTGCGGCCGCCAATGTCGACTGAGGACGAGGCGGTAGGCCCGATTTCCGCAAACGAACCGACAGGCTCCGGCGATGACGCCGGCGCACTGAAGCTTCGCGCGCGCATCGCATCCTCCCTCGTGCTCGCGCCGGCCGCGCTGGCGGCGGCCTGGATTGGCGGCGCGGCGTTCTCGGGCTTCATCGCGGCCGCCGCGGTGATCCTGGCGCGCGAATGGACGCGGATGTCGGACGCGGACGGCGGCGATCAGGCGTTCGCCTTGGCCGCGGCCGGCGCGGCTGGCGCGACGATCGCCGCAGCGGCGCAGCAGATGCCCGCGGCGTGGCTGTGGATGACGCTCGCCGCGCTCGCGTCCGCCGTCGAGCGCGGCCGGCGGGGCGGTGGATTTGGTCCGGCGGTGTCCGCCGCGCTCGGCGTGATCTATGTGACCGCGCCTTGCGTGGCCCTGGTCTGGTTGCGTTTGAACGCTGACGGCGCCGAACGCGTCACCTATCTCTTCGCCTGCGTCTGGGCGGCGGACACCGGAGCGTTCGCGGCGGGCGTGCTCATCGGCGGACGGCTGTTGGCGCCCAAGATCTCGCCGAAGAAGACTTGGGCCGGTCTCGTCGCGGGCGCGCTGCTGGCTGGCGTGGTCGGCGGGCTTCTAGCCAGCGGCTTCGGCTGGACGGGCCTTGCAGCCAAGGCGCTTGGCGCCGCTGTGCTGGGCGTCGGTGCGCTTTGCGGGGATCTGCTCGAATCCTGGCTCAAACGGCGGTACGGCGTGAAGGACGCCGGCGCGCTCATACCAGGGCATGGCGGGCTGCTTGATCGCGTGGACGGCCTGATGGTCGCGGCTGTCTTGCACGCGGGGAAAGTGCTGATATGGCCCTGATGGATGCGGAGATCGCCTCAAAGCCGGCGGTGGCTGAAAAACGCGTCGCCGTACTCGGCGCGACCGGCTCGGTCGGACGCGCGACGCTCGATCTCGTTGCGCGCGTGCGCGCCGCGCATGGTCCGGACGCTTGTCCGATCGCCGCGCTGACGGCGCATTCGAACGTCGACGAGCTCGCCGCGCTGGCGCGAACTTTCCGTGCGGACCTTGCGGTGATCGCCGATCCAGCCAAGCACGACGCGCTCAAGTCCGCGCTCGCCGGAACGAGCACCCAAACCGCCGCCGGCGCCGAGGCGGTGATCGAAGCCGCGCAGCGTCCTTCCGACTGGGTGATGGCGGCCATCGTCGGCGCGGCCGGCTTGGCGCCGACCATCGCGGGGGCGAAGCGCGGCGCCGAGGTCGCGCTCGCCAACAAAGAAGCGCTCGTCTGCGCCGGCGACATCCTGATGCAGGCCGCGCGCGCCGGTGGAGGCGCGCTGTTGCCGGTCGACAGCGAGCACAACGCGATCTTCCAAGTGCTCGAGAGCGAACGTCCGCATCGGGTGGAGAAGCTCACCCTGACCGCCTCGGGCGGTCCGTTCCGCGGCTGGAGCCTGGAAGAGATGCGCGCCGTCACGCCGGAGATGGCCGTCAATCATCCCGTCTGGTCGATGGGCGCGAAGATCTCCGTAGACAGCGCAACGATGATGAACAAAGGCCTCGAGCTGATCGAGGCGCATCATCTGTTCGAGATGCCGGCCGCGCAGCTCGACGTGCTGGTCCATCCCCAGTCGATCGTCCACAGCCTCGTCTCCTACGTCGACGGCTCCGTCCTCGCCCAGCTCGCTTCGCCCGACATGCGGGTGCCGATCGCCCATGCGCTCGCTTGGCCGGACCGGATGGAGAGCGGGGCCGAACGGCTCGACCTCGCCGCGATCGGCACCCTGACCTTCGAACCGCCCGATGAAGAGGCGTTTTACTGCCTCAAGCTGGCCCGCCAGGCGCTAGCGGCGGGCGGGAACGCGCCGGCGGCCCTGAACGCGGCCAATGAGGTCGCCGTGTCTCGGTTTCTTGACCGTCAGATAGGCTTCCTCGATATTTCCCGCGTGGTGGAGAGCGTGCTTGAGAGCTGTGATTCTGAGGCGGAGCCTCGCGACGCGGGCGGGGCGAGCTTGGACGATCGGCTGGCGCTCGACGCGGCCGCCCGCCGGTGGGCGGAACATGAAGCTGACGCTCTGGCGGCGTGAGATCTTCGGCGTGAAAACCTCCTTGAGGGACGATGAGTTGATGCGAGCATGGTGACGATCCTCGCCTTCCTTTTTGTGTTCTCCATCGTCGTGACGTTTCACGAGCTTGGACACTATTGGGCGGGTCGCGCCTGCGGGGTGAAGGTCGAGACCTTCTCCCTCGGCTTCGGCAAGACTCTCTGGTCGACGCAGAGCAGGTCCGGCACGGTCTGGCGGCTCGCCGCGATACCTCTCGGCGGCTACGTCCGCTTCTTCGGCGACGCGTCTGCAGCGAGCAATCCCGACACGGAGCAGCTCAAGGCGCTCAAGGCCAAGATCGAGGCCGAGCACGGAGCAGAGGCGGTGGCGGGCTGCTATCACTTCAAGCCCGTCTGGCAGCGCGCGATCATCGCCGCGGCCGGACCGGTCGCGAACTTCGTGCTTGCGCTGGCGATCTTCACGGTGGCGATCGGCTTCGTCGGCGAGCGCGGCTTTGCGCCGATCGTCGGCGCGGTCGTCGAGGACACTCCGGCCGAGACGGCGGGCTTCGAGAAGGGCGACCTGATCACCCACATCAACGCGCGCCCGATCCGCTTCTTGTCCGACGTGCGCGAGTTCGCAGCGCTCGCCGCCGGCGAAGAAGCGGTCTTCACCGTCGAGCGCGGCGGAAGCAGCATTGACCTCGGCGTCACCGTCGGCCGCGAAACCCGAGCCGACGGCTTCGGTGGGGAAACCTCGCTCGGCTATATCGGCCTCGCACCGGGCGTGCCGACGATCCTGGGCGAGTCCGCGTCCGGCTCCCCCGCCGCCGCGGCCGGCTTCGAGCGTGGCGACCGCATCGTTTCGGTCGACGGTCAAGCGATCGATTACTTCATCGAGCTGCAACGCTATCTGGAGGACGCCGGGGCGGGCGCTGCGACGTTCACCGTCGAACGCGACGGACGGCGCGTCGAACTGATCGCCGACATCGAGCTGCGCCCCATCAGCGACCCCCTGCCGGGCGAGCCTGACAGCTACCCCTATCTGGGGTGGCGTGGCGACGCTGATGCGACGATTTTGGTCGATCGATACGGTCCGATCGGCGCCGTGAAGCAGGGCGCGGCCTGGACCTGGCGCGCCGCAGTGCTGCCGGCGCGCTACGTCGGGCGCATCTTCCAGGGCAAGGAATCCGGCGCCGAGCTCGGCGGCCCGTTGCGCATGGCCAACACCGCGGGAAATATCGCCGCAACCGCCTGGAGCAGCGCGGACGGCGATCCCCTTGCTGGCGCAAGCAGCGCCTTGTTTCAATTGGTTCTGCTGGCCGGCGCGCTCTCGGTGGCCATTGGACTAATCAACCTTCTGCCCATTCCCGTTCTCGACGGGGGACATCTTGTGTACTACGCATACGAGGCGGTCGCGGGCCGGCCGCTGGGCGAGGGGGCTCAGGAGTGGGGATTTCGGATCGGTCTGGCGATGGTTATGGGCTTGATGGTCTTCGCCTTTTGGAACGATCTGAAGTACCTGCGCGTGTTTGAGACGATCGGGCAGTTGCTGTCGTGATCCCAGCCGAAACAACAAGGCTGGCCAGCTTGGGGACGGTCCGACATGACCTTTGTGGGTGATCTGCTCCGACGCCTCGTGAGGCGCGCGCAAGTTGCGGTTTGCGCCGCGCTTGTCGCCATGGCGTTCGTCGGCGCCCCGGCCGTAGAGGCGCAGCAGCGCAGCGGCGACATCATCCAGGGGATCCTGGTCGAGGGCAATCAGCGGATCGAGAGCCAGACCGTGCTCTCCTACCTCACCGTCGCCGCGGGCATGCCGTTCGACCCCGCCCAGATCAACACCTCGATGGAGGTGCTGTTCGATACTGGCCTGTTCGCCGACATCGTGCCCGAGCGGCGCGGCAATCTCCTGGTCATTCGCGTCGTCGAAAATCCGATCATCAACCGCGTGACGTTCGAGGGGAACCGCGCGATCGACGATGAAAAGCTGTCTGAAGAGATCCAGGCGCAGCCGCGCGCGATCTTCACCCGCGCGCGCGTGCAGGCCGATGTCCAGCGGATGATCGAGGTCTACCGGCAGTCAGGCCGCTTCGCGGCGCAAATCACGCCGCGGGTCGTCGAGCAGCCGCAAAACCGGATCGACCTCGTCTTTGAGATCACCGAAGGACCGCTCACGGGCGTGCGGCGGATCAACTTCATCGGCAACGAGGCCTTCTCCGATCGTCGGCTGCGCGGCGAGGTCGTCACCCGCGAATCCCGGTTCTGGCGCTTCTTCTCTTCGAACGACAACTACGACCCGGCGCGGCTCGAGTATGACCGCGAGCTTCTGCGCGAGTTCTATACTGACCGCGGTTATGCGGACTTCCGCGTCGTTTCCGCGGTCGCCGAGCTGACGCCCGATCAGGAAGACTTCTTCATCACCTACGTGGTCGACGAAGGCGAGGTGTACAGCTTCGGCGACATCGAGGTCGTCTCCGAAATCGAGGTGCTCGACGAGGATGCGCTCGAAGCGTTGGTGCCGCTCAGGACCGGCCAGCTCTACGAGCAGAGCCGGATCACCGACGCCGAGGACGCTCTGACGTTCGCGGCGGGCGCGGCGGGCTACGCCTTCGTCAACATCCAGCGCCAGCGCGTCGTCGACCGCGAAACGCGCACGGTCTCGTTCGTCTTCACGATCGTGGAGGGCCCGCGCGTCTACATCGAGCGGATCGACGTGGTGGGCAACACCCGGACGCTTGATCACGTGATCCGCCGCGAGGTGCAGCTCGTTGAAGGCGACGCCTTCAACCGCGTGCTCGAGGAGCGCTCGCGCCAGCGCGTCCGCTCGCTGGGCTTCTTCGAAGAGGTCGAGATCGCATCGCTACCCGGCTCTCAACCGGACCGGGCGATCATGCAGGTCCAGGTCACCGAGCAGCCGACGGGCGAGCTCAACTTCGGCGCGGGCTTCTCATCCGTCGACGCCTTCCTGGTGGACTTGTCCATCACCGAGCGGAACTTGCGCGGCCGCGGCCAGTTCCTGCGCTTCAGGATCTCGGCGAGCCAGCGGCGGCAGATCGTCGACATCCGCTTCACCGAGCCCCGGTTCCTCGGGCGCAACATCGCCGCGGGCTTCGACATCTTCAACACGCGCCAGGATTTCTTGAGCGAAGCCTCGTTCGAGACGCGCTCGACCGGCGCGAGCCTCAACTTCGGCTTCCCCGTGACCGAGCGAGCGAGTCTGCGGCTGAGCTATACGCTGAGGCTCGACGACGTGCAGACCTTCGCCGGCGCCTCCAGCCCGATCGCGCTGCAGTCGGGCGAGCGGATGTCCTCGATCGCGCAGTTCGCCTTGAGCTGGGATCGCCGCGACGATCCGTTCCAGCCTACGCGCGGCTTCGTCGCGTCAGTGCAGCAGGAGTTCGCCGGCTTGGGCGGGGACGTGAAGTTCTTGAGCTCAGAGTTCGACGGAACGGCTTACCGCTCGATCTTTTCGCCGCAGCTGGTCGCGAGCTTGAGCATGTCCGGGGGCTACATCGCGCCCTGGGGCGGGGACGAGGTCCGGATCAACGACCGATTCTTCAAGGGCGGTCAGTCTTTCCGCGGGTTCGAGACCGCCGGCATGGGCCCGCGCGTGGTCCAAGAACAGTCGGACGGCTCGCTTATTTCAGGCGACGCGCTGGGCGGTCAATTTTTCGCCATCGGGACCGCAGAGCTTGCCTTCCCGCTGGGCCTGCCCGAGCAATATGGAATCCGCGGCAGCTTGTTCAGCGATTTCGGCTATCTTGGCGTATTGGACGATGACGACTCATTGGCGGCCTCCGGGCTGGACATTCGTGACGATCTTTCATTGAGAGCGTCCGCGGGCGTTTCGATCTTCTGGAGATCGCCGTTCGGGCCTATTCGGTTCGACTTCTCCGAAGTGCTGGCGGCCGAGGAGTACGACAGGACGGAAACGTTCCGGTTCAGTACAACAACAACTTTCTAGACAGGTGGGACACATCATGTTGCGACGCATTGTATCCGTTTGCGCGGCGGCTGGTTTGCTTGCGATCTTCGCTCCGGTCGGAGCCATGGCGACGACCGTTCTCGTGATCGACATGGACCGGGTGCTGAGCGAATCCGCGGTCGGCCAGCACATCCAAACCGAGCTTTCCGCGATCGCCGAGGAGATCGGCACGGAGTTGGAGACCGAAGAGACCGCGGTGCGCGCCGAGGTGGAAACTTTCAACACCGACACCGAGGACAAGACCGAGGAAGAGATCATCGCCGACGAAGCGCTCAACCAGCGGCGGATCGAGATTCAAAACCAGCTTGTCGAGCTCGGGGTGTCCCAGCAGGTCAAAGAGCGCGAGCTCGCCGCGACGCGCAACCAGGCGCTTGAGCCGGTGCTCGAGGCCTTGAACGACGTCCTCGACAGCGTTGTCGAAGCGCGCGGCGGCGACGTGCTGCTCGAGCGGCCGATGGTGGTCTATGTCGGCGAGAATGCGGACATCACCGAAGCGGTGATCGCCGAGCTCAATGCGACGATGACTACCGTTGAAGTCGAACGGATCCGTCTGCCGGTCGCCGAGGAGTCGAGCGGAGACTAGTCGTTCGCCGGGGACGACGTCAGCGTCAGGAGCGGCGTCGGTGGTTGACAGCGCGTTTTACGATCTGCACGGGCCGATCGGCCTGCGGGATCTCGCGCGCGCCGCCGGCGCCTCGCTTCTCGACGAGAAGGCTGACAATCCGGAAATATCCAACGTCGCCTCGTTTGACGCGGGCGGGCCGGGAGACGTCAGCTTCGTCGGCGGCGCGCGCACCAATCGAGCGGCACTGTCGCCGCGGCTGACGGCCTGCTTTGCAACGCAGAAGGACGCGAACACCCTCGCGAGCGACGCCGAGCTTGCCAACGTGCATTGGCTCGTCTGCGAACGCCCGCAAGAGGCTTTCGCTCACGCTTGCGCTGCGCTCGCGTCGCCCAAGCTTGCCGACTTCGGCGAGACAGGCGTGCACCCCCGCGCCGAGCTTGGTGAGGGCGTGCAGCTCGCCCCTGGTGCACGGATCGCCGCCGGCGCGCGGATCGGGGATCGCACCCGGGTCGGGCCGAACGCAGTGATCTATGGCGGCGTAGAGGTCGGCCCCGATAGCGACATCGGCCCCGGCGCGACGCTCATGTTCTGTCGCATCGGCGCGCGCGCGATGATCCGCGCGAACGCCGTTATCGGCGAAGCGGGCTTCGGCATGACCGAAGGCGAGGGCGGGCTGATCGATCTGCCGCATCTCGGGCGCGTGCTTATCGGCGACGAAGTCACCATCGGCGCCGGCACGACGGTCGACCGCGGCATGCTCGCCGACACGACGATCGGGGATCGGACGAAAATCGACAATCTCGTCCAGGTCGCGCACAACGTGAGCATCGGCAGCAATTGCGTGCTCGCCGGATGTTGCGGGATTTCCGGCAGCGCGGTGATCGAGGACGGCGCGATGCTCGGCGGATCGGTGGGGATCAGCGATCACGTGCGCGTCGGCGCGGGCGCCCGGCTCGCTGGAGCGACCTTGGTGATGCGCGACGTGCCGGCCGGGGAGGCATGGGCCGGCGCGCCGGCGCGGCCGATCAAGCAGTTTTTCCGCGAGACCGTAGCGCTTGAAAAGCTCGCGCAGCGCAAGCCGAAGTCGTGAGCGGCGCGCTCGGGGTCATCGCCGGGGGCGGCGACCTGCCGCAGCGCGTGGCGACCGCGGCGCGCCGGTCGGGCACGCCGGTCGTGATCGCCGCGCTTGAGGGCTTCGCCGAGGATTGGACGTCCGACTTCGATCACGTTCGCGCTGGGCTCGGCGAGCTTGGCAAGATGATCGACTACTTCAAGGCGCAAGGCGTGTCGGACGTGACCTTCTGCGGCGTGGTCAAGCGGCCGGACTTCTCCGCGCTTAAAGTCGACTGGCGCGGCGCGCGCGCGTTGCCCCAAGCGATCGCCGCCGCGGCGAAGGGCGATGACGCGCTGTTGCGCGTGGTGGTCGGCGTCTTCGAATCCGAGGGCTTCGCCATCGCGGCGCCCGAAACTTTCGACGACCGGCTTGTCGCCAAAGAGGGCCGCCTCGGCGCGGTCGAGCCGCGCGCCGAACACGCCCAAGATATCGAAAAGGCGCTCGATGTTGCGCGCGAGATCGGCCGGCTCGACATCGGCCAGGGCGCGGTGGTGTGCGACGGCGTCGTCCTCGCGGTCGAGGCGCAGGAGGGCACCGATCTAATGCTCGCTCGCGTCGCCGAGCTGCCGCAAGCCGTGCGCGGCGCGCCGACGGCGCGCCGCGGGGTTCTCGCCAAGCTGCCCAAGCCCATCCAGGAGCGGCGCATCGATCTGCCGACCGTCGGCGTTGCGACCATCGCGGGCGTCGACAAGGCCGGTCTCGCCGGCGTCGTCGTCGAGGCGGGCGGCGCTCTGATCGTCGACGTGGACGCCGTCGCGCGCGCGGCCGAGGCGGCCGGCGTATTCGTGCTGGTCCGCTCCGCGTCTGTCGAGAGCGCCTGAGGCGAGCCGATGGCGCTCAAGGTCTTCCTGGTCGCCGCCGAGCCCTCGGGCGACCGCCTGGGCGGTGCGCTCGCGACCGCGCTGCGCGAACAGGCGGGCGAGGAGATCACGTTCTGCGGTGTCGGCGGACCGCGCATGCAGGCGCACGGCGTCGCGAGCCCGTTCGACATCTCCGAGCTTTCGGTCCTGGGGTTCGTCGACGGACTATTGGCCTATCGCCGGGTCGTCCGTCGCGCCGACGAAACCGCCGCCCTCGCCGTCGCCGAGCAGCCCGACATCGCCGTGCTGATCGATTCCTGGGGCTTCACGTTGCGCGTCGCTCAAAGGCTGCGCCGGCTCCTGCCGAACCTGCCGATCGTGAAGTACGTCGGCCCGCAGGTCTGGGCGTCGCGGCCCGGCCGGGCGCGCACCCTGGCCGCGGCCGCTGACGTCGTCCTGACCCTTCAACCGTTCGAGCCGCCGTACTTTGAAGAAGCCGGCCTCAAGGCGGTGTTCGTCGGCCATCCCGTGCTCGATGAGAACGCCGAGGGCGATGGGCCGGGTTTTCGGGCGCGCTACAATATTCCGGCCGAAGACAAGCTGCTGCTCGTACTGTTTGGCAGCCGCGCCGCAGAGGCGCGCCGAATTATGGAGCCGTTCGCCGACGCGATGACGCGCCTTAGGGAGCGGTTTGGCGGCGGGCTTCATCTCGTCGCGCCGCTCGCGGCGTCTGTGGCGAGTCAGGTGCGCGCTGCGTCGGCCGACGATCCGCGGCTCGCCGAGGCGATCATGGTCGACGAGCCCGAGCACGTCGACGCCTTCGCCGCCGCCGACGCCGCGCTGGCCTGCTCGGGCACCGTGGTCACAGAGCTGGCGATCGCCGGAACGCCGAGCGTCGTCGCGTACAAGCTCGGGCCGGTGACGCACTTCCTGATGAAGCCGGTGTTCAAGGCGCCGCACATCTCGCTCGTGAACATGGCCGCGGGCGAGCGGGTCATTCCCGAGTTCGTCCAAGGCGAAGCGACTGGCGCGGCTTTAGCCGAAGCGGTCGGCCGGCTGCTGACGGACGAGGCCTACGCCGCCGAAACGCGCGCAAAGCTGGCGCGCGCCGTCGCGCAGATGCGAGGGGAAGGCGGTTCGGCGAGCGGACGCGCCGCGGCGGCCGTTCTCGACTTGCTGCGCACCCGAGGATCTGCGCCGGACGGCGCGTCGCCGCGCGGCTGAACCGCCTTAGCGGCGATCGATGGGCACGTAGTCACGCTCCGGCGCGCCAGTGTAGATCTGGCGCGGGCGGCCGATGCGCTGCGTGGGATCTTCGACCATCTCCGTCCACTGCGCGATCCAGCCGACAGTGCGCGCCAGCGCGAACAGGACCGTGAACATCTCGGTTGGGAAGCCCATCGCTTTGAGAGTGATGCCCGAATAGAAGTCGATGTTGGGATAGAGCTTCTTCTCGACGAAGTAGTCGTCCTCGAGCGCGATCTTCTCGAGCTCCATCGCCACGTCGAGCAGCGGATCGTCCTTGATGCCGAGAAGATCCAGCACCTCGTGCGCCGTCTTCTGCATCACCTTCGCGCGCGGATCGTAGTTCTTGTAGACCCGGTGACCAAAGCCCATGAGGCGGAACGGATCGTTCTTGTCCTTCGCCCGCGCGACGAATTCCGGAATGCGGTCGGTCGAGCCGATCTCCGAAAGCATGTTGAGGGCGGCTTCGTTGGCGCCGCCGTGGGCCGGACCCCAGAGCGAGGCGATGCCCGCTGCGATGCACGCAAACGGGTTGGCCCCTGAGGAGCCCGCGAGTCGGACAGTCGACGTCGAAGCATTTTGTTCGTGATCGGCGTGCAGGATGAAGATCTTGTCCATCGCGCGCGCGAGCACTTCGCTGATTTCATAGTCCTCCGCTGGCACGGCGAAGCACATCCGCAAAAAGTTCTCCGCATACGTAAATTCGTTGCGCGGCGTGACGAACGGCTGGCCGAGCGAATACTTAAACGCCCGGCCCGCGATCGTCGGCATCTTCGCGATCATGCGATGTGAGGCGACCATGCGCTGGTGCGGATCGGAGATGTCGGTGGAGTCGTGATAAAAGGCCGAGAGCGCGCCAACCGCGCCGACCATGATCGCCATCGGGTGGGCGTCGCGGCGGAAGCCGTCGAAAAAGCGATCGAACTGCGCGTGCAGCATCGTGTGATAGGTGATCGACTTGGTGAACGCCTCTTGCTCGGCGGGCGAGGGCAGCTCGCCATGCAGCAGCAGATAGCAGACTTCGAGGAAGTTTGACCCCTCCGCGAGCTGATCGATCGGATAGCCGCGGTAGAGCAGCACGCCTTCGTCGCCGTCGATGAAGGTGATGTGGCTTTCGCAGCTCGCCGTGGAGGTGAAGCCTGGATCGAGCGTGAATACGCCGCCTTGAGCGTTCAAGGCGCGGATATCGACGACCGGATGCCCCAGGGTTCCTTCGAAGACGGGAAGAGTGACCTTCTTGCCGTTGGGCAGCTCGAGCGTTGCGTCCCCGGCGGGCTTGATCCGGTTTTCCATCTTTCCGTCCTTCTTCATTCGTCCACGCTCCAACAGGCCGCGCAGGCTAGTCATCGTTCTTGGGCGACGCAGCCGCGTCGCCGATCCGGCCGAGCGCCTCGTCCCGCCCCAAGAGGCTCAAGACGACCGCGAGGTCCGGCGCGGGCGCGCCCCCGGTCAAAGCCGCGCGAAGCGGCGCGCCGATCTTGCCGAACCCGACGCCTTCGTCAGCGGCGAAGGCGTCCAGTTCGGACTTTATTCCTTCCTCTTCCCAGTCCGCGCACGCCCCGAGCCTTGCGGCGAGCCGCTCGATCCGAGCGAGGGCGTCGGCGTCCAGCGTCTTGCGCGCCTTGGCGTTCAGCGGGATCGGGCGGGCGGCGATCAGGAAGCGGGCCTGCTCGGCCAAGTCCTTCAATGTCTGCGCGCGCTCTTTAAGGTATTTCAGCGCTTTGCGCAATTTTTCAGAGGCTTCCCGCGCTGCAGCGAAGGTTTCCGATTCAGTCCGCTGAAGAAAATCCAAAAGCAGCTCAAGCAGTTCGTCGTCAGGGGTTCGGCGCAAGTGAAAGGCGTTCACGCTGGCGAGCTTGTCCAGATCGAGCCGGGCGGGGGCCTTGTTAATCCCCGAAATATCAAAGACCGTCTTGGCTTCCTCGTCGCTGAACAGCTCCAAGTCGCCGTGCGACCAGCCCAGCCGCAACAGATAGTTGCGCAAACCGGCCGCCAGATAACCCATGTCGCGATAGGCTTCGGCGCCGAGATCACCGTGGCGTTTTGAAAGCTTCTTGCCGTCCTGGCCATGGATCAGCGGCACATGGGCGTAGACCGGCGGCTCCCATCCGAGAGCGCGCGCGATTTGCGTCTGGCGCGCGGCGTTCACGAGGTGATCGTCGCCGCGGATGACGTGGGTGATCTCCATATCGTGATCGTCGACCACCACGGCGAGATTGTAGGTCGGCGCGCCGTCCGAGCGCAGCAGCACCAGGTCGTCGAGATCCTTGTTCTTCTGGTAGACCTCGCCCTGAACCTGGTCGTCGACGACCGTGTCTTCGCCGTCGGGAACCTTGAAGCGCACGACGAACGGGGCGTCCGCCGGGGCGTCAGCGGGGTCTTTATCGCGCCAGGGCGAGCGATAGGCGCGGTGCGCCTCCCGCGCCTCCGCCTTGAGCGCGTCGACTTCTTCGGCCGAGGCGAAGTCGCGGTAGGCCGCGCCGCTGGCGAGCAGCCGCTCGGCAGCGGCGACGTGGGCGTCCGCGCGCGCCGCTTGGGAAACGATCTCGCCGTCCCAGTCGAGTCCAAGCCAGATCAGCCCGTCGATGATCGCCTGGGTCGCTTCGGGCGTCGATCGCGCCCGGTCGGTGTCCTCGATGCGCAAGTGAAAGCGCCCGCCGCGGCCGCGCGCATAGACCCAGTTGAACAGAGCGGTCCGCGCGCCGCCGATGTGCAGATAACCCGTCGGCGACGGGGCGAAGCGGGTGACGACCTGACCGGAAGACGACATGGGAGCCTTTGCGTCGATTGTCCTACGAAACTTGGGAGTTCTGGCGCGCAATCCGCCGCCGGGGTGATAGCATAACCCCAACAAAAGACGAGGTGGGGCGTTTGAATGGGCGCCGAAGCGCATGCTGCGGCCTTCGGGCGGCGCGCGTGGGATATCGCGCGCGCGCTCGCCTATGAGCTGCCCGCGCCGCTGCGCGGGCTCGCCGCGCCCGCTGAGCGCCGCCGCATCGCCGTCGCCGCGGCCGACTGTCTCAGGGCGGAGGTGTCAAAGCCGATCAAGGTCGATCCCGGCGCCGCGCTGCTCGCCGCGCCGTTCGCGATGGTGCTCGGAGCGGCGCTCTATCTCGGTCTCGAGCGTGAGCCGCTGGCCTGGCCGGCCTGGGCGCTCGTCTTTTTGGCTGCGGCGGTCGCGTTCGTGGCGCATCGCCGGCTCGGTCGCTGCTGGGTGGTGCGCATTGCAGCGCTCGTCGCTTTCGCCGCCGCCGGCTTCGCGCTGACCGACGTCAAGGCGCAACGGCTCGACGGGCCGCGGGTTGCGGCTCGGGAAGCACCGTATGCGGTTGAAGGCTGGATCGAGGAGGTCGACGCGGCGACGAACGGACGCCGCCGCTACACCGTCCGACTTACGGCGCTCGACGGCGAGGTTGAGGGGCTGCCCAAACGGGTGCGGATGACCGCGCCTTTGAGCCCCGTGCGCCCGGGCGACGCGGTGCGGGCCCGCGCCGCACTGTCCGAGCCCGCCGGCCCGCCAGTGCCCGGCGGCTACGATTTCTCTCGTCGCGCCTACTTCGACGAGCTGGGCGGTTCGGGCTACGCGCTCGGTCGGCTTGAGTCGGCGCCTGAAGTCGTCATTCCGCGTTCGGACCGTCGCGCCGCCTGGTTCGCCGGCGTGCGCGCCGGCTTGGCCGACCGGCTGCGCGCCGCCGGCGGGGACGGGGCGGGCGGCGTGCTCGCCGCGCTGGTGACGGGTGACCGCAGCGAGATCGCTCCAGACACGACCGAGGCGTTGCGCGCGGCGGGCCTCGGCCACATCCTGGCGATCTCCGGCATGCACCTGGCGCTCGTCGGCGGGGGCGCCTTCTTTGCGCTGTCGTGGCTGTTCGCCGGGATCGATCCGCTGGCGCGCCGCTGCAACCCGCGCAAGCTCGCCGCGGCCGGCGCGCTCGCGCTGTCGCTGGTCTATCTGACGATCTCGGGCGCGGAGACGCCGACCCAGCGGGCCTTCATCATGGCCGCGGTGGCCTTCGGCGCGATCCTCGCCGATCGTCGCGCGCTCACCTTGCGCGGCGTAGCCATCGCGGCGCTGGCGGTGCTGCTGATCGCGCCGGAAAGCGGAGTGACGCCCGGCTTTCAGATGAGCTTCGCCGCCTCGACGGCTTTAGTGGCGTTCAACGACCACCAGCGCCGACGCGCGCGGACGCACCCCCAGCCCAAGGAGATCGGCGCGATCGGCGCCGTGCGGCGGTTTATGTTTGGTTTGGCGACCACGAGCCTCATAGCCGGAACTGCGACCGCTCCGTTTGCGGCCTATCATTTCAACCGCTTCGCTGGGCTCGGCTACTTCGCGAATTTCTTGGCGATGCCAGTGTTCACCGTCGGGGTGATGCCGTTCGCGGCGATCGCGGGACTGCTCGCGCCGTTCGGGCTCGAGGCGGCGCCGGCGTGGGTCAGCGCGCGGTCGATCGATCTCGTAACTGCGATCGCGGAATGGACCGCCGCGCAGCCCGGCGCGATCACGCCGGCACCCGCCGCGCCGCCGATCGCGCTGGCGCTCGCGGGCGCGGCCTTCGTCGCGGGCGCGGTGCTGCGCCAGGGCCGGCCCCTGGTGGTGCTCGCCTTGGCGTGCCTTACCGTTTTCGCTTGGCGCGCCGAACCGCGCGGCGCGCTTTGGATCGGCGAGAACGGCGGCTGGCTCGCGCAAAGCGAGACCGGCGAATGGGTCGGCGATCTGCGCCGCGGGGAGAGCTATGGCGCCGAGCTGTTCTTAAGGCGCGTCGGCGCGGAGGGCGCGGCGATCAGCCCGCCGGGCGCGGCGCGCAGCTTCCGCTGTGATGCGTCAGGTTGCGCGGGCGAGGTCGCCGGACTGCGCGTCGCGGTCGCCGAGACCTGGGCGGGCGTGCTCGAAGATTGCGACCGCGCCGACGTGGTGTTCACGCCGGGACCGACGCCTGACCGCGTGCGGGCGCGCTGCGGCGAGGTGCTGCTCGCGCCGCGCCGGGGCCGGGGCGATCGCGGCGGCGTGCTGGAGGCGGGCGCGGGCGCGCCGGTCCTCGTCACGGCGCGCGGCGCAGCGCGTCCCTGGCGTCCCGAAGCCCGCGACGGCTGACGCGGCGTGGGCGTCCCGCCCGCCACAATTTTGCTCGACGGCTTGGCTCAGCATCGATCTTCATCGACCTCGCGAGGAGATCGCCGATGCGCCGCGCGCTTGTATCAGTCATCGCTGCATCCGCCGCCTGCGTCGGGGCGGCCGGGCAGGGGCTCACCGCTGAGCCGCAAGTGTTCGCCGATCGAGATGCGACGTTCGTTCAGGTCGTCGCACGCGCGGTCATCGACTTCCTTCCGGAAACGGAGGACGCCGACTGGGCGCTTGGATGGTCGGCGGTCGGGGTTCGCGCGCAGCGCATGCGCTGGCATCTCGCTGCGCCCGATCCGGTCCGCGAAGCCGGATTCGCTGACGCTCGGATCCGCCGCACGGGCTGGATTCCGGCTTGGGGTTCGAATGCGTCTGTCGTCGTCTGCGGGAACGCCGAACAGGTGCTGGCGGTCAGATTGGAGATGGCGGCCGACTTCGACGTCTTGACCGAAGCGCTCGCCGCCGAGGGCGCTACGCTTGATGAGCACGTCCTTCCCGAACCCGAATTGCCTTTTGAGGCTCCCGGTTACGATACGGACGTCTTCGAACGCGCGCGCTGGTCTTTGATGGTCGCAGACCGCACGCCTGCGATCCTGCAGGCCACGATGACCTGCACGCCAGAAGGCGCACGCTCAGCGCAGCGGTGCAGCGCCGCCTACCAGCTGATCCTCGACGCCGAGGCGAGCCCCGCAGCGGACGGCCCGTCTAATCGTACTTGCGAATGAGCCCGACGAGCTGGCCCTGCACGCGCACGCGGCCCGGTTCGAGCTCGCGCGTCTCATAGGCGGGGTTGGCCGCTTCGAGCGCGATTACGCCGGCGCGGCGGCGCAGCGTCTTCAAGGTGGCTTCCTGCTCGTCGACGAGGGCGACCACGATCGCGCCGTTCTCGGCGGTGTCCGAGCGGCGGATGATCACCGTGTCGCCGTCAAGGATGCCCTTGTCGATCATCGAGTCGCCTTTGATCTCGAGGGCGAAGTGATCGCCCCGACCAAGCATCCCCGGCGGCGCGGGAATGCGGTCGACCTCGTGCTGGATCGCTTCGATCGGCGTGCCGGCGGCGATTCGGCCCAACAGCGGCACCTCGACCGAGGAGTCGGCCGGCGCGGGCTTTGCCTTGGGGCGCTCGAACGCGACCACGTTGGACGGCGCCTCGTCCGTTTCGGCGGCCGCCGCCGAGCCCGGCAGCTTGACCACCTCCAGCGCGCGGGCCCGATGGGGCAGGCGGCGCAGGAAACCGCGCTCTTCGAGCGCGGTGATCAGGCGGTGGATCCCGGACTTGGACGCGAGATTGAGCGCCTCCTTCATCTCATCGAACGAAGGAGAAACACCGGTCTCCTTGATCCTTTTATGGATGAACAGGAGCAGTTCGTGTTGTTTCGGCGTAAGCATTCTCGTCCCTTTCCAAGGAACAAAGCATCAACTTCGCGTTCGTTCTATGATTGTTCTTTTCGCCGGTCAAGCGATTCGCGCCGTTCAATTCGCTGTTGCGCAGCAACGCGTCAGCAACGCCCCAGCAACGCTTGGGTTGCGGCGAAGACGTCGTCTTGGCGCATCAGGCTTTCGCCGACCAGAATCGCCTGCGCGCCCGCGTCACGGACCTGCGCGACGTCGTCAGGCGCGAAAATGCCGCTCTCGGAGACGAGAAGGCGCCCGGGCGGCGCCAGCTTGGCGAGCCGCTCCGTGGTCGCCAGCGTCGTTTCGAACGTCGTCAGGTCGCGGTTGTTGATTCCGATGAGCGACGCCCCGAGGCCAGCGGCGCGCGCCATTTCGGCCTCGTCGTGGACCTCGACGAGCGCATCCATGCCGAGCCGCTCGGCTTCGGCGGCGAGGTCCTGGGCGAGCGCGTCGTCCACGGCGGCCATGATGACAAGAATAGCATCGGCGCCCATGGCGCGGGATTGGGCGACCTGCCAAGGGTCGATCATGAAGTCTTTTCTCAGAACCGGCAGGGGACAGGCGTCGCGAGCCGCGGCGAGGTATTCGGGCGCGCCCTGAAAGCTGGGTACGTCGGTCAGCACCGAAAGACACGCCGCGCCGCCCCGCGCATAGTCGGCGGCGTGCGCGGACGGATCGAAGTCCTCGCGGATGAGGCCCTTAGAGGGGCTCGCCTTCTTGATCTCGGCGATGAGCCCGATCCCGTCGCGATCGGCCGCAGCCTTCAAAGCGGCGGCGAACCCGCGCGGCGGGCTCTGCTCGGCGGCTTGCGCTTCGAGCGCGGCGAGGCTGGTCGCGGCCCTGGCGGCGGCGACCTCGTTGCGCTTGTAGGCGAGGATCTTGGTCAGAGCGTTGGCCAAGGCGCTGCTCAGGCTTTCTTCTCGTTCGAGACCGCTACGAGACGTTTCAGCGCCGCCTTGGCTGAGCCGTCGTCGATCGCCGCCAGAGCCCGCTTGACGCCGCCCTTCCAGTCCAGGTCCGGATCGGTCAACGTCAGCGCCGCGCCAGCATTGAGCGCGACGATGTCGCGGCAAGGGCCGGACGCGCCGTCGAGCATCTTCTTGATGGCCTTGGCGTTCTCCTTGGGATCGCCGCCTTCGAGCTCGGTGCGAGCCGCGCGGGCGACGCCGGCGTCCTCGGGCTTGATCTCGAACTCGGTGATCTCGCCGTCGGCCAGTTCGGCGATCTTAGTGGGGCCGGTGGTGGTGATCTCGTCGAGGCCGTCCGCGCCGTGCACGACGATGGCGCGCACCGCGCCAAGCTTGCGCAGCGCCTCGGCCATGGGTCGCACCAGCGCCTCGTCATAGACGCCGAGGAGCTGGCGGGTCGCGCCGGCGGGGTTTGAGAGCGGACCGACCATGTTGAAGATCGTCCGCAGACCCAGCGCCTGGCGCGCCGGCGCGACGTGGCGCATCGCAGAGTGGTGGGCGCGAGCGAAGAGGAAGCCGACGCCAGCCTCGCGGATGCAGCGGGCGACGTTAGCCAGCGTCGCTTCGATGTTGACGCCCAGGGCTTCGAGCACGTCGGCCGAGCCGGACTTGCGCGTCGTCGTGCGGTTGCCGTGCTTGGCGACCTTAGCGCCCGCGCCGGCGGCGACGATCGCCGCGGCGGTGGAGACGTTGAACGTGCTCCAGCCGCCGCCCGTGCCGCAGGTGTCGATCACGTCATCACCGGCCTCGACCTTGATCGCGCGGGCTCTGAGCGCGCGGGCGCCGGCGGCGATCTCGTCGACCGACTCGCCGCGCACCCGGAGGGCCATCAGAAAAGCGGTGATCTCCTCGAGCGCCGCTTCGCCGTCCATCAGGATGTTGAACGCGGCGTCGGCCGCCTCAGGCGACAACGGCGCGCCCTCGGCGAGCTCAACAAGGATCGGCTGAAGCGCGCTCACGCGGCCTCCAGCGCCTGACCGGCCATGCGCAGGAAGTTCGCCAGCAGCGCGTGGCCGTGCTGGGAGGTGATCGACTCGGGATGGAACTGGACGCCGTGGATCGGCCGGGAGACGTGCGCGAGGCCCATGATTTCGCCGTCGCTTGTGTGGGCGTTGGCGCGCAGCTCGGCGGGCAGGGTGTCGGCCTTGACGGCGAGAGAGTGATAACGGGTCGCGGTGAAGGGCGAGGGCAGGCCGGCGAAGACGCCGGTCTGGTCGTGTTCGATCGCGCTCATCTTGCCGTGCATGATCGCCTTGGCCGAGATCACGTCGCCGCCGAACGCCGCGCCGATCGCCTGATGGCCGAGGCAGACGCCGAGGATCGGCAGTTCCTCCGGCGCAGCCTTGACCAGGTCCACGCACATGCCGGCTTCGGCCGGCGTGCAGGGGCCGGGCGAAAGGATCACCGCCGACGCGCCGAGGCCGAGCGCGTCTTTCGCCGACATGTCGTCGTTGCGGATCACCTTGGTGCGTCCGCCGAGCTCCTCGACGTAATGCACGAGGTTGAAGACGAAGCTGTCGTAATTGTCGACGACGAGAATCATGGCCCTGGCCTGCTGCTGACGGCTCGCGTGCTCATAGCGCGGCGCGGCGCGTGCGCCAACCGAGCGGCGCTGCTCAGCCCTCGGTTTGGGGAGGCTCCGGGGCGCGGTAAGACTCCATTAACGACAACGGCGCTGACCTGCCGGACATGACCAGCGCCTTTCTGAGACACCCCTCGGCGGCCGAGCCGGAGCTTCCGGCCGCGCCGATTTCCCGCAAGATCTGGCTCGCCTGGAGCGCCGTGGCGGCGGGGCTGTTGGCGCTCGCCTGCGGGCTGTTTCTGTCGATCACGGAAGCGGTTGCGGACGAGCCGCCGATGATTGCGATCGTCATCGACGATGTGGGCCTCGATGTCTCCGCCGCCGACCGGGCGGCGGACTTGCCCGCCGCAGTGACGCTGGCGCTCCTGCCCTACGCTGAAGCCGCGCCGCTGATCGACGCGCAGGCGAGGGGGCTTGGTCACGAGACGCTGGTGCATGTGCCGATGGAGCCGCGGGGCCTCGCCGATCCCGGACCGGACGCGCTGACAACCTGGCTCGACGCTGACGAGATCCGCGCGCGAGTCGAGGCGGCGCTCGACCGGGCGCCCGGCGCGGTCGGGCTGTCGAACCACATGGGCAGTCGCTTCACCGAATGCGCTACCTGCGTCGCGCCGGTTGTCGCCGCAGCCGCCGGGCGCGGGCTACTCGTACTCGACAGCGTGACGACGCCCGACAGCCGGCTCGCCGCCGCCGCCGAGCGCGCCGGGGCTCCGGCGTTGCGTCGCGACGTGTTCCTCGACAACGTCCAAAGCGCCGACGCCGTACTGTCGGCGCTGGTCGAGACCGAGGAGATCGCGCTTGCGCGCGGCGCCGCTGTGGCGATCGGTCATCCCTATCCCGAGACCTTGGCCGCGCTCGAGCAGTGGATTCCCGAGGCGCAAGCGCGCGGGATCAGGTTGGTCGCCTTGAGCGAGCTGGCCGGAGAAAGAGACGCGCCGCGTGCGACTTTGGCGGCGTTGAGCTTGCGGTAGGGCGTTCGACGAAGCGTCGTTCTTGCTGATCATGAGCACAGTGTACGGCTGATCGCCGAGCGGGCGGACGGGTCCGATTTATCCCGGTCGAAATGCGCTTGCTTGTCCCGCTCGGGGCGGTGCTCGCGCTGCTCAATCGGATGCTCGCGCGCGCCGAGATGCTCGGAAGCCTCACGGCTTTGGCTGCGCAGCTAGCCCAGTCGCGCGACGTGCTCCGGGCCGATGTCAGACACGCGAGTGACGCCGGCTTGGCGCATGGTCTGGGTCAGCTCTTCGTCGATCAGGCGCATCGCCGCCGCCGCGCCGTCGCGACCGAAGGCGCCGAGGCCCCAGCAGTAAGGCCGGCCGATGCAGACCGCGCTCGCGCCCAGGGCTAGCGCCTTGAAGGCGTCCGCGCCGCGGCGGATCCCGCCGTCGATCAGCACGGGGATTCGTCCGTTCACCGTTTGAAGGATCTCGGGCAGCACGTCGACCGTGCCGATCAGGCTGTCTTCGGAGCGGCCGCCGTGGTTGGAGACGATGATTCCGTCGACCCCGCGCCCGATCGCCAGCTCGGCGTCCTCGGGCGTCATCACGCCTTTGACCAGAACGCGCTTGTCGGTCATCTCGCGCAGGCGATCGACATAGTCCCAAGTGAGCGTGGAATTGAGCGGCGTGAACACGCCCGCCATGTCGAAATCGCTGAACATGCTCTTGCGCGCGAAGTCGTAGCCGCGGCTGCGGTCGTGGCAGACCGTGCAGTCGCGATCATCGCGCCGCGCCCAGAGCGCCTCGGTCTCGCGGCGCATGCCGCCGCCCAGAAGGTCGACAGTGAAGACGATGGCGCTCGCGCCTGCCGCATCTGCGCGGGCGACGAGCTGCTCGGCGATGTCGAGGTTGTTGGTGGGGTAGAGCTGGAACCAGACCGGCCGCTCGCGCAACTCGATCACCTGCTCGATCGGCGTGGTCGTCAGCGTCGAGAGGATCTGCAGCGCGCCGCGTTCGCCCGAGGCGGCGGCGACGGCGGCTTCGCCTTCAGCGTGGAAGGCGCGCTGCGAGGAGACCGGGCAGAGGGCGACGGGCGAATTCCAGGTTTCGCCGAACAGCTCGATGGAGAGATCGATTCGGGAGATGTCGACCAGCCGACGGGCGCGCAAGCCCCATTTGTCATAGCCGCGCCGGTTCGCCTCGATTGTGCGGTCGTCGAGGACACCGCCGGCGAGATAGCCGTAGTGCGCCGGCGGGATCGTCCGCTCGGCGACGGCCTGAAGCTCGAAGACGTTGAGCGCTTCTTCAGCGCTGGAAATGAGATAGGGCGCGTCATCTTGAGCAAACGCGCGCAGACCGACCCCTGCCGAAGCGGCCAACGGGCTGGCGGCGAGAAAGCTTAAAAACCGCCGCCGGGCGGCGCTTTGCAGGTGATCGCCCATGATCGTCTCCCCTTGGTTTGTCTGATTTTCGGGGAGCTTAGCCGGTTCAGCGGTTCTCGTCGCGGTAGCGCGCAGCTTCGGCTGCGGCGCGGAAGAGGGCACCGGATTTGTGCACGGTCTCCATCCGTTCGGACTCCGGATCGGAGTCGAACACTACGCCGCCGCCGGCGCGCACGTGCAGCGTTCCGTCCGCGACCACGCCGGTTCTGAGGGCGATGCAAGTATCCATGTCGCCGCCAGCCGAGAAGTAGCCGACGCAGCCTGCGTAGACCCCCCGTCGTTCGGTCTCGAGCTCGGCGATGATCTCCATCGCGCGGACCTTTGGAGCGCCGGAGACGGTGCCGGCGGGAAAGCCCGCGTAGAGCGCGTCGATAACGTCGCAGTCCTCGCGCAGCTCGGCTTCGACGTTCGAGACGATGTGCATCACGTGGCTGTAGCGCTCGATCATGAACTGGTCGGTGACCCGCACCGTGCCGGGCTTGGCGACTCGGCCGGCGTCGTTGCGGCCAAGGTCGAGTAGCATCAGGTGTTCCGCGCGCTCTTTCTCGTCAGCCAGCAGCTCGCGCTCAAGCGCCTCGTCCTCGGCTTCGGTCTTGCCGCGGGGGCGGGTGCCGGCGATCGGGCGGATGGTGATCTGCCCGGCGCGCACGCGCACGAGGATCTCCGGACTCGAGCCGACGATGGCGAAGTCGCCGAAGTTCAAGAAGAACAGGAACGGGGAGGGATTGAGCCGGCGCAGAGCGCGATAGAGCGAAAACGGCTTCTGCGCGAACGGCGTGGAGAAGCGCTGGCTCGGCACGGCCTGGAAGATGTCGCCCGCGCGGACGTAGTCCTTCACCTTCTCGACGGCGGCGCGGTAGGCCTCGTGCGTCACGCAGGTCGCGGCTTCGATTGGTTCGGGCTCGTCCTGAGACGGACGATGGCGCGGCCAAGGCGCGTCCAGCTCGTCGAGCGCCTTTGAAAGACGTGCTTCAGCCGCCGCATAGGCGGCTTCGGCGTCCACGTCGGGCGAGGGACGCACGGGCGTGGCGAGCACCATCTCGGCCGTCAGCGCATCGAAGATCACCACTACCGTCGGGCGCAGCAGGATCGCGTCCGGCGCGCCGACCGGGTTCTCCTCACGCACCGGAATTTTCTCGACGAAACGGACCGTCTCATAGCTCAAGTAGCCGAAGAGGCCGGCTGCAGGCGGCGGCAGCTTGGCGGGAATCTCAAGCGCGCTCTCGGCGATGACGGCGCGCAGAGAGTCGAGCGGCGCCTTGTCGTCGTCAGCGAAGGTCTCCGTTGCCACGTCATCGCCGCGAGCAATCCGCGCCCGGCCGTCGTCGACGCGCCAGATCAGATCCGGGTCGAGGCCGATGATCGAGAAGCGTCCGCGCCAGTTTCCCCCGTCGACAGACTCGAGCAGGAACGCGTTCTTCCGGTCCTGGCCGAGCTTCAGATAGGCCGAAACCGGCGTTTCGATGTCGTCGACAATCCGAGTCGAGACGAGCTGAGGCTCCCCCGACTCGTAGGCGGCTTTGAAAGCGTCAAAGCCGATCGAAAGATCTACGCTCATTGGTCGGGGTCGAGGCCGAGCGCCTGGCGGAGCAGGCGCTGGTCGACTCGGATCTGGTAGCGACGACGCAGGTGAGTGTCGAACAACTGCTCAACGTCGTTTTGCATCTCAAAGCCGAGCTGGGCGCGCATCAGCTCAAGCTGGCCCTCGGGCGCCTCCGTTCCAGGGTCGACGCCGTCGACGCGGACGACCGCGCGCCCGCCGCTCGACGTCGAGCCGATGACGACGCCGCCGAGGTCGGCGGCGAAGACCTGACCGAGAAGCCCAGGCGCGATCGTCGGCGTGGTCTCCATGCGCGACAGCTCGGAGCGCTCGCCGCGCGCGCTTTCGACGACGCCCGCCGCCGCGCTCGGCGAAGCGCCGGTTTCGAGCTCGGCCTGGACCTGCTCGGCCAGTTCGTTCAAACGCTCCGAGCGGCGCAGCCCCGTCAACTCGGCGTGCACGCGGTCGCGGACCTCGGCGAAGGGCAGGGTCTCGGCCGGAATGATGCGATCGACCCGCACCGCGTAGTAGCCGTCGTCGCCCAACTCCAGCAGCTCGCTCGTCACCCCCTCTGCGGGCAACGAGAAACCGGCCGCGAGGATCTCCGGCGCCTGCAGGAAGACGAGAGGCGCCGAGCCTGCGGCGTCGAGCCCGCGAGCGTCCACCGGCCAGAAGGAGAAGGCCGGCGTTCGCGCCGCGACGGCGCCCCGCTCGAGGCTCCCGCCGCTGTCGAGGGCGATCTGCAGGGCGTCGATGGCGTCGAACTGCAGCGTCATCGCGGTGTCGCGCGCCAGCTCCAGCTCGATCTCGGCGCGGGCTTCTTCGAAGCTGGGCGTGTCGGCCGGCGTGATTTCGTCGACCCGGACGACGAACCAGGCGATCCCGCCGTCGATCGGATCGCTGACCGCACCGGTCTCGAGGGCGAAGGCCGCCTCGCCGGCTGCGCCTGACAGCAAGTCCGCAGGCACGGCGTCGTCGTAGGTGCGCGGCGCGGCGAGGCCGAGCGCCTCGGCGACCGCTTCGGCGTCCTCGCCCGCGCGCAGCCGTTCGGCGGCGTTCGCGGCGGCGGCTTCGTCCGGCGCGACGATCTCGACGACGTCGCGGGTCTCAGGCGTGCCGAGCCGAGCGGCCTCGATCTCGTACTGAGCGCGCAGCAGCTCTTCGTCGACCGGCGCGTCGTTGACGAAGTCGTCGAGCCGAAGGGTGACCACCGAGAGCGCGCGCCGCGCCGGCGTCCGGTAGGTGTCGATGCGCTGCTGATAGAAAGCTTCGAGCTCTTCTTCAGTGGGTTCTTCGATGTCGTCCGCGGCGGCGGCGGGAATCTCCACGATGGCGAGATCGCGCCGCTCGTTCTCAAAGCGCAGGCGCGCCTCGACCATGGCGTCGGACGGATGAAGGCCCGTGACCAGCGGGCTGAACAGCTGCCGGTTCAAGACCTCCAGACGAATCTCGCGCTCGAACTGTATCGGCGAGATCTGGGCGTTGGCGAGCGCTCTGAGATAGAGCTCGCGGCTGAAGCCTTCGGTGATCGGATCGACGAAAGCGTCGTACTGAGCCAGCTCTCTGGCGACGGCGCGGTTGGAGGCGACCACGCCGAGACTTTCAGCCTTTTGCTCAAGCCCGGCCTGCATGCCCAAGCGCTGCGCGACCGCCTGATCGATACCCATATCGAGCGCCTGATCGCGGGTCATTCGCTGGCCGGTCTGACTGGTCAGCTGAGACAGCTGCGCGTCGAAGGCGGCGCGGAACTGCGCCGAGCCGATCTGCGCATCACCTGCGAGCACGACCGCGTCGCCGACCCGGCCTCGCAGGACGTCTGAGACGCCCCAGACCGAGAAGCTCGCCACCAGGACGGCGACGAAGATCGCGCCTATCCACGATCGCGCGGCGTTGCGGAGCTGATTGAGCATGGCGTACGTACTCGGTCGACTTTGAGAAACAGGCAAGCGGAACGGGGCCGGGACGGTAGTCGCGCCGCGGCGCGCGCACAAGCGGGCTGCGCCACGCCGGCGTCAAGGCCGCGTTGAGGAAAAAGGGGCCGATCATGCCAAATCGTCAACTGATCGCGGGCAATTGGAAGATGAACGGGCTGCGCGCGGCGCTCGGCGAGCTCGAAGCCGTCGCTGAGGCCGTCGGCGGGGGAGATCCGGGCGCGGACGTGCTGATCTGTCCGCCGTTCACGCTCCTGCGCGAGGCCGTCGCGACCGCCGGGGGCGGGGTGATGATCGGCGCTCAGACCTGTCACGGCGAGGACGCGGGGGCCTTCACCGGCTCGATCAGCGGGCCGATGATCGCCGATGCGGGCGCCGGCTGGGTGATCGTCGGGCACTCCGAGCGCCGTGAGGCGGGGGAGAGCGATGCGATGGTCTCGGGCGCGGCGGCGGCGGGCGCGCGCGCCGGGCTTCACGTGATCGTCTGCGTCGGCGAGTCCCTCGAGCGGCGCGAGGCGGGCGAGGCCGCGACTTTCGTCCGGGGGCAAATCCGCGCCTCCTTGCCGCAGGGGCTTGTCGAAGCCGGCGCGCCGGAGGTCGTGATCGCCTATGAGCCGATCTGGGCGATCGGCACCGGTCGGAACGCCGAAGTCAGCGACATAGAGGAGATGCACGCCGCGATTCGGGCCGAAATAGCTGCACTTTCGGGGGCTGAGGCCGCCGCGCGCACGCGCATTCTCTACGGCGGTTCAGTCAAGCCATCGAACGCTGCTGGGATATTGAGCGCGGAAGGCGTTGACGGCGCTCTCGTGGGCGGAGCGAGCCTTAAAGCGGCGGATTTCATCGAAATCATAAAATGCGCTTGATCATCTTAACGGCATATTGAGCGGCAAGCGGCGAAGCTCCGCGACTAACCCGAGCGATTGTCCAATCCTCGCTCATGTATCCGGGGACGCCGCGTGGCCGACATGGACTTCCGCAACGCGTCGGTGCTGCTGTTCGACCCAGTGGGGCCGAACCTGCTCGCCACGCGCTCGATCCTGAAGCAGCTCGGCTTCGAGGACATCGAGCCGGTGCGCGAGTACGAAGCGCTGACGCGGAAAGTGTCCGAGCGCAGCTACGACCTCATGATCTTCGAAGTGGGCGATGCAGGCGGAGACGTTTGCGGCGTGGTGCGCCGTCTGCGCAGCGGAGAGACCGGGATCAATCCGTTTGCGACGATCCTGCTGACCAGCTGGGAGCGGCAGGCCAAGGACATTCATGCGCTGATGGACGCGGGTTCGGACGACTTGTTGCTGCGGCCGTTCTCGCCAAGCGCTTTGCGCGACCGGGTTAACGCCCACGTGCGCAAGCGCAAACCCTTCGTCGTGACCGGCGACTATATCGGACCCGATCGCCGCACGGACGCGACGCGGCCGTCGAACGCGCAGACGATCGAAGCGCCCAATACGCTCAAGGCGGTGGTTGAAGGCGACACGGCGACTCTGCGCCGGCTCGAAGCTGCGATCACCGAGGCGAACGACTCGGTCGACCGTGAGCGGTTGAAGCGCCTGGCGATCCGGATCTCGACCTCGGCGCGCCTGCGTCTGGACAACCAAGCGGGCTCCGACAACATGAGCTTCGCCGACCTGCACGAGTCGTCCAAAGAACTGCGCCGCCGGCTGCGCGGGCGCAATCTGGACAAGCCGCTCGAGATCGCTACGGCGCTGTGCGAGATCGTCGCGCGGGTGTGCGAGGACGATCACGCCGACAACGACCAGCTGACCTTGATGTGCGATCTTCCGATGGCGGCCTATGCGGCGCTCGAAGGCGAGAACGCGGGCGAGAGCACGCGCAAGGAAGTCGACGCGGTCCTGAACAAGATCCGCGCCCGCTATCGCCGCGAGCCGATGGCCAAGGCCGGGTAGGGACCTGCGCCGTAGCGCTGCGCCAGCCTAGTCGCAGACCCGGTAAAATCGCACCCCCGGCGAACTCGATCATCCGCGGCTCGCGCGCCATCGGCCGACGCTGATCGTGCGGGGCGGAACCTCCGACATCCTTGAGTCCTCGACCTTGGAGCGGATGCGCCGCGCCGCGCCGAACGCAAGCGCCGTAGAGGTCCCTGGCGTCGGACATGCGCCGATGCTCGACGAACCTGAGGCGGCCGAGGCGATCGCGGCGTTCCTGGCCGCCCTGCCTTGAACGGGGCGGGCGCACTGGACGGGCCTGCGTCATGCGCGCTATAGGCGCTCGCGCGCGCATGCCCATATAGAGAGCAACCCGGCGCGAACCTGCCTCGCGGAGCCTCATGCACACCGTCGTCATCGTCATCCACCTGTTCATCGCCATCGGCATGATCGCCCTCATTCTGCTGCAGCGCTCCGAGGGCGGGGCGCTCGGGATGGGCGGCGGGCCGGGCGGGCTGATGTCCGGTCGCTCGGCGGGCAACATCCTGACCCGGTCGACGCAGATCCTCGCCGTCGCCTTCTTCGCGACCTCGATCGCCTTGACGGTGTTCTCGGGCGAACAGCCGGGAGCGGGCACGGTGGCTGACGACGTCAACGTCGAGGAAATCCTTGCGCCTCAGCGCGGCACGCCCGCCGCGCCGCCGATCGACGACGACCTCGGCTCCCTGCTTGACGCGATCCCGCCAGCCGAAACGGACGCGCCGGTCGAGAGCGAAGCCGACGCCCCCGAAGAGGCGGGCGGGCTCGACGTGCCCATAGACGAGTAGAGCTCTTCGGCGCGTTCACGCGGGCGCTCGAAAGAAAAACGCAGCCATGCGCATAAGCTGCTTCAAGCGAAACGAATCACTCGATATCCTGGCGGCCCATGGCCCGGTACATTTTCATCACCGGCGGCGTGGTGTCCTCCCTCGGAAAAGGCCTCGCGTCAGCCGCTCTCGGCGCGCTTCTGCAGGCGCGCGGCTATTCAGTCCGCCTGCGCAAGCTCGACCCGTATCTGAATGTCGATCCAGGAACGATGTCGCCCTATCAGCACGGCGAGGTGTTCGTCACCGACGACGGAGCTGAGACCGACCTCGACCTGGGGCACTACGAGCGCTTCACCGGCGTCTCGGCCAGCCAGGCCGACAACATCACCACCGGGCGCATCTATCAGGAGATCATCGCCAAGGAGCGGCGAGGGGACTATCTGGGCGCGACCGTCCAGGTGATCCCGCACGTCACCGACGCGATCAAAGAGTTTGTCCTCTCCGATGCGGGCGGGGCCGACTTCGTGCTCTGCGAGATCGGCGGCACCGTGGGCGACATCGAGGGCCTGCCGTTCTTCGAAGCGATCCGTCAGCTTGGCCAGCAGCTTGGCCGCGACAACGCGCTGTTCATGCACGTTACGCTGCTGCCGTTCATCAAGGCGGCCGGCGAGATGAAGACCAAGCCGACCCAGCACTCGGTCGCCGAGCTGCGTTCGATCGGCATTCAGCCCGACATCCTTCTTTGCCGCTGCGAGATGGAGATCCCCAAGGACGAGCGCCGCAAGATGGCGCTGTTCTGCAACGTCCGCGAAGAGGCGGTGATCGAGGCGCGCGACGCCGATCATATCTACACCGTGCCGCTCGCCTATCACGCCAAGGGGCTCGACCGGGAGGTGCTCACCCACTTCCGCATGTCGGACGCGCCCGAGCCGAACCTCGAGCGCTGGAACGACGTGGCCGGACGGCTGCGCGCGCCCGAGGGCGAGGTGACGATCGCCGTCGTCGGCAAGTACACGGGGCTGCTCGACGCCTACAAGTCGCTGACCGAAGCGCTCGTTCACGGCGGCATCGCCAATAAGGTGAAGACCAACATTGAGTGGATACCATCGGAGATCTTCGAAAGCGAAGATCCGGCCGCGCGGCTCGAGAACGTGCACGGCATTCTCGTGCCCGGCGGCTTCGGCGAGCGCGGCTCGGAAGGCAAGATCGAGGCGGCGCGCTTCGCGCGTGAACGGAAGGTTCCTTATTTCGGAATCTGCTTCGGCATGCAGATGGCCGTCATCGAAGCGGCGCGAAACCTCGCCGGGATCGCCGAGGCCGGCTCGAGCGAGTTCGGCGCCTGCGGCGCGCCGCTGGTCGGGCTGATGACCGAGTGGGTCAAGGACAACGAGGTGGTCGAGCGCTACGAGGGCGGGGACATGGGCGGCACCTTGCGCCTGGGCGCCTATCCGGCCGTGCTCGCCCAAGGCAGCCGCGTGGCCGACATCTACGGCGCGACCCACATCGAGGAGCGGCACCGCCATCGCTACGAGGTCGACGCCTCCTATCGCGAGCGCCTCGCCGCGCACGGGATGAAGTTTTCGGGCATGTCGCCGGACGGCGTGCTGCCCGAGATCGTCGAGCTTGAAGAGCACCCCTGGTTCATCGGCGTGCAGTTCCACCCCGAACTCAAGTCGCGCCCCTTCGAGCCGCACCCGCTGTTCGTCAGCTTCATCGGCGCGGCGATCGAGCAGAGCAGGCTGGTTTAGGGGGAGACGCGCCCCTAGGGAGCGCTTGCGGCAGGAGCTTCAACGGACGGCTCTCGTGCGAGTTCAGGCGGTATCGGTCCGTATTTCCGCTCATAGGCGAGCGTGACGGCGATATTCTCCTGCTGGAAAGCCGTGTCTTCCTGCGTTCGCTGCACGGCCTCCACGCTTAGCGCGGCTTCCAGCCGCTCCAGGCGCTCACTTTCGACTTCGGCGCCCCAAGCGCGCGCCGTCAGCAAGGCGCCGTATGCTTCCTCGCGAAGCACCGATGAATCCTCTCCTTCATTCCAGCGCGCGACACACCAAAGCGCTTCGAGGTTCCCAAGCGCGCCAGCGTCGTGCAAGGCGAGTCCTTGTCGACGTCTGTCTGCTCTGCTCGCCCAATCAGGGTCGTCCGCGGGGCAGACGCCGTCCCATTCGGACGCCCTGATCCGCATGCCGGCGAGCCGCGGAGCGAACGAGACGGCTTGGAGTTCTTCCGCCGTCAGCTCGACACCATGTTCGTGCAACGAGGCCATGTCGTACGGATCGGCGTCCTGCGGCGCGTCAGCCGGGCTGCAAGCACTGATTAGAATACTGATTACTGACACTGCGCCCGGCAGGAGCTGAGTGAGCCGCCGCCTCAATCGCTTGTGAACGGAACGATTAGAGCGATTGAACCTCAACTTATCCTCTCGAAGCGGCCCTGGAACTAAGGTCATGACGAACGCAATCGGCATAGGAACTCTACGATGGACGAGTCCCTGTTTCCCAGGGGAGCGACAAGTCTTGTGGAATCGACGTGAGAGCTATCGGCAAGCGTATGCACGCGAAGGCTGCGGCTGGATTGGATGATGCCTGGATAACCTCGCATATTGACATTTGTTCATATTGATATTCAATAAATTCCAACCGGCGTCCCCGCCGGATTGGGAGGTTCTCATGAAGACGCAATTCGCACGCATTCCCGCCGCCGCACTCGGCGCGGCATGTCTCGCCGGGCCGGCGCTCAGTGCGGAGCGGACTGTCGAGACCGGCGATTTCTCCGCCGTGGATGCGGCCAACGGCGTCAATGTCGAGATCGTCGTCGGCGGGCCGGCCGGCGTGGTGATCGACGGGCGGGAGAGCCAGCTCGGCAACGTCGATATCGAGGTGAACGGCGATACGCTGCGCATCCGGCCCGAACGGCGACCGCTGTTCTTCGGACATACCAACGTCAGCGACGTCACGGTGCGGGTGAGCCTCGAGCGGCTTGACGCGGTCGAAGCCGCCAACGGCGCGGCCGTGCGGATCGCGGACGTGCCGGCGGACTCGGAAATCGCGCTCGCGGCGGTCAATGGCGCGATGCTCGAGGCGGCGGGTCTGTGCGGCGCGGTCAGCGCGCAAGCGGCGCGCGGCGGCATGCTCGACGCCTCGGCGCTCGATTGCAGGGCGGCGACGGCGGAGGCTTCGATGGGCGGCATGGCGGCCGTCCGCGCCAGCGAGCGGGTGGTCGCGTCCGCTTCGATGGGCGGGTTGGTCGACGTTCACGGCGACGCAGAAGACGCTGATTTCAGCTCCTCGATGGGCGGTCAGATCTCCCGCAGCGGCGGCTGAATGCGGCGGCTCCGTTAAGCGTGACCGTCGGTCGGCGGATTCTCGATTGCTCGATGTCCGAGCAGCTCTAGACTGTGCGCCGTCCGCGTGAGGGAGGGGACGCATGGACCGCACTGAGTTCTACCACGTCTTCTTCCACGCCCTCGACTCGTTGCCGGCTGACCGCCGCAGCGAGTTCGAGGCGATGGTGCTCACCCGGATCAAAAACCCGACGATCATCTTCGGAGCCTCATGCTGGCTCGGCTGGCTGGGGCTCGACCGCTTCCTGCTTGGTCAGGTGCTGGCGGGGATCTTGAAGCTGATCACGCTCGGCGGGCTTGGGATCTGGTGGATCGTCGATCTGTTCCTGGTCTCGGGTTCGGCGCGCCGGATCAACGCCGGCATCGTGCGCTCGGCCCACGCGACGCTGGTCGGGGGTCCTGTGGGAGGGCTGCTGTGAACGAGGCGGAGTACTATCGCGCTCTGGCCGCGATCCGCGGACGGCTGGAGGAGGCCGACCGGCGGCGCTTCGACACGGCGTTCACCTCCTCGCACGAGCGCAGCGCGGTGGTCACCTACGGTCTGGGTTATTTTCTCGGCTCGCTGGGCGTCGACCGGTTCCGGCTCGGCCACTGGGGCCGCGGGCTCGGCAAGCTGGCGATCACCATCATCACGCTGACCTACCTCGGCTGGATCTGGCAGATCATCGATCTGTTCCTGGTCGGCGGGGATACGCGCCGGAGCAACCTCGAGCGCGCCGAGGCGCTGGTCGCAGTAATGACGGGCCAGGCTGCGCCGTCCCGGCCTTCGGATGAATTCTAGCGATCGGGATTGGCGATAGGGAAGGTCCCAGGCGGTCGGTCCGCGAGGCTCCGTTCGCGTTCCTGACAGCATTCACCCCGAAACGTGGTGACGCGCGGGCGCGGCGGACCGATCGCCGGAACGGACATTAGCACATCCCCCGACCGGACCCCAGAGGCGTTCCCAGCGGCGACGCCTTGATTTGGCGAAGGCAGAGCCGAAATCGGCGTCTTCGGCCAAGCTCATGGGGGACTTGAGCATCGGTCCGCTTTGGCGTAAGCACGCGCCCTCGCGCCGCCGGCGCCCGGCCCTTTGCAGCACCTGGAGAGACCCATGGCGGTCCCCAAGAGAAAAGTCACCCGCTCCAAGCGCGGCAACCGGCGCGCCCACGACGCTCTGACGCGTCCGGCTTACGTCGAGGATCAGGACGGCGAGCTGCATCGCCCGCACCACGTGAACCTCAAGACCGGCACGTATCGCGGCCGGCAGATCCTCGAGCCGAAGGAAGACTAGCTTCCGCACGCGCGCCCTTGGTTGGCGCTGACCGGCTTCCTGGATAAGCTCTCGGCCGGCTCGCGAGACCGGCGGGGGCGGAACGTCATGGCCTTCAAATTGCGCATGGGCGGCACGATGCGACGCCAGATCGCGGCGGCTGTCGGTCTGGGTCTGGTCATCGTCGTTTTGAGCGCCAGCGGCTGCTCGCTCACGCCGCGCCAGGACCGCGACTGGCTGCCTTATCTCGCCAATACGACGGAAGTTGAGCGCACCGACGACGCCGTGACGCTCAGCGCCGTGACGGACTGGCGCTACGACGCGTCCGGCCCCACCGTACGGGACAGTCACGCCTACAGCTTCGATCCGGCGGATCTGCGCAGGGCGTGGTTCGTGATCGAGCCGCAGCCGGGCAGCCAGATCGTCGCGCACACGTTCATCTTATTCGAGTTCGAAGACGACCGTCTCCTGGGCCTCACGATCGAGGCGCGGCGGGAAGCGCACGAGACCTATTCGGCGATCCGCGGCGTCTTCAATGCGTACGAGCTGTCTTACGTCTGGGGCGCGGCGCGCGACCTGCTAACCCGGCGCGCGGTCTATCTCGACCATGAGGTTTTCGTCTATCCGCTGCAGCTCGATCCGGCGCAACGCGGGGCTCTCCTGGCGCGCATGCTCGATCGGACCGCAGCGCTCGCCGCCGCGCCGCGGTTCTACAATACGCTGTTCTCGAACTGTACGAACGAACTCGCCAAGGCGGTCGACTTTGCCTGGGATCCGGCCTTCGTCCTTACGGGGACCTCGGACGAATATCTCTACCGCCGCGGGCTCATTGGCGGAGAGAGCTTCGAGGCGGCCAACGCGCGCGCGGATCTGACCGACTTCATCAAGGCGCACAACGACTTCGAGGACAATGCAGACTTCGACCGCGCCGTGCTCGAGGAGCTGCGCCGACGCGAGGAGACGGCGACGGCCGCCGCCGCCCCGCAGGTCGTCGCCGAGCGCCAGCCGTTGCGCCGCGGCCCGGCGCATCACGCGTGGACGCGCTAAAAAGCATCATTTTCAATCAGTTGACGCGTTTACCGTAGTCGCGCCTTGCGCCCCGCGGCGAACCCTCTAGAAGTCCGGCCCATACATCAGACAAAGCGTATTGACCGGGGGAAGGGCCCATGACCGCCATCGTCGACATCATCGCGCGGGAGATTCTCGACAGCCGCGGCAATCCGACGGTCGAAGTCGACGTTGCGCTTGAGGATGGGTCGGTCGGCCGCGCGGCGGTCCCGTCCGGCGCCTCGACCGGCGCGCATGAGGCGCATGAGCTCCGCGACGGGAATCCAAACCGCTATGGCGGCAAGGGCGTTCAAAGCGCCGTCGAGATGATCAACACCGAGATCTTCAACGCGATCGGCGGCTTTGACGCGGAAGATCAGCGGCGGATCGACGAGACGCTGATCGGGCTCGACGGCACGGAGAACAAGTCGCGTCTCGGCGCGAACGCGATCCTCGGCGTGTCGCTGGCGATGGCGAAGGCCGGCGCATTGGCGCGCGGGCTGCCGCTTTACCGCTACGTCGGCGGCGCCAACGCGCGTGTGCTGCCGACGCCGATGATGAACATCTTGAACGGCGGGGCTCACGCCGACAATCCGATCGACATTCAGGAGTTCATGATTATGCCAGTCGGCGCGGAGACCTTCTCCGACGCGCTCCGGTGCGGGGCAGAGGTGTTTCAGGCGCTCAAAGGCAAGCTCAAGGCCGCGGGACTTTCGACCAACGTCGGAGACGAAGGCGGCTTCGCGCCGGACATCGCCTCGGCGCACCAGGCCCTGACGACGATCTCTGAGGCAGTCGAGGCGGCCGGGTACAAGGTTGGCGATGATGTCGTCTTCGCGCTCGACGTGGCGTCTACGGAGTTCTTTGAGAACGGCCGCTATAAACTCGCCGGCGAGGGCATGGACCACGACAGCGAGGGCATGACCGCCTATCTCGAAGGCCTGATCGATGCGTTTCCGATCGTCTCGATCGAAGACGGCATGGCCGAGGACGACTGGGAGGGCTGGAAGCTGCTGACCGAGCAGCTCGGCGACCGCGTCCAGCTCGTCGGCGACGATCTGTTCGTCACCAACCCCGAACGCCTCGCCCGCGGCATCGACGAGGCGACGGCGAACGCGATCCTGGTCAAGGTCAACCAGATCGGCACGCTGTCCGAGACGCTCGACGCGGTCGACATGGCGCATCGCGCCGGCTACGCCGCAGTGATGTCGCATCGCTCGGGTGAGACTGAAGACGCGACCATCGCCGACCTCGCGGTGGCGACCAACTGCGGGCAGATCAAGACAGGCTCGCTGGCGCGCTCGGACCGCGTGGCCAAGTACAACCAGCTTCTCCGTATCGAGCAGGAGCTGGCAGACATGGCGGTCTACGCCGGCCGCTCAGCGGTGATCGGCGCCTAGTTCAGATTTCAGCGCGAGCTTTTTTGACCCGAGTCCGCTTTCGGGCTTGCGTTCACGGGCTCATGTATATAACCATTCAGTTATAAAATATGCGGGTTATAAAATGACGCCATCCCGGCAGCTCGACGCCACCTTCTCAGCGCTCGCCGATCCGACCCGGCGGGCGATCCTGGCGCGGCTCGCATCAGGGGAGGCGTCTGTCAGCGAGCTGGCCGAACCGTTCGACATGAGCCAGCCAGCGATCTCCAAGCATTTGAAGGTGCTCGAACGCGCCGGACTGATCACGCGCGGCCGTGACGCTCAACGCCGTCCTTGCCGGATCGAAGGCAAGCCGCTCGCCGAGGTGAATGCTTGGCTCGATCGCTACCGGGAAGTCTGGGACGTGAACTTCGGCCGCCTCGACGCGTTGCTTGAAGAGCTGCAGGCGCCGACGAAGAACGCCAAACGCACGAAGCGGTAGAGAGGGACGACAATGCCAAACCAAACGTCCGAGGTCAGCTTGCCCAGCGACAGGGAGGTCAGAGTGACACGCCGCTTCAACGCGCCTGTTGCGCTGGTCTATCGCGCGTATACGGAACCGGCGTTGCTGCAGCGCTGGCTGCTGGGGCCGCCCGGCTGGACGCTGCCGGTCTGCGAGATGGACGTGCGGGTTGGCGGCAAGCTGCGCTGGCGCTGGCGCAGCGAAGAGGACGGCAAGGGGTTCGGCTTCGACGGCGCATTCAAAGAGGTCGTCCCGCAAGCGCGGCTCGCCCACACCCAGACCTATTATCCCGGCGATGTCGGCGGCAGCATGGGCGAGGAGGCGTTCGTCACCATCGATTTCGCCGAGGACGCCGGCCAGACGATCGTGACGTCGACGATCGACTACGGCTCCAAGGAGAACCGCAACGGCGCGATGTCGACCGGCATGACCGACGGCATGGAGATGAGCTACCAACAGCTCGACGCGCTTTTGACGGAACAGAGCGCCTAGAGGTCTCAACGGCTCCGTTGCTCCTCCGCTCGGGCGTGCTAACACCGGGCCGGAAGATCAAGCGAGAAGGGGCCGTCCATGTCCAAGCAAGACAGCGAGCACGCGGGCAAGGCCGCGATTATCACCGGGTCGGCGACCGGGATCGGCGCGGCGGCGGCCGAGGCGCTCGCCCGCCGCGGCGTCAACGTCGCGATCAACTACTCCAAGAGCGCTGACGAGGCGGAGGCCACCGGCGAACGTTGTCGCGCGCTGGGCGTCGAGGCGATCGTGGTCCAAGCGGACGTCACCGACGATGCGGCCTGCAAGGCGCTGGCGAAGGCGGCCGAGGACGCCTGGGGGCGGATCGACATCCTGGTGAACAACGCGGGCGGCACCAAGCACGTCAAGCATGACGACCTCGACGGTCTCGATGCGGACGACTTCCTCTGGATCTACAAGCTCAACGTCATCTCGGCGTTCCAGATGATCCGCGCCGTTGCGCCGGCGATGAAACGTCAAGGGCGCGGTTCGGTGGTCAACACCTCCTCGATCGCGGCGGTTGCGGGCATCGGCTCGTCGGTCGCCTACGCGGCTTCCAAAGGCGCGCTCAACACCATGACCCTTTCGCTCGCCCGCGCGTTGGCGCCCGAAATCCGCGTCAACGCCGTGTGCCCAGGCTATGTCGGCACGCGGTGGTTCAAGGACCGCATGGACGAAGAGGCCTTTGAGAAACAGCGCGCTTACATGGAGCAAACGACGCCGCTAAAGGCCGCCGGCACGCCCGAAGGCGTCGCCCAAGCGATCGAGTTCTTCGCCCTCGACGGTCCGGACTGGATCACCGGCGAGACGCTAATGACCGACGCGGGGATGCACTTGAACTTCACGCCGCTCGCCGCGCGCTAGCGCGATTAACTTCCGCCTAACCACGCCGCTTAACCGAACAGCGACGCAACTTCGCTAGTCTCCGCGCGGGATTTTCGCCGGGGAGCGGACGCGCATGGGCGACATGATGAAAGCCGTCTTCGACAAGCTCGACGAGCTGGCCGAAGTCAATCCGGACACGCTGATCGCGCTGCGACGGGCGATGTACGAGGACGGACGGATCGACGCGAACGAGGCGCGCAAGCTCCTGATCATGCATCGGGAAGGCCGCGGGAAGGGCGCCGGCGAAGGCTGGGCCGATTTTCTGGTTGAGGCCCTGGCTGATCATTTCGCGCTGCAGCGTGAGGCGCCGAGCTTCGATACGACGTTCAAGGCGGATTATGTCCAGTCGCTCAAGAACGTCGCTCGCGCAGCTTCACCGTTCTCCTGGTGCAAGACGGTCGAGCGCGACGAGACTTGGGCCGCCGGCGAGATGCGTGCGGTCGGCTCGGCCGAGGTGGCTGCGCTGATCGAGGCGTTTGAGCAGGAAGGCGGCCTGGTGCTCGATCCGGTCGAGCGCCGCGTGCTGATGCGCCTGTTCGACCGCGCGGTGAGCTACCCCAAGGCGCTGACGCGGTTCGCGCTCGAAGCCGTTTATGAGACAGTCCGCGCCGACGGCCTGGTCGACGGGGACGAAGTCGAGCTGCTGCGCCGCGTGCTCTATGGCCCGGCGGGCGACGAGGGCATCGTCATCTCCCGCGACGAGGCTGAGCTGCTGCTCGCCATGCGGACGATCACCTGCGACGCGGACAACGCGGAAACCTGGCCCGAGCTGTTCGCCAAGGCGGTCGGCTGCCACGTGCTGATGGGCGGCGCTGCGATCGACGAGGTCGATCAAGGCGAGAGCCAATGGCTCATCGAACGCCTCGGCGATCCCAAGACGCTGGACGTCGCCGGCCGGCGGCTGTTGTCGCATCTGGCGCGTGAGGCGCGTCAGGTTGCGCCGGAGTTCGAAAACTACGCTTTCGCGGCGTAATTGCGGAAACGCTTTGTTAAGCCTGCAATGATTCTCTGCGCGTCCGAATCAGTCGCCGTTTGAGAGTCAAGCCTATGCTGCGTGCGCTTCGCCGCTGGTCGCCCACGCTCGCCATCGCCGCGGGCATTGCTTACTTCGGTGGACACGCCCTGACGGGGCAGAGCGGCTTGTTGGCGTGGTCCGGCTACCAGCACCGCATCGCCGAGCTCGAAACCTCCCTCGATGAGACCGTGGCGGTCCGCACCGACCTCGAGGATCGCGCGATGCGGCTGCGCGATGAGACCCTCGATCTCGACTACGTCGAGGAGCGCGCCCGGGCGCTTCTGGGCATGGGCCATCCGCGCGACATCGTCGTGCCGGCTGCTGCGCGGCGCTAGCAGGCGCCCGGCTGGACGGGCCCTACGGGGCTGATTAACGTCGCGGCGTTCGTGAACTCAGCCGTGAGACGCCGATGCCCGCCAAGTCCTCCAAGCCACCGACCAAGAGCAGGGCCAAGAGCGCCTCTAAGAGCGCCGCCAAACCCGCTGAGAAGCCGCCCGCCGAAACGACCAAGGACGAGCTACTCAAGTTCTACCGCGACATGCTGCTGATCCGCCGCTTCGAAGAAAAGGCGGGACAGATCTACGGCATGGGACTGATCGCCGGCTTCTGCCATCTCTACATCGGTCAAGAAGCGGTGGTCGTCGGAATGCAGGCGGCGATCGAGGACGGCGACGAGGTCATCACCGGCTACCGCGACCATGGCCACATGCTCGCCTGCGGCATGGATCCCAAAGGGGTGATGGCCGAGCTGACCGGCCGGGCCGACGGCTACTCGAAAGGCAAAGGCGGCTCGATGCACATGTTCAGCCGCGAGAAGAACTTCTTCGGCGGCCATGGCATCGTCGGCGCGCAGGTTTCGATCGGCACGGGCCTCGCCTTCGCCAACAAATACCGCGGCGGCGATCGCGTGTGCCTGACCTATTTCGGCGACGGCGCGGCGAACCAGGGTCAAGTCTATGAGAGCTTCAACATGGCTGAGCTCTGGGGCCTGCCGATCGTCTACGTGATCGAGAACAACCAGTATGCGATGGGCACTTCGGTCAAGCGCGCCAGCTCCGAGACGCACCTTCACCGTCGCGGATCGAGCTTCTCGATCCCGGGCGAGGAGGTGGACGGCATGGACGTCACCGCCGTGCGCGCCGCCGGCGCAAGCGCCGTGGCGGCCGCGCGCAAAGGGGAAGGGCCGTACATCCTTGAAATGAAGACCTATCGCTATCGCGGTCACTCGATGTCCGACCCAGCAAAGTACCGCAGCCGCGAGGAGGTCCAGGAGGTCCGCGAACGCTCCGATCCGATCGAGCTCGCCAAGGCCAAGCTCCTCGAAGCCGGCTGGGCGAGCGAGGACGACCTCAAGGCGGTCGACAAGGAGGTCAAGGCGATCGTCGCCGAAGCTGTCGACTTCGCCAAGGAAAGCCCCGAGCCCGATCCGGGCGAGCTTTATACGGATGTCTTGGTTGAGGGCTAGGTCGCGAAGAGCCGGCGCCGATGTCTGACGACGTCATAATCCGCGCCGCGACGCTCGATGACTTTACCGGCGCCGCGCATCTCGATCGCGACGAAATGGGCGCGGAGGAGGGCTACCCGCTCTATTTCTTCCGTCAAGCGTTCGGCCTGTTCGGCGACGGATTTCTGGTCGCCGTGCGGAATGACGAGGTGCTGGGCTATCTCCTTGTCGGTCGGCGGGTCGATGATCCGAAGACAGTCGAGATCTATTCGATCGTCGTCGACAAGGCGACGCGCGGTCAGGGCGTCGGGCGCAAGCTGACGGCGGCGGGGATCGCCTGGGCGCAGGAGCGAGCCGCGGGGCGCGTGGTGTTGACCGTAGAGCCGACCAACGCGGCGGCGCGCGCGGTCTACGAGTCGCTGGGCTTTGAGACGGAGCGCGCCTATGAGGACTATTACGGCGACGGAACACCGCGACTGTTCATGACGCGGAGCGGCGCGGCGTCCGCCGGGAGCAGGGAATGACCGAAAAGCATCTCGCCCAGATCAATGTCGCCCGCGCGCGGTTTGATCTCGACGCCCCGGAAATGGCGGACTTCGTCGGCGCACTCGACAAGATCAACGCGCTAGCAGAAAGCCAGGACGGCTTCGTCTGGCGGCTTCAGGACGAGGCCGGCGACGCGACGGCCTTTCGCATCTGGGACGATCCGCGCGTGATTGTGAACATGAGCGTTTGGCGGTCGATCGAGGCGCTCGCGCACTTCGCCTATGAGACGGCGCACGTGCGGATATTCGCCCGGCGCGAGAAGTGGTTCGCGCCGCTTGGCCGCGCTCACATGGCGCTGTGGTGGATCGACGCCGGAACGACGCCGACGGTCGAGGACGCTCAAGCGCGGCTCGATGCGCTCGAGGCGAACGGACCGTCGCCCGAAGCGTTCACTTTTGGATCGGCCTTCTCGCCCGAGGGCGTTCCGGTCGCGCCCAGCAAGCTGGCTTGCCAGGCGGACGCCGGCTTCGCTCAGCGCCGCATCTTGTCCGAATCTCGCCGCACATCGGGTCTTTAGTGGCGCTCAGCCGACGTCGGTGGACAATGTCCGACGGGAGGAGAGACCACGATGAAGTTCTTCGCCGCTTTCGTCTTGAGCCTCGCAATCATGATCTCGACGGCGCTCGGCTCGATGGCCGCGATCAAGGTCGAGAAGATGCGCGGCCGCGCGGAATTGCTCGCCTCGGTCATGCGCGACGATCCGGTCGAGACGGCTAACCTGATCCTCCAGGCCTATGAGATGGGAGCCTTGAAGCCGGATCCTGAGCGCGTCGGCAGCGCCCTTGCGGTGATAGACCGCGATCTGAGGGCCGCGATCGCCGCGCCGCCGCCGTATCTCAATCGAACCCAGGGCGAGTTGACGGAGCAAGAGGCCGTCGCGCTCACGGCGAAGCTCGACCACCCCGACGCGAATGAACGCCTCGCCGCGGCGCAGGTGATCTCGGGTCTGCACAAGGATAACCCCGTCGCCACCGAGTCGATGATCGAGGCGCTCGAGAACGACGCCTCGACGCCGTTGTCCGCCGCCGGGATGCACACGGTGATCACGCTGCTCGACCAGCAGGCCGGCCCTTCCTGGGACGACGAGCTGCGCGAGCGCTGCAAGGTGGCGCTTGAGACTCTGGCGGTCGAACGCCAGCTCGCCGCGCCGACCGCGGTGATCGCCGAGAAGTTCAGAGCGCGGCTTGCGGCGCGACTGACGAGCTAGGGTTCTATCGCAGCGCAGCGAGCGGCGTGGGCGCTCCGGCGTCCTTTGGAAATCGGAAATCGTAGCGGCCCTTGCGCAAACCCGCATTGCGCCGGGCGTTTGGTCTTGTCTTCACGCCCGTTCCGGTGATTGTGTCAGCGCCGTTCTGCGGGGCTGAAGCTCGGCGCGTTGGAGCACGGAACCTATCCATGGCGGTTGAAATCCTGATGCCGGCGCTGTCGCCGACAATGGAGGAGGGTTCCTTGGCGAAGTGGTTCGTCAAGGAGGGCGACACCGTGGCCGCCGGGGACGTCATCGCCGAGATCGAGACCGACAAGGCGACCATGGAAGTCGAAGCTGTCGACGAGGGGGTGATCTCGAGAATCCTAGTCCCCGCCGGCGCCGAGGGCGTGAAGGTCAACTCGGTGATCGCGCTCCTCGACGGCGCGGACGAGCCCAAGACCGAGACGCCGCGCGCTAAAACCCCACCGTCCGCGGATGCGAGCCCGAAGCCGGCGCCCGCCGCGCCCAAGACGTCGCGGCCGCCCGTGGCCGAGTTGACCGACCCCGACGTGCCGCCCGGAACCGAGATGGTCGAGATCACCGTTCGCGACGCTCTGCGCGACGCGATGGCGGAGGAGATGCGCCGCGACGAGAACGTCTATCTGATGGGCGAGGAGGTCGCCGAGTACCAGGGCGCCTACAAAGTATCTCGCGGACTGCTCGAAGAGTTTGGCGCACGCCGCGTCGTCGATACGCCGATTACGGAGCATGGCTTTGCCGGTCTCGGTGTCGGCGCGGCGTTCGCGGGCCTGAGGCCGATCGTCGAGTTCATGACCTTCAACTTCGCCATGCAGGCGATCGACCAGATCATCAATTCCGCGGGCAAAACGCTCTACATGTCGGGCGGCCAGATGGGCTGCCCGATCGTATTCCGCGGCCCCAACGGCGCGGCGGCGCGGGTCGCCGCGCAGCACAGCCAGGACTATTCCTCCTGGTACGCCCATGTGCCGGGGCTCAAGGTGGTCGCGCCCTACGACGCGATGGACGCCAAGGGATTGCTCAAGGCTGCGATCCGCGATCCCAATCCGGTGATTTGTCTCGAAAACGAGCTGCTTTACGGCGAGACGTTCAAAGTTCCCGCGCTCGACGACTGGGTGCTGCCGATCGGCAAGGCCAGAGTGATGCGCGAGGGAGGCGATCTGACGATCGTCGCGCACTCGCGCATGGTCGGCTTCGCGCTTGAGGCGGCCGAAACGCTGGCCGGGGAGGGCTATGACGCCGAGGTGATCAATCTCAGATCGCTGCGTCCGCTCGACGCCGAGACGGTGATCGCGTCGGTGAAGAAGACCAACCGCATCGTCATCGCCGAAGAAGGCTGGGGCGTGTGCGGCGTCGGCGCGGAGATTTCCGCGCGCGTGACCGCCGAGGCGTTCGATTACTTGGATGCGCCGCCCGCGCGGGTCTATCAGGAGGACGTGCCGCTGCCGTACGCAGCGAACCTCGAGGCGCTGTCGCTGCCGCATGCGGAAGACATCGTCGCCGCGGCGAAGAAGGTGCTCTATGTCGGGTAGCGAGCGGCGATGATCCTCAACGGACGAACGCGGCGCGGGACGGTCTTTGCGTTCATAGCGATCGTAGCGGTCGCTGTCGGCGTGGTGCTTTTCCTCTTTGGGTCAACGGCGCCGAGCGCTTTCGCCGCCGGAAACGGCGCGCGGACGGCGATCAACTTGCTTGCGTGGGTGTTGATGGCGCCGTGGTTGGTGCTCTGCATCCGTCGCTTCCATGACATGAATTATTCAGGTTGGTGGATGTTGGTCTATGTCGGGTGGATGATCGCCGGCGCCGGTTTCGAGCTGGCGGGACGCGCGTTCGCGTCCGTCTTGATGGACATGACAGGAACGTTCGGCCTTTTAGCCTTCCTTAC